>JALYJW010000100.1 GCA_030775085.1 Acidobacteriota bacterium | reverse complement strand
CCACTGACGTGGTGCGACTTCCAATACGTTCGTGTCCGTGGGTAGCGCGTCTGCGCGCGCAACCCACGGCTACCCTCTCCGAACCGCTACGCGGTACAACGCGCGCATCATTCGAGTCCGCGTAGCGGACGACAGTGCACGGAACGACGTCAGGCCGCAGAGGTGAGGTTCTCGCGAATGATGCGGGGATGCCGAGCCGCGATTCGCAACAGCGCGATTGCCGGACCGTCAGGGTGCCGCCGGCCCTGTTCCCAATTGCGCAGCGTATGAACGCTGATCCCCATCGCCTGCGCAAACTGAGTCTGAGTCAGTCCAGCGAATCGCCGCAGCGCAGAAATGTCTTCGCCCGACTCGAACTGTCCGAGCATGAGCCTCTTTCGCAAACGTGCGGGAAGGGCGCTTGCCAGTTGTTTTGCTGTTAGTTCAGGGATTTCAGTCATAGGTGCAGGATGCCTACTGTTGTGCCGGAACCATCTCGCCGTCACGCGCTTCACGAACGACGACCTTGATGATCGAAACCGGCTCGTGCGGAAGGTCGGCGTCGTTGCGTGGTGCGTTGACGATCTTGTCCGCGACCTCCATCCCGTTCGTGACTACGCCGAACACCGAATACTCCTCGTCGAGGAATGTGGAGTCGGCCACCACGATGAAGAATTGCGACGTGGCGCTGTTCGGATCCTGCGCGCGTGCCATCGAAACGATGCCGCGTTTGTGCGACACCTTGCTGAACTCCGCGTTCACTCTCGAGTCCGAGCCGCCCTTGCCCCACACTGATTTGTCCTCGGAGATCGTATTGGGATCGCCGCCCTGGATCATGAAGTCGGGGATCACGCGATGGAACCTGGTCCCGTTGTAGAAACCACGATTCGCGAGATCGATGAAGTTCCTGACATGGTTCGGAGCGACGTGCGGAAAAAAGCGGATGTCGATCTCGCCGGCGGTCGTGTGCAGTTCGGCCACTTTGTTCTCGTAGCCGCTGCGCGACACCTCCGTCTGCTGGACGATCGCAACCGGCGGAGCGATCGCGGCGGGCTCGGTGGGCGCGCCCGGCTCGGGGGTGGTCGCACAGGCAATGAGCATTCCGACAGCAAGCGCGGCAAGGAATCGCGAACAGATCATTCTCATACTCCTGGCGTCAACGTATGAAGCTCGCGGTAACCGTCATCTGCTTCCGACGACTGCATTGGCGACGCCAATGATACAGGGTTGCGGAACGCCTACTATGGCTTGGCCGGCGAAGGAACCTTACGCGAGCGGCTTGTAGCGGGACGCCAGCAAACCGGTCGCGGCGCCGAGATCAATGTCTCCGATCAGCAAGCCTTCTTCGTCGTAAGGTTGGAAGCTGAGCAAAGTGCCATCGGGATTCACGATCGCGGACGTTGTCGGAGAGCCATCGCTCGCATAGTTCACCGTGGCGAAGTAGCACGTGTTCTCGGCAGCGCGGCACAACGCCGCCTTCTCATGAAACGTATTGAGCGGATCCGCAAATACTCTCGGCCGGTACGAGCCCGGTTCCGCTTCATGAAAATGAGGATGAAACACGATCTGCGCGCCGCGCTGCGCGGCCCAGCGAACCGTCTCCGGATAGCGCCAACCTTCGTGACAGATCGCAACGCCGAACGTCAGCGGACCCACGCGAAAGAGCTGACGCTCAGAGCCCGGCGTGTAAGTGCCCTCTTCCGACGGGTCGATCTGCACCTTGTCCTGAAAACCCGCCAGCGAGCCATCTGCATCGATGACCAGCGCCGTTGCAACCAACGCCTGATCGACGATGCGCTCGGTTCCCAGCACGACAGCGATCCGCCCCTTCGCCGCTTCCCTCGCGATCGTGAGCCACGCTTCTTCCAGTAACGTTGCGCGCGGAGGCGCGACCTGCCTGCCGGCCGCGCGATAACCAGGAACGAAACACTCGGGAAAGCAAATGATCTGCGCGCCGCGCGCGGAGGCATTCGCAACGGCGTGAGTGGCAAGCTCGATGGAGTGATCGAGACTGTCAGGCAAGCGGATGTTGGCCAGTGCGATGCGGAACATTTTCACGACGCTCCGAGAGCTCAACTACTCGTGACCGACTGCGCGTTGGTAAGAGCTCTCACCTTCTCTTCTCAGCGCCTTGAGTCGCGCAAAATACTCGTCGGTCTCTACTTGAGTCAGCGGCCGGCTCGCTTCCTTCTCTCGATACTCGATGTCAGACGACGTTATTCACTCTCCAGAGCCTGCGATTCGCAAACAGCGATTCCCATGCTCCAAGAATCGATGCGATGCCCGTGGCCACCATCGCCAGAATCGGAAGCCACTGATTGCCGAGTTTCTCGGAAGCCCCGATGGCAACAGTAGCGAACGCAGCGAGGGTTGCTGGAACGACCGTGAAAGCAAATGCCGCCTTGCGGTTGAAATGCTTGCGCATCGTGTATAGCGCGATCTCGTGGTCGAGCTGCTGTTTGATGTACTCGAGCTGTAGGTTTGGATCCATCGTGTACTCGCCCTAAATCTAACTCTGAACCAACTGAAGACCGTTGGGGTAACCCCGAACAACGCTGCCCGTTTTCGCTGCGCGATCAGCTACTCGCCTTTAGAGCCGTACTCTTCGTTCGTGCGGGGAGCTTGTGGCAGTTGCGTGTCGAGAGATTCGCGGTACCGCACACAACCACGCAGGAATGCCGGCCAATCCGGCACCACAGGCAGCGGATCGGTGCCTTCTGGCAAAAGGCCCCAGAGTTTCGGATGATGCCAACAGAGCTCTTGCCCGGAGCCGTCGCGGTGATGCCGGATTCCTTCGCGCAGTCTCTGGACCTCCGCGATGAGCGCTTCTCGCGACATGCTGGACAGGTCGTCGTCAACCACGGTCCCTCCGAAAGGCGCGTCATTGAGACGCCCCACGGCCTGCCGCTCATCGGCGCCAACCGCGTGCGAAAAGATAGCGCATTTGGAACGCCCACGGGCGCGGTTGGCAGAGCCGACTCCGATCGCGGCCGTTGTTGCCTCGTCACGACTGCTGAGTGACCATTCTCTCTACGTACCATTCCCGATGCTCGCAGCAGAGACCATCGGCGTCGAAGCGGACGATCAGGACTCCGTCCAGTTCCCTCTGCCCGTTTCCCTGGAACGCCACTCGCCAGTGAATCACCGCTACGCGATGCTCGACCGCTACGACCTCGAACTGGCTCGTGACATCAGGTTGCGCATGTTCGAGCCAGCGCGCCACGATCGTGTCGCGTCCCCGTGCCGGAGGACGAAAGGGGCCGTAGAAATAGACGGCGTCTTCGGAGAATAGGGACTCGACCGTTGCCCGATCATTCGTCTGCCAGGCCAGGAAGTACCGCTCGGCCCAGCTCCTTGCGTGTGACCTCGTGATCTCCATCATCTCAGCACGACATGCAACGGCTAAGGCGCGGTGATGGCAGAGCACAATCAGGCAGTCGCCCGCGCGACCCTCGCTACTCTTTGACGGCCGCCGCCTGGGTTGCCACTGGTGTGTTCACGTGTACGCCGATCAACGCTCGCATCCCCACCAGAAGAAGTAGAAACTCCGCGCCAAGGCGCGCGAGATTGGCCGTCTCCCACAAGCGGAACTGCGCCGCTGCTTGTGCTGGCGTGGAATACTGACGAAGGATGAGACCCCAGATGAGGGGTGCCATCCAGGCGATTAGCGCGACCGATACGATTAGAGATCCGAGAGCAAATGCGACGATCCACCGGCGCTCGCGCCAAGCCAGCGCCCGCGCAGCAAAAGCCGCGACCGTCGCGCCCAGAAACGTCCATACGGTCGTGAAGACCACAAAGAAAGGCAACGTGTGCGCACCCTCACCCGCTTCCGTGTACCGTTCGATCGTCCGTGGCGGGTCAAGGCTCCAGATCGGGACAACCATCATCGCGTGATAGGTTTGCCCACCCACCCAGATCGCCCAAATCACGACTGCTACCCACGTAAAGACACGCGCGATCGTCACGACTTTTCACCTCATGCTGTCCGTTTCAGCCATGGTAACGCAATTGCCTAAGCTGATGGCCGAGAGTGCTGCAGCGGCAGAGTTGGATGGCTTTCAGTCTGGCCAGTTGTGCCACTCGATCGAAGAAACTCGCCCCCTCGTGTAGCCAATTCGGAGGGTCGATCCGAGCTCGTAGTCGCAGCGGTACTCGAGAGCATTCGGTTTCTCGCTGTCGGGCACACCAAGATACTCACGTGCCGCTTTCAATGGAGCACCGATCCTGATCGGGACCTCGAGATTCGCCAGCGGCCGGCGCAGCACGAACTGCGCGAGAAAGGATCGGTTCGCTGCGGGAACAATGTAGAGCACCGCGCTCGCCGACTTGAACTCGATGTCGACGCGCACGTCCTTCTGGGTTGGTTCGTGCGGGTTCTGAACAACTGTTTCGCGCCGAGCAGCCAGCGCGCCCAGTGCTCGCCGAAGTTCAGGCTCCGTCGTTCCGAGCTTCTCTGTCGCAGAGCAGACCGCTGCGACTGCGGGTCGAACCTGATCAGGTTCGGTCGGCGCGAACGCCGCAAACGCCAGAATCATGAAGCCGAGCATATGTGCCTGCGCCGTCCAACGGACCAGCGCTCAGCCGCTGGAACCCCTCGCGCTACTCTAGCACCCACTATGCTGGTGCCGCGGTTCCGGCCGGCCGGAGCGCGCAGAGTTGGACGGCATCGCGCGGTGACTGCCGGGCGCGTAAGCAGGACGGCCATGCCAGCGTCCAAAGGACAATCATGAAGAGCCTGGGCGTAACCATCCTGATCGTTTGCGTTTTTCCGGTTGCAGTCGTCGCGAGCACGAAGCTGACCTGGATTAGCGGCTCGTCGGTCAAAGTCGAGCAAATGATCGGCGACTGCGACTACACCGCGCAGGCAGCCACCGGTCAATGCAAGCCGACCACGAGCCAAACCTCGACGCGCGCCGCCCTTCTCGGCACCGACCTCGGCGCGTCGTTCGAGTCGCAGGGAAACCTAATCTTCCTTTTTGGCGACAGCATCGGCGCGACGGAGGAGTACTTCGCCTCGGACACGATGGCATCGAGCACGAGCACCGATCCGGCCCAGGGTCTCTTTCTCGATGTCTTCACCAAGACCGACGGCACGCCTTTCTTCGTGCGCGTGCCGGGGATCAGGCTGGGCGCGTTCGAAGTCCCCAACGCCGGGATCCACCTGGACGGCGCGACGTTCATCGTGTGCCACACCGGCGTGGACAGGAGCCTCCCAACGCCGGACATCAACGCCTACTCGGCGCTGACGCGTTTCGACGAGACAACGCGGAGGTTCACGCTGTTGCGCACGATCTCCACCAGGCCGAACGGGAAGTTCATCACCCCTTCGCTGCATACGTCGGGGAGCGACGTGATGATGTTCGGGCTCGGCGCGTACCGCGCCAGTGATGTCTACCTGGCCACGATTCCCGCGAGCAGTTTCGACACCGGTGCCGGCACGCGATACTTCGCCGGCCTGGTGAACGGGCAGCCGGTGTGGTCGAGCTCCGAATCAGCCGCGGTCCCGGTAGTCGCGGAGAAGGGCGGCCCGAGCATCGGCAATGTTTCCGTCATCCACTCGCCGGCGTTGGGTCTCTGGCTGATGACGTACGACGGCGGCCGCCATTCGCCGTTGACGGCCGGCGTCCATTTCACGTACGCGAAGGATCCGTGGGGTCCATGGGCCGAGCCTCAGCTCATCTTCAATCAGAGACGCGACGGCGCCAACGGCAAGTTCATGCACGATCCCGGCATCACGCCAAACGACGGACTGAACGGCCCGACCATCGGCGGCAACGACCCCCTCACAACTCCAGGCGGCTCGTACGCGCCATACATGATCGAGCGCTTCACGCGCGTGTCCGGCAGCACGCTGTCGATTTACTACGCGCTCTCGACGTGGAACCCGTACACGATCGTGTTGATGCGGGCCGATTTCACGATCGCGCCGAGGGTCGCGCGGGTGAGGGCAGTGCGACACTGAGTGGAGGCAGAGGGACTGCCGGTGATCCATGACTCGGATTGTTCAGTCATACCCTTGCCTGTCGCGCGCCGAAATGGTGAGGACGCCTGTTCCGGAATCGAACGAGAAAGGGCCGCCTATGAATGCCTCGAATCGCGAAGAGGCAGAGCTGACACTGCCGATCTCGTTGTTTGACGTGAGGTCATGGAGTCCCTGAATCGTAATGTGTTCGGGAACAGAATTTTCCTGCGAAGCAAACATCACCGTCGCCGTGAGCATCGATGCCGCAAATGCGATGCCGCAAGTACTGTTATCGCGTTTCATTGCGATGAGCTTGACCGCCTCGTTGTTCGATTGCTCAACAGCGTCGGCTCCGACATATTGCCAGTTTCCGCCGTTGTCCTTGAACTGCTGATTGACGAGCAGTGGTGGCTGAATCTTGAAAGATAGTGTTGCGCGCATGCCCTTCTCCCTTTCGGAAGACGTGAGTCTTCCCCGACGAGTGTTCCTGATCTAGGAGTGTCACCGGCGGCCACTTCCCTACCTCCACGCCCCGGTTTTCATGTCTCGCAGGTGGAGATCACCACTCTGATACTCCTGATGCACGCTGGGCCGAAGCCGGCTCCAACGAAAAGTCATGCGCCGGATCGCTCACGGTGAGCTCGCGGGTCTCGCCTGCTATCAAGGACCCCCAGAACGACCACGTCGGAACCGTCGATCAGAAAGTAGACGAGGTAGGGAAATCGACGCAGTACCGCACGATGAACCTCACCGTGGACTCTCGGATAGACTCTGGGATTCTCCGCGAGGCGTGCAAGAAGATCGTCGATCGTCTGGCGGAGCTCCGCGCCCAGGCCGTGCTGCTGCTCGTTGTACCAATCCTCTACCTCTTCGAGGTCACGTTCCGCGAGGCGTCGAACGATGATGCCGTACTTCACCGCTTTCGAAGACGGTCAGCGACGTCGCTCCAACTCGACTCGGCTTCCGGATTTGTTCGCCGCTCTTCCAACCGGTGATCCAGCTCCAGCCGATGCGAGTCAGAGACAGGGAGAGACTCGGTGGAAGCGTCTTCGGCGACGGTGTCCCAGATCGCGGAGACGAGCTGAATCCTCTCATCCACGGTCAAACGTTTTGCCTCCAGGAAAAGCGCCGTGTTCATGGTGTCTCATCGTACCTCGGAACCTTTCGAGGCGTCTAACGGCCGGACGCTCACGCTCGCTGCACACGACAGTCATTGTGGGGGGGCTTCGTTCTTCCTTTCTCGACTCACGCTTGCAGATCGACTGAGATGCCGGACCTGATGTAGTGCGGAATCAACACGTTGCGGAGGGACACCGGAGAGAGAAGGCCTGACCCTGGTTTGCAGTTGCGAGATAATATCGATCGATCTGCTGACAACCCGTTTCATCACGCGCAGAACCGCGCGGATGTGCCGCGTGAGGAAGGAATGGAATGGCCAAGCTCGTGTTCGGAATGAACCAGTCCCTGGACGGCTACGTCGACCATATGGCGTTTGGGCCAAGCCCCACGCTCTTCCGCCATTTCATCGAGGAGGCTCAGGGGCAGGCGGGCAGTGTGTACGGTCGCCAGATGTATGAGGTCATGCGTTACTGGGACGACGATCATCCTGAATGGGATACAGCGGAACAGGCCTTCGCGGCGGCGTGGCGGAAGCAGCCGAAATGGGTCGTCTCGCGCTCGTTGAAGTCGGTCGGTCCCAACGCTACGCTTGTTGAGGATGATCTCGAGGGCGCGATCCGCAAGCTGAAGGCCGAGCGCGACGGGGAGATCGAAGTCGCCGGCCCGGACCTGGCGCAAAGCCTCACCGAGCTGGGCCTGATCGATGAGTATCGAATCTACCTGCACCCTGTCGTGCTTGGTCACGGCAAGCCATATTTCGCCGGACCCCGGCCGCCGCTCCGCCTGATGACTCATGATCGGATCGGCGAGGATGTGATCAGGCTGTCCTACGTTCCTGCTTGATCTCGACTCGCCGGCTGGAAATTGCCGCTGAAGTCTTGTCTTCGAGAAGCCTTGTGCGGGTCATAGCCTTGTGCGGGTCAGGCCTTCTGTCCTTCTCAGAACGCCTGCAAATCGGCTGGGCGCCGCGGCCTGATGTGCCGCGGAATCGACACGTTGCGGCGGCACACCGAAGAGAAAAGGCCTGACCCCCCGTGCTTCCGGCGGGCCACCGAAGAGAGAAGGCCTGACCCCCCGTGCTTCCGGCGGGCCACCGAAGAGAGAAGGCCTGACCCCATCCCGGTGCAGACCTTGGCAAAGAAGAGAGAAGGCCTGACCCCCATCTTGGTGCTCACGTCCATGC
Organism: Acidobacteriota bacterium; assembly: GCA_030775085.1. Classification (GTDB taxonomy): domain Bacteria; phylum Acidobacteriota; class Thermoanaerobaculia; order Gp7-AA8; family Gp7-AA8; genus QHVT01. Next base: position 13,606 of record JALYJW010000100.1, on the reverse strand, counting down.
ACCGGTCACGCGTCCGACGAGGAGAACGCTGCACCGTGCAGGGCTTGTCCGTAATTTTGCACGACGGCTTCCGACCAACATTTCTCACCCAACACGATCTGAAAATTTCGATCAAGAGGGTACGCAAGGAACCCGTCAAGGAGCTCAGCACGCACGTGTGCGATACTGCCTTGCTCTACAGCAATAGTTCCGTCAGTAGATGTCGTCCAGGTCGTGGGCCGGAAGGCGTCTCGCCGGATCCTAGATGAATTGCGCCATTCGTCCTTGTTGTAGAGAACGTCGTACGCAGCTTGTTCAATGCGGGCGATGAAATGGCGGGCCGCAGCCTCCGTGACGAAGGTTCCGTCTTGTGCGTGCGTGGCCGGGTTTCGCAACTCAATCCACTGCCGCACCTCACCTACGGTGTAGCCAGCCTCACCGGAACCAAGGAATTGCGCGAGCTTTTTTGCAAGATGTGAGACCGGCGACGCAAAAGCAAGCTCGAACAGACGCATATACTCGCGAAACTTTCCGAGCGCATGACTTTGAGACAGGGCTTCTGCGAGTAGAGCAGCGCCATCCTGTCGACCTCCGAGTAGCTCGATGTTCTCCATGCACATGGCGATCGCGAGCTCGGTCTTGATGCTCATGCTTTGTCTGACAGCGAAACCCGCCGCCCCGAGAAGATACTCCTTCTCTTCCTCTGTCTCCCACTCAAACGCGAGATAGGGTTCGGGCGAAAGAATCGCACGGGGAGTGACCATCATTACGGACAGCGAATTGGCGCACTGCTCAAGCATGAGCTCCGCTTTCTCGCGAGCGGCTGTGGGTACTATGAGCAGCCGACCATCTCTTTCTGGCAAGGAGCCCATTGTTACGATGGCAACCGATACGACATGTAGCGACTTGGCGGGTGCGGAATAGTATTGATTCGACGACACTTGAACGAAGTCTTCTCCGACGCGGCGGGACCAGGCCTCCACGCTGTCCACATCAGTTGGTGCAAACTGGAAAACCGCGTATCGCAACAATCGCAAGAACGAAACCTCCGGACAGAGTCAGCCGCCGCCGCGGACGAGACATTGGGTCTCTATCAGGTGGCTGATCGGCCGCTGGATCTTCCATCCTGCATCTCGAATATTACTCCGCACAACTCGTTCCTAGGGTGTCTAGGAGGCTGCAGTCAGCAAACCCTGCCGCAGCCACCGATGTCCAGTGGATTCACATTCCGCTCGGTTCGGGTGACGCGATGGACGCGTTGATTTCCTCATGCGCACTCTTCCTGACGAGCAAATCCAACAGCGGCGTCGTCATCGCCGTAGTCACGAGGGCCATGATGATGCACATGGTGAAGAGGCTGTCGGAGACGACTCCGATGTCGCGGCCGATGTTGAGGACGACCATTTCCATGAGGCCGCGGGTGTTCATCAATGCGCCGATGGCGGTGGCGTCGCGCCAGGAGAAGCCGATGGCTCTGGCGCTGAGGGTGGCGCCGCCGAGTTTGCCGGCGATGGCGACGAGGAGGACGAGGGCGCAGCAGAGCCAGAGCTCGGGCGTGCGCAGGAGGCCGACGTTGGTGCGCAGTCCGGTCACGGCAAAGAAGAGGGGCAGGAAGATGACGCTGGTGAGTCCTCGGATGTGAGGAATGATCGCTTCATTGAGCGAGGCTTCGCGCGGCATGATGGCGCCGGCGAGGAAGGCGCCGAAGAGGGCGTGGATGCCGAGGAGCTCGGTGGTCCAGGATGAGGCCAGGACGAGGAGCAGCAGTGCGGCGAGGGAGGTGTCGGTGACTTTCGCGGGCGCGAGTTTTCTCAGGAGCGGGCGGACGACGAAGATCATGGCGAGGATGAAGATGACCACGAGCGCGAGCTGGATGGCGAGCTGCGAGGGATCGCCGGAGCGCGCGAGCACGACGACGAAGGCGAGGATGCACCAGGCGGTGACGTCGTCGACGGCGGCGCAGGCGATGACGGTGTTGCCCATCGGAGTTTTCGTCAGGCCGCGCTCGGCGAGGATGCGCGCCAGTACCGGAAACGCGGTGATGCTCATTGCGGTGCCCAGGAAGAGCGTGAAGCTGCGGAAGGTGACGCCGGGATCGGAAACGCGCGGATAGAGATACACGGCCAGCGCGGTGCCGAGGAGGAACGGCACGACGATGCTGACGTGGCTGATGACGATGACGCTGCGTCTTTTGCCGCGCATCAGCTCGGGCGCGAATTCGAGCCCGACCAGGAACATGAAGAGGATCAGCCCGATCTGACTGAGCGACTGGAGGGTGGGGATGCTTTCCGCGGGGAAGATGCGCGCGAAGAGGTCGGGCGCGAAGTAGCCGAAGGCGGATGGGCCGAGGAGGATGCCGCCTGCGATCTCACCGATCACGGTCGGTTGGCCGAGGCGCTTGAGGAGCAGTCCGACGGCACGTCCTGCAAGGACGATGATGCAGATCTGCAGAAGGGTGAGGGCGAATCCGGTCATGTTTTGGTCGTCAGTGCGAAAGACTTCATGTAGTGAGAACGCACACGTGTATTCACCACAGAGTCACAGAGGGGCCGGAGGATGACGGAGTAAGGCGGACTCGATAAAAGCATTGCCTTCCTCTGTGTCCCCTCCGTGCCCTCTGCGTCTCTGTGGTGAACGTGTCCTGTTCCATGGCGGTCAAGCTGCTCCTCGATAGGCGTACTTTTTACTGGACTTTCGATGTACCGCGCGAACGCGCACAGGCAGCGAGAACGCACGGGTCTGTTCACCACAGAGTCACAGAGGGGCGACGGAGGAGGACGGAGTAAGGCGGACTCGATAAAAGCATTGCCTTACTTTGTGTCCCTCCGTGCCCTCTGTGTCTCTGTGGTGAGCGTCTCTGGTTCATAGTGGTCACGCAGCCTCTTCTCGATACGGCCGCAATGCTTCCCTCAATTCCTCGGGGACGGGCACTGCGGATGTTCCTCGTAGACACGCGATTTCCATTTCGCCTCGGGCGACGATGGTTTCGCGGGTTTCTTCGACTTTTACGTAGGTGAAGCGGAGGGTCATGCCGTTGGGTTTGAGGTTGCCGAGGGACATGCGGACGGAGATGCGGTCGAAGGCGAGGAGCTCTTCTTCGTATTCGCAGGCAACGCGCACTGTGGCCAGTTTGAGACCGGCGGCGATGTCTTCGAGGACGCTGGGGGCGTGATCATGCAGGAACATTTCGCGGCAGCGTCCCTGCCAGGAGAGATAATGGACGTAATAGACGTTGCCGATGAGGTTCGTTTCCTGAAAACCGACCACGTGGTTGTATTCGTAATACTTCATTGTCTTAGATAGCCCTCCGCGGCCATGCGTTTGCCGGACGGTGTGTAGTCGCCGAGATCGCCGACGCCGGATGCGTCGACCCAGGTCGTGTAGAAATTGAACAATGCACAGACGGTGACGGCGTCGTAGATGGCTTCATCGCTCCAGCCGGCGGCGCGGACGGCGTCGACGTCTTCGCGCGTAATACTCGACGCTTTGCGCGCGGCTTTCTCGATGAGACAGAGAAGCTCCGCGAATGGTGCGTCGATCGGTGCGCTGCGATAGTCATCCAGTACGCTCGTCACCAGTTTCTGATCTCCCAATAGCTCTGCCGCGACCGCGGCGTGCGAGCCGGTTCAAAACAGACAGTCGCGCATCCTCGACGTAAAGGCGGCAATGAGCTCGCGCTGGCCGGGCGATAGTGGCGATGGTCCGCGCATGACTTCCTGCGTGAACATGGCCAGGAACTTCGTCCGCTCGGGCTTGTAGTTGAAGAGATGCAGGATCTGCGGCACGGGGATTCCTGCCGCGGACATCGTTTCCGCGGCGGTGCCCCACGGGCTCTGCGTGTGATGGTGCTGCACGCCATCGAGATACATCCCAGTCATCAATCAATCCTTTCCTTGGCAACGGCCACGATGCTGTCGCGCATGACGTAAGTATCGATCCGATGCGGACCGGAACGGAAGGTGACGCGGCCGTGATCGCCGCAGGTGTCGATGATGAGCGGCACGAGGGCATCGCCGGAGAGTTTCTTCATCGACTCGCGCGCGGACCAGATGCGGGCGGCAGCGAAGCGCCGTTCGTCACCGGAGAGGCGGACGCAGACGTCGGTCAGGCCGCCGTCATGCGGGCTGATGACGTCGTCCCAGTGCTGTCCTTCTACTTGCTGCACGTCGACGCCGACGGGGGTTTCGTGCGTGACGGTGAGTGTCACTTCGGCGTCGTGCGAGCGCGAGATGTGTCTACCGGCGATGAGCGGCTTTCCGTCGTGACGATGATGCACGGGCGTGTCCGTTTCGCCGACGCGGACGAACACGTCGAGCTCGCGCTCGAGGAAGGGCGCCCAGAGCGCGGGCGCGAGGTCGTCGACGCGATCGCGGCGCGCCACGATCTGCAGGCGCAGTCCGCGCCAGCGCTCGAAGAGTTGCCCGTCGGGCGCCGCGAGATCGACGTCGTAAACGAATCCATCGGCGTGACGCGAAGTCTCGCGCGCGACGACGACCGTTTCGCCTTCGACGGGCGCAAAGAGCTCGACGGTTTCGATGCCTTGCGGCAGCACGGTGGCCTGCGGCACGCAGGCCTGCAACGCGTGAATCGCGGCGTCGCGAATCGTGGCGTCGCCGAGCAGCAGGTGCGCAGGCAGGTAGCGATGGAAGAGCGAGTCAGCATGCGGCGCGATCTCGGCGACGCAATGCGTGGCGGTCAGCACGCGATAGCGCTTCACGCCGCGGAAGCGGCCGGTGTGGAAGAGCAGCGGTCCGTAGAGGTCGCGTACCGGATCGAGATCGACATTGCCCGCAGGCAACTCGATGCGCGGGCGCTCCGGCCGCGGTCCCACGGTGAGCGAGGCGCGGAAGTGGTCGAGGCGGTACTGCGTCGAGGAGGTGCGCACGGCGACGTCGACGCGATCGCCGGTGAGCAATGCGGCCACACGCATCGTGCCCAGCGTGACGGGTTGCAGCAGCTCGACGTTGTCGATGCGCGACGGCGCTTCTCCTGACAGCATCCGCGCGATCTGCGACATAGCCTCGAGTCCGACCACCGCGGGCAGCAGCGGCTCGCCTTTGAAGGCGTGGTCTTCGAGATAGGGATCATTGCGCATCGAGATTTCGGAATCGCACACGAGCTCGACGCCGGGGACGACGACGCGCGGCTGTTCGAGGAAGCGATAGAGCGGCGTCGGTTCGTCGGCGTAGCGAATGGTCGGCGGATCGCCCAGGCGGCCGCACGCCATGACGTGCGACGCGGGAGGCGCGGCGGCTAGTTGCATGGTCAGCTTCACGGCGTCATCGGGCGCGATCGGCGTGATGCCCTGACGGCGCAGCGCGTCCATCGTGCCGAGGCGCTCGCCCATGCCCATGCCGGACCAGACGCTCCACTCGATGCAGATCGCACGGCACTTTGGATGCGCCGCGCCGAATTCTTCCGTGGCGCGCGCGAGCCATTCGTTGGCGAACGCGTAGTGCGCTTCGCCGCGCATGCCGGTGCGGGCGATGACGGAGCCGAGCGTGATGAGGAGCTTCAGCGAATTCGGATCGACGGCGGCGAGAACGTTGCGCAGACCGTCGAGCTTCGGCGTCACGGCGGCGCGGAACGATGTGCCGTCGAGTGCGTCGAGCAGCGCCGGCGCGTTCGTGCCCGCGGCGTGCAGGATGGCGGTGATGCCTTTGAAGTGCGGCAGCGGTTTGGTCACGTCGGCGACTACGTAGTCGTAAGGGATCTTCGTCGCGGCGAGGCGATTCAGATTCGTGCGCAGCTCGTCGTCGTCTTTCGAGCGGCCGAGGAGGATGAGTCGTGCGCCGGACTCCTGCGCGAGATGGAAGGCGGTCTCGAAGCCAATGCCTTTGCCGCCGCCGGTGACGAGCAGCACGTCGTCAGCCCCGATTGGACTAACGCCCGGCGCGGTTTCCGTCTGCGCGACATTCGCGACGGTCACGCGCGGCTCGCTCCGCACGCCGTCCTCGCCAAACGTTGCCTCGCAGAAATCACCATGCGCCTCGGCTTCACTGACGATGTTCTCCAGCGCGGCACCGTCGAGCTGCGGGACGTTGACGATGCGCACCGAGACGTTCGGCTTCTCGATGAAGAGCGTGCGCGCGAATCCAGAGCCGCACGGCGCCTGTTGCACGACGACGAGGCGTTCCTTCTCGGCGAGCACGCGGCATTGCAGCAGGATGTCGATGCATGCGCTCGCGTCGTCTTTCGGAAGGATGGCCACGATGCCGCGGCCCTGCACGGTGGTGAAGCGTTCATTGGCTTCAGGCCAATCGCCGAGGACCTGCCACTGCGATTCGCCGGACTGCTTCACGCGCGTTCCGCTGCGAACCGGCACTTCTTCGATCGTGAATGCGCGCACCCAGTTCGCGACGCCATCGGGGAGGCGCGGTTCTGCGGACGGCATCTCGACGCCGCGAAGCGCTTCGAGCGCCGCGGTCGCTTCGTCGATGGTGGCATTCGCGAACGATGTCGGATCGGCGAGCGGGGGCACGCCCATCGCGCGCGCGGCATCGGCAAGCAGACGCGCCACGGTGATGGAGCTGAGGTGCAGATCGGACAACAGCTTCGAGGTCGGCAGAACGAGATCGAGCGAGAGCTCGACGTGCTTCGCGACGAGCTCGCGGAGTGAGCCTTCCACCGCTGGCGTCTCTCGGAGCGCCGTCTGTCGGAGCGCCGCCGTCCCGGCGGCTGGCTCGGCGGCGTCCTCGCCGCCGATCGCAGCGGGACGCTGCGCGTCCAGCCGACGGGGACGCCGGCTTTCCGTTGGCGATTCAATGAATGCGGGCGACTTTTCGAAATCAAACACCCGCGTGAAGCGATCAGTGAACATTGCGTCGAGATCGACATCCGCGCCTGCGTTCCACGCCGCGGCCACTGCGTCGAGCACGCGATCCGAAGATACGACCGGCACTGATGCGAACGATGCGAGGTTCGTGAGCACGCTGGCGGGACCGACTTCGATGAGCAGGTCGGCTTCGCGCGAGACGGCTTCGACCGCTTCGCGGAAACGAACGGGCACGGTGAGCTGCGTGGCCAGGAGATCGGCGAGATTTGCGTCGTGCTGCAGCCAATCGCCGGTAACGGTGGAGAAGATGCCGCGGCCGGCGGCGCGCGGCTTCAACTCGCGAACGTAATCACGCAGTGGCGACGACGCGGGAGCCATCATCGGCGAGTGGAACGCGGCCGCGACCGGCACGCGCGTCGCGCCGATGCCTTGCGCGCGGGCGCGCTCGATCGCCCGATCGACAGCGGGACCGCTGCCGGAGATGACGGTTTGTTTCGGACCGTTGAAGGCGGCGATGACGACATCCTTCTCGAGGAGAGGACGCGCATCGTTTTCGCCGCAAGCCAGCGCCGCCATCGCGCCGTCGCCGGCGAGTTGCTGCATGGCGTTGCCACGGAACGTGGCCAGATCGAGAAGCTGCTGCTCATCGAGCGCGCCGCTCCAGTGCAGCGCGGTCAACTCGCCGAGGGAATGACCGATCGCGCAACGAGCCTCGATGCCGAGACGATGCAACTCGCGGAGACGCTCGACCGACGCGCGGACGATGGCCGGCTGCGCGACGTCGGTGGTCACGTTCGGGATCGAGCCCTGGCCGGAGAAGAGAAACGCGATGCGCGGACGGCGGGACGTTGCATGTTCGGTTGCCGAATCGACAGCCGCGCGCAATTCTTTCGGAGTCGACGCGACGAATGCGGCGCGGAAGGCGCGGCCGGTGATGCGCGAGCGAAGCGCGGCGGATAGATCGCTCAGCTCCGCCAGCGACATGTCCGCGGCGCGCGATGCCACCGCCGCGAGCGTGGCCTGCAACTCTTCGCGCGTGTTTGCGCCGAAGAGGAACAGCTCCGACTCCTGCGTGCGCACGGTGCGCGCGCTGGTGCGTTTCGTTTCGCCTTCGAGGATCACGTGTGTATTGATGCCGCCGAAGCCCATGGCGCTCACTGCGGCGCGGCGCGGCGCGTTTTCCGGCCACGGAATCGCCGACTGCGCGACCTGCAGCGGCGCCACGTCGCGCGGATCGTTGCAGCCGGTGATCGGAGGGATGACGCCGGTGTGTACGGCCATCATCGACTTGAGCAGCCCTGCGATGCCGGCGGCCGCTTTCGTGTGGCCGATGTTCGCCTTCACGGACCCGATGAAGTGGGGATGTTCGTTTGCCGATTCGAGCAGCGAAGTGACCGTCGAGATCTCGATCGGATCGCCGACGGGTGTGCCAGTGCCGTGTCCTTCGAACAGCGTCACGCTGTCAATCGGAATGCCGGCTTTCGCATACGCGCGGCGGAATGCCATGCGTTGTCCGCTGGCCTCGGGGCGAGTCATGCCGCCGTGTCCGTCCGACGACATGCCCCAGCCGAGGAGCGACGCGTAGATGCGTCGTCCGTCGCGGATCGCGTCATCGCGGCGCATCAGCACCACGAAACCGCAACCTTCGCCGGGGAGGAAACCGTTGGACTTCTTGTCGTAGACCCACATCCGCTCTTTGGCGAGCGCGGTCACTTTCGCGAAACCGATCAGCTCGAACGGATCGAGGCTGAGATCGACGCCGCCTGCCAGCGCCACGTCGAGATCGCCGTTCACGAGCGCATTGCACGCGTGAATGATCGAGAGCAGCGAAGACGAGCAGGCGCCGTCGACCGTGTAGCCGCCGCCGTGGAACCCGAAGTAGTTGCAGATGCGACCGGCGATCGTGTTCGAGAGTCCGCCGCTCAGCGTGTCTTCTCCGACCGGCGCGAGCGGGCCGTTGAACTCCTGCTCGAGTTTCTCGATCAACTCGGGCGTGGCGCCCGCGTCGATGGCGGCGCGTTTCACGTACGGCCAGCGCAGACGCAGTCCGTTCGCGCGCGAGTTGTCGCCGGTGAGTGTGTTGCCGAGAATGACGCCCGTCATATCTACGGGAGGATCGAAGCCGGCGTCCTGCAGCGCGGCATCGGCCACTTCGAGCGCGAGCCAGTGTGCAAGATCGGCCGATTCGAACGTGCTGCGCGACACGCGATACTTGGCCCGATCGAACGTCCAGTCCGAGATCAACGCCGCGTTCTGCGAATACGTGCGATCGGGCGCGTTCATGTCCGGCGAGTAATAGTCCTCGAGCGGAAGACGCTCCGCCGGCATGCGCCGGAAGGCCTGACGTTTCGAGAGAACGTTCTCCCACAACTCCGAGGGCGAAGCCGCATCCGGATAGCGGCAGGCGGCACCGACGATGGCAATGGGGCTGGTCATTTCTGCATTTCCTCCAGTTACACGTATCCCAGTACGCCGGGAAAAAAAGCGTTCAAGAAACTTCAGTCGGTTTGTGAGAAAGCGGGGCGCGCCGCAGGTGCCCACGCGCCATGGAAGAGGAACGGGATGGCGTGATCGAACCACAGTTTGGCCACTGGGCCGTCTTCCGGGCGCGCGCCGTCGATCACCGCGACGTAACTCGCATCGCGCTCGCCGTCGTAGACGAGACTCAATACCCAGCCCGACGGAATCACGACCGCTTCGCTCGGCACGCTATGCGCGTCGAACGGAACGTCGCGCCACCGGCCCGTTTTCGTTTCGAACCGCGACAGCGTCAACGGCAGCCCCGCGCTTTCGTCATAGCGCAGCAGCCAGGCGTGATCGTGGGGTTGGCCGGCATCGCCCGGAGCGATGGCCGGGAAATCCGACGACACATCGGACAGCACTTCCACGCTCATGGTTTTCTTCGCCGGATCGATGCGCGCGCGCTCGTAACGCGACGGTGGCGATGGGCTCGTTGGTTCGTACGGCGCGCGGCCATACCACGCGTTCGTCTCGAAGTCGTCGTACGGAATGTAGTCGACGACGATCGTGCCGCCCTCTTCCCACGCGTTCACGAAGTGCCACTGGAAGAACGGAGGAACGGTGAAGCGGATCGGCTTCTGCGGCGCGTCGAGCGGCACGATGATGATCTCGGTGCCGTGCTCGGGCTCCCAGAAAAGGCTCGACTCGAACGTTCGCAGCGAGGCCAGGAAACGAGGCATGCGCAGGCGCACCGGCGAGCAGAAAAAGATGAGATAGCGCGGCGTGGCCATGAAGTCGTGGGTGGGCGTCGCACGCGCAAGCGGGATCGAGGCGATGCGGCGCACTTCGCCGCCGAATTCGTACAGATCGAGAAAGGTTCGCGGACCGTAGCGAACGCCGAAGTTATAGAGAGTCTTGCCGCCCCGATGCGGATGCGCCGCAAGCGGACGGCGGATGCGGCCGCCGAAATCGGTTTCGCCGCGCGTGTCGAGCGTGGCCGGATCGACGGCGATGGGAAGACCGGCCTCCCACAGTGCGAGCAGTTGCCCGTCCCACGGAAGCACGGAAATGTTGGCCGGATTTTTCGGCAGGCGCCAGCGCCGCATGCCGCTGCCGATCTGGGAGTAACCGCGAAAGAGACGCCGGTTCGCGGCCTGCTCCTCGCGCAGCCAGTGCGTGTCGATGACGCGTACCGCGCCTTCGACGTTCGCGCCGCCGAATCGCACCGCGGTCATCGCGCCATCGCCGTCGAACCAGTGCGGATAGAGATCGCCGCCGATGCTGAACCGCGCCGGACCGCAGCGATAGAGCGCGCCGTGCAGGTCGTCGGGCAGCCGGCCTTCGACGCGCAGCGGTTCATAACCGTGCTCGCGAGGAAGGTCGCGGAAGATTCCGCGCCATTGGAGGTTCTCTTGCGCTTGCATCATTTCGCGTGCTGGATCGCCGGCGGCGTATCGATGTTTGCGTCCAACATTTCGTCAGCGATCTCGTACTCGTTGAACGGTGCGTGATACCGGCCATGCGCGCGCAATGCATGCGGTGTTTTCTTCCACTCGCTGTTTCCGGCGAAGACGACATCACGCAGAGCTGCCGTGGCGCGGCGGATCGAATCGCCGGTGTGAGTGCCCGCGAAGTTCATGACCTGGCGCGCGTACGTGAGCAGATTGAACGTCGCGTAGTCGCGCCATTTCGGATCGCCCTGGAAGCGGTACCAGGTCACGTGGCGTGCGCCGGCCGGCAGCGTGAATGTGGCCGGTGCATGCTGCTCCGGTTTGCCGAAGCCCATGTAGGGCGGCAGGAACTTCAGTGCGCCGAGGCGCGCGAAGATGCGCTGGTTTGCTTCTTTGTGGGTGATGCGTCCGGCCACTGCTTCTCCGATGTCATCCGAGGAGGCGTCGATGGCCGCGCGCACCTCGGGGAGATGACTGCTGAGCACACCGATGTTGCCCGGCTGCGTCGTGGCGTCGAGGAACTTACGGTCGCCGCTGCCGAGGAAACGGATGAGATTCGCGAGCGGCCCGAACGTGCCGAGAAAGTTCCCCATCGCCCAGTTGCGATTCCAAGCGTTCCAGAGATCGTAGCTCGCAAACGAATCGAACGACCGCGAGACGATCGTGTCGTAGTGATCGAAGCCGGTGTTGACGACATCCTCGACGCGCTGAAAACGCTCGAGCGAGAAGTCGTTGTCTTTGAACGCACCGAGCATGGCCTCGGACATCAGATCGATCGCCACGGTGAGCACGGACATGCCGCTCGAGAAAAGCGGATCGACGAAACAGGCCGCGTGCGGAAGCTGGATCACGCGATGGGCGATGTGCTGCTTCTGCGAATACTGGATGCGGCCGGAGCCGACCCATGGGCGCACCGGTTTGGCGTCCGCGAAATGCCGATGGATGGTCGGGAAGCGCGCGATCATCGAGCGGAACTCTTCCTCGGGTGATCCCTGCGGTGTCGGATATTTGCGGCGGTCGAGCATCATGCCGACGCTGGTGAGTGGGTTCGTCGACTCGGGGTGATTGCCGAACGGGATGATCCAGATCCAGCCGCCGTCGAAGATGTGATGCATCGTTCCGTGCGCGAGGGGAGAAGGCGTGACCTTCTTCCCGTCGAGCAGCAGATCGGCCGGCTTCACGTCGATGAAGTGGTTGTAGATGGCGCGCGTGTTCGTGCGGAAGCGCGGCGTCTCATCGCGCAGATTGAGCTGCGTGGAAACGTGCGATCGCATCCCGCCGGCGTCGATGAGAAACGCGGCGCGGATCGTTTCTCCTCCGGCGAAGTTGAGCTTCACTTCGTCTTCGCCGAGCTCGACGGACGCGACCTTCGTCTGCTGCCGGAAATGCGCGCCGTATTTGACGGCGATCTCGGCGAGGTACGCGTCGGTGTCCTGGCGGAAGAGATGCGAGTCGGGACCGAACGGCGGCGTGAGCGTCGGAAGTTGATTCGTCTCCTCGGCACGATGGCGCTCGCCTTCGCGGTGATACATGAATGCGAACGAGCGCTTCACGCCGCACGCGGAGCTGACGTTGTCGCGCAGCGCATGGAAACTACCCAGCCAGCCGATCTCCGGAACGCCGTGCTTCTCGGCCAGGATGCGCAGGCGCACGCCGGTCTCAGGAATCAGCGACTCGCCGATGGTGAAGCGAGGATGGCTGAGCTCCTCGATGAGCAGCGTGGAAATCCCGTGCTTCGCCAGAATGCAGGCGAGCATCGAGCCGCCGATGCCAGAGCCGAGAATCGCAACGTCGTACTTTTGCAGGTACGCCAACGAGCCCTCCAGATTTTTTTGTCCGCGCGGATCAGGTGCGGAGCGATCAACATTGAGCGGGACGGCATCCACGACCAGAAGCAAAGATGGAACTTTTGGGTGACGCGCAGCACGTTAAGCCATTGCCGCACCCGACGTTAGTGACGCAGAGCACGAAACCGTTTCATCGCGCGCGCGACAACCTCGGGCCCGCTTGCCGAATGTGCGTGCGAATAGCGGGGCATGGACGTTGCTCAGGTCCCGTCCGGCATCAAAGGAGAGGTAAGCAATATGAGCATTCTTCTGTGGATCATCGTTGGACTCGTCGCGGGCGTTCTCGCATCGCTGGTGATGGGCGGCACGGGCTACGGCATCGTGGGCGACATCATCATCGGCATCGTCGGAGCATTCGTCGGCGGCTGGCTCTTCACGAAACTAGGCGTGTCGACACCGTTCGCAGGCCTGCCCGGAACCATATTCGTAGCCTTCATCGGGGCGGTGGTCCTGCTCTTCGTGCTGCGATTGATACGCGGCCGACGATGACTTGTACCGCGTTAGCGGTACGGAGACGGTAGCCGGGGGTCGCGCGCGAAGACGCGCTACCCCGGGAAAAATGTCGCTCGAGTCGCACCACGTCAGTGGTGCGGAGAGCGTCTTCGATTCTCCGCACCGCCTACGCGGTGCCTGGAGTTTGGCCCTTTTGAGGTACGAAATCGGTCAACGCATGGCGTAGTCGATGGCCTGTTGGCGTGAGATAAGGGATTTTGAACACTTCATGTGCCGTGCGACACGTTCTTCGAAGTGGTCGAAATTCGGGAGCGGTCCTGGCGGGTCATCGAGTTGGTGGGACCGGCGGAGATCAACGAGCATCTGGCCTGTGGTGAGACGATTCTGAAGAGCCACGGAAGGACGTCGCCACCTCGGAACGGTGAAGGTGGGTTGAGTGGCCTCGAAGCCGTGAGTCTGAGCGGAGGCAAGCAAGAGCATGGAGTAGCTTGCAACGGCGAATGCGGGAACGAGTTCGACGGAAAGTTCAGAGCGAACCTGGGCTTGGCCGACACCAATGAGCTGTTTTTCGTCGCGATGGTTGACCTCGATGTCCCATCGCCAGAAGTAGTCTTGAATGACGGTTTGAAGTGGCAGAGTTG
>JALYJW010000099.1 GCA_030775085.1 Acidobacteriota bacterium | reverse complement strand
TTGTGGACGTGGGCATTTGCTCGTCCACCAAGTCCACGAAGTCCACTACGTCCACTCAGTCCACGTCCACAACACCCCACGCGACCCGCGCGGTAAGATTCGCGCGATGCAGGCCAGAGAACGCGCGTCCGCGAGCGATTCCGTCGCAGCGGCCGAGATATCGCTCTATCGGAACGTGCTGCGGATCAAGCAGGAGCACGCGCTCATGGATCTCGGCATCTCGTTCTACGACGCCGAGACCACGATCCAGTGGTCGTACAACGCCGACCGTTACTTCCACGCCGCGTCGACGATGAAGCTGGCCGTGCTGCTCGGCGTGTTCCGGCAGGTGGACCACGGCGAGCTGTCGCTCGATGCGCCGGTTCACGTCCGCAATCGCTTCACCAGCATCGTCAACCGGGAGCCGTTCATGCTCGATCTCGGCCGCGATGCCGATCCCGACGTGTATGGGCACCTGGGAAAAACGCTCACCGTCCGCGAGCTCGCGTACTGGATGATCACCAAGTCGAGCAACCTCGCCACGAATCTTCTGGTCGACGTCATCGGCATCCACACCGTGCAACTCGCGCTCGACGAGCTCGACATCGACGGCGTACGCGTGCTGCGCGGCGTGGAAGACCAGCGCGCCTTCGAAGCGAACCTGAACAACGAAGTCACCGCCAACGGATTACTCAAGATGCTGCGCCTCATCGCGGACGGAAAGGCCTATTCGCAGAACGCGTGCAACGACATGCTGGAGATCCTGCTCGACCAGCAGTACCGCAGCGGCATTCCGGCCGGACTGCCGAAAGCCGCGCGCGTGGCGCACAAGACCGGGAACATCTCGACCGTGCATCACGATGCCGGTATCGTGTATCTCGAAGGACGGAAGCCGTACGTGCTGGTGATCCTCACGCAATTCGGAGCCGATCAAACCCGCGGAACCGCGGTCGCCGATGTCTCGCGCGACATCTTCAATGCCCTTGCGGGAAGCAGCGATGAGTAGCGTCGAAACAACGCAGGGACTGAAAGTCGTCGATGCGTTCGATCTCGAGGACGAGTTGCGCTCCATCCTGAAGCCGGGCGAGATGGTGAAAGATGCGCAGGGCCGCCGCCATCGCCTTCCGCGCTATTTCTACGAAATCACATCGCCCGAGGCGGCGCTGACCACGCGCCTCACCACGCACTTCGCGATGAACGAGCTCATCCTCAACGATCTGCGCGAAGCGCCGCGCCTGCAGCAGTACCCGCGTTATGTGCCGTGCGCCGTGCGCATCCTGGCGTTTTATCTCGAGCAGTTTCGCGCCGCCTGCGGCGCCTCGGTACACATCGCCGTGAACGGCGGCTACCGCTCCCCCTCGCACAAGCTCGCCTTCGACGCCACACCGCACATGTGGGGCACCGCCGCCGACGTCTATCGCATCGGCTCGGCCATCCTCAAGTCGAAAGAGCAGATCGAAAAATACAACGACATCGCCGAAGACCTCAGCGAAGACATCCAGGTCCTCCCCTACGGCCACGTCACGAACAAGAATGCCGACGATCACGTCCACCTCGACCTCGGCTATGTGACGCTCATCCCGCGTGAGATCAGCGAAGACCGCATGGAACAGCCGCAGGAAAACCGGCCACGGTTTGCGTTCGAGGACCGCAGAGGAAAAGACCGGCGGACGCCTGCGACGGGCGACGAGTGAATTTCAGGTAGCGCGAGAGCCGCCCCTCACCCTAGCCCTCTCCCCGCGCCCGGGGAGAGGGGACTTGGAACGGGGATTTGCGCGGGTTTTCAGTCCCCTCTCCCCTCCGGGGAGAGGGCTAGGGTGAGGGGCGGCTCTCGCGCAAACCTCAGGCCCGCCGTTTGCTATGGGTGAGGTCGCAGTCGAAGTCCATCCTTCCGGAGTGAACGTGCCGCCTCTCGAACCGAAAACCGAGCTCGACCGTGAGATAGCTCGACGGCTGCGAGCCACACGTCTCGACATGCCGGTCATCGGCATGGAGTCGGAGTTCAACGTCTGGCTCGACGAGGCCGAGATCAATCCCGAGCCCTATTGGAAACATCCCAGCGCATTCATCGATCAGCCTCTGCTGAAGCGCGAAAAAACCTCGATGCAATTGCCCACCGGCGGTGCCGTCTACTTCGATCGCGGCGTCATCGAAGTGGTCACGCCCGTCATCGAGCTCGATTCCTCCTGCACCGCGCGGATGGTGCGCAATCTCTGGGAGCAGATCGGCTTCGTCCGCGGCCAGCTCACCAACTGGGGCCACAAGACCGGACACACGGTCCGCCTCAAGGCCTACAGCAGCCACTACAACATCTCCTACGAGATTCCGAAGTCGCAGCAGAGCCGGGATCGCAATGAAAAAGCGCTGGCGCTGCTGCTGGCCTACATCCTCCCCGTGCCGGTGATGCTCGTCGCGTCGAACCGCCGTTCCACCGGTGTCGGCGTGCGGCCGCGCGGCAGTCGCATCGAAGTCACCGTCGACTTCACGCCCGATCCCGGACTCATGATCGCCACCGCCGCGCTCATCGTCGGCATCGTCCGCGAAGTCATGACCTGGCCGTCGTACGACCTGTCGCAGCTCGAGCGCCTGCCCATCCCGATCATCGCCGGTGTCGTGCCCGGCAAGCACACCACGCGCAAGGGCTGGCTGACGAAAGACTTTCACTATCAGCAGAGCCCCTACACCTCCGACGTCAACGAGCCGCTCTGGAAAACGCAGTTCGGCGACGAGCGCTCGCTGCGAGAGATCGCGAAAGCAACGGCCTGGTTCTTCCGGAGATCGATCCGGACGTACTCCGATCCGTTCAGCTTCCGCCTTCTCTTCGCGGTACTCGACGGCCGTGCCCCATCGCTGCTCGAGCTGGTCGACCGGCCCACCGCGTATGAAGACGTCGGACATCTGTGCCGGTGGGGAAGCGTCATCCATGAATTGAAAAACTACGAGGCCGAGATGGGTCTCCTCGCGCCGTGGCATGCGTGGAAAGGGCAGACCATCGATCAGTTCGTCGTAGACCGGCAGCAGGCGCGGGAAAAACACGAGCTCGAAATGGCCAACGTCGGCGCGTCGGAGCCTCGATCGCGCACGCACTCGAGCCCCTCACTCGGCGCACAGTTGATCGAGGCCAAGCTGCTCGATGACCTCGTCCCGGCGCAGCAGGCGCCGAGACGCATCGCCCGGCAGAAAGCCATCCTCTCCCGCCGCCGCAACGACCGTCCCGGAAAACTCATCCCCAGGCGTCCGTCGCAATTTGTCGAGCGACGCGGCATCTCGCTGCTGATCGGCAAAGGCAACGGAAACGGTCGCCCACGCCCATCCATCGAGCGACGCAGGACCGAGCGGAGGAAACGCAGCTACGCCGTCCCGTTTCCCGATCGGCGTCTGGCGCGCTCCGCATACGAGCAGGTCTTTCTCAAGCTCGTCTCCGGCGGACGGCTGCGCATGGGCAGCGAGTTCTACACGCCCATCGGAATGAAAGGCTGGTACCACGCCGTCTTCCGCCGCCAGTCCGACGGCGCCGAGAAGCTGATGACGATCGATCAGCTGCTGAAGAAAATGAACGACTGGACGTAGCCGGCACGGCCGGCGGCGCTGGTTGGCATAGCCTTGGGCACGTGCTGTCCCGCTGAGGCTCGTTCTGCCGTGCAGATCCTGGAAGCGCATGCGCGCGGCCTCGCCAGAATCCTGCACCGCGTGATTCAATGTTCCCGTGTCCGGAATCAGACTGGTCGTCGGCATCATCGTGATGGGCATCGCCGTCCCGGTGACGCTCTTCCTGCTCCTCGACCTGCACGCACCCTCCACACTCTTCACCATCGCCGCCGTCACCTTCCTGGCCTGGGGCTTCGGCGACCTCGTCTCCAGCATCATGGAGCGACCGCGCCTGAAAGACCGCTCGCCCGGCCGCGCGCTGCGCGAAGACTGGGAGAGGCGCAAGGAAGAGTAGATCGTCAAAGACTTCACGTGCCGAGGCCGCACACGTGCAATCACCACAGAGACACAGAGGGCACGGAGGAGGACGGAGTAAAGCGGTTCGGAAAAAACCCGATGATCGCGTCCATCGCTTTCCTCTGTGTCCCCTCTGTGATCTCTGTGTCTCTGTGGTGATGGTGCGCGCGTGCATCGACACGCAAGAAATTCATGCGCCGGCTCGGACTCGTCGTTTCGCCGGGATGAGCGGATGTGACGCGCGATAACATGCGCGCATGCACGCGATCCGACTCCTCGAAACGACGCAACCGCTGCAGTTGACGAACCTGTCCGATCCATCGCCCGGCGCGGGCGAGATCGTCGTCGACGTTCATCGCACCGGCATCTGCCACACCGACGCGCATTACCGCGCCGGCACCGGCAAGACGAATCTTCCGGTCACGCTCGGACATGAAGTCGCGGGTGTCGTCTCCGCCATCGGCGAAGGCGTGGCTGATGTGCGCGAAGGGCAACGCGTGGCGCTGCACTATCTCGTCAGTTGCGGCGAGTGCCCGCGCTGCAAACGCCACGGCGAGCAGTTCTGCCCCACCGGACAGATGCTCGGCAAGGAACGAGACGGCGGTTACGCGCAGCGCATCGTCGTTCCCGCCTTCAACGCCATTCCCATCCCCGACGAAGTGAGCTTCGACGTCGCCGCGATCATGATGTGCTCCACCGCCACCGCCTATCACGCGCTCCGCCTGGCCAGCATTCAAACGGGCGACTCCGTGGCAGTCCTCGGGTTCGGAGGTCTCGGTGTCTCCGCCGTGCAACTCGCACGTGCGCTCGGCGCTTCTGATGTCTATGCAGTCGACGCCGTGCCCGAGAAACTCGCACTCGCCGCGCAGTTCGGCGCCACACCGCTCGACGCGCGGGAAACGCCCGTCCACAAAGCCATCCTCGGCGCCACCGACGGTCGCGGCGTCGACGTCGTCGTCGAGTTCACCGGCAACGCCAACGTCGCGCATGGAGGCCTGCGATCTCTCTCGCCCGGCGGCCGCCTCATGATCGTGGCCATCAACCTCCGCGAGCTCACCTTCAACCCATTCACCGACCTCCTCGTCCGCGAACGCCGCATCATCGGCTGCTCCGACCACACCCGCGCCGAGCTCGTCGAGCTCATGGAGCTCGCCCGCACCGGCGCCATCGACTTGTCACGAGCGATCACGCGAACCGTGCCGCTCGAAGCGGACGCAGTGAACGGCGTGCTCGATGACCTCGAACGCGGCAGCGGGCATCTGCGAACGGTGATTGCGGTGCGGTGAAACGGAATCGTTTCGCGAGAGCCGCCCCTCACCCTACCCTCTCCCCACCGCGATGAACCTGCGGCGGGGAGAGGGGACTGAGAGTTTTCGCAGTTTCAAGTCCCCTCTCCCCGCGGCGGCTTCATCGCCGAGGGGAGAGGGTAGGGTGAGGGGCGGCTCTCGTGAAAAATCACAACCCCGCGAACAACGCCCCGAACACGTCGATCGCGTCCCAGAGATTCCGCAGGCGCAGATTCTCGTTGGCGGCGTGCTGGTTGTTGTCGTGATTTGCGATCGGCAGGATCACGGCCGGTGTGTTGTCGCGTTGCTGGAAGAGGTAGATCGGCAGGCTTCCGCCCATCGTCGGTACGAACAGCGGCTCGTGTCCGGCCGCGGTCATGAGTTTGGCGATCTCGCGCGAGAGCGGCAGGTCGAGCGACGTGCGCGCTGCCGGATAGCCGGAGCCCCACTGCACCTTGACGATGCGCGCGTGCTTCGCGCGCATGGCCGCGTCGGGATCGTCGCGCACGATCGTGTAGCCCATCATTGTGAGATGACGCTCGACGTGCGCGCGCACCGACGCAGGCGTTTGCGCTGGCACGAGACGAAAATCGATGGCCGCACGTGCGCTGGTCTGCAGCGTGTTCGATGCCTTCTCGCCAACGCCGCCCGATTGAATCCCGCTCACATTCAACGCCGGCAGCATGATCCGCTCGTTCAATAGCGCATCGCCGCCCTCGGTGGCCGCGATCTGAAACTCCCTGCGCAACGCATCCTCGATCGGAGGCATCGCAGCAACCGCAGAGAGCTCGGACTTCGTCGGCGGAACCACCTCGTCATAGAACCCGGCCATGAGAATGCGCCCGTTCTCATCGCGCATCGACGTGAGCAGATGCGCGAGCGACACGATCGGATTCGGAGCCCAGTTGCCGTAATGCCCGTCGTGCAGCGCCTTCACCGGTCCGTAGACCGTGAGCTCGAGCGTCACGACGCCGCGCACGCCGAACACGAGCTGCGCGCGCCGGCTCTGGTGCATCGGCCCGTCGCAGATGATCCAGGCGTCGGGATGCAGCACATCCGGATACTTCTCGATGAACCGCGCTAGGTGCGGCGAGCCCGCTTCCTCCTCGCCTTCGAAGACGAATCGCAGATTGAACCGCGGCCGGACCTTCGCGTCGCGCAACGCATCGAGCGCCGCCATCATGGCGATGATCGGCGCCTTGTCATCGCCCGCCGATCGCGCGAAAAGCCGCCACTCCGGATCGATCGACTTCGCACTCACCCAATCGACATCCTTCCCGGCCGCATCACGCATCACCGGCACCCAAGGCGCACTCCGCCACTGCGACTCATCGACCGGCTGCCCGTCGTAATGCGCATAAAACGCGATCGTGCGCGTCGCCCCCGGCGCCACGAGATCACCCACCACGATCGGCGGCGCACCCTCCAGCATCAGCACCCGCGTCGCCACACCCCGCCGCTCCAGCATCGCCTCGAGCGCCGCCACATTCCGCGCGATGTTCGGCGCATCCTCCGCAAGATTCGGCAACGCCAGCAGCTCGGCAAACTCGCGCAGAATCTCCCGCTCATGCGCCACTCGCCATTCACGCGCCTGCGCGTGCGCATCAACGGCAAACAGAATCGCGACAAGGGCCAGGAGGGATGACCGTCTCATGCGGACATCGTATTGGAAGGAGGCGTAGAGTACGCACGTGACTTCCTTCGCCCGTACCGTGTCACTGCTCTTGATGTTCATGCTCTCTGCGATCGCCACGGCACAGCCGGCAGAGAAGGAGCTGACGTCGCTCCGGAAACGTGCAGAGGCCCTGAATCAAATGCAGCAGCAATCACCGGCACGCTTCGTCGAAGAATCGCTTGCGCTCGCCGATGAGTACGACCGCCTGGCGAAGCGCGACCCGGACGTGAAACAGGGCCGCGGCGATCAGGGAACGATGGTGATGATCCTGCGGCGCGCGGCGTCCGCCTCGCGCTACCAGCTCCGGAAGCCGGCGCAGGCAATCGACCTCTATCGCCGCGCAGGCGCGCTTCAGGCGCAACAATATCCGCCTATTGGCGGATTGGCATTCGGTGACGACATCGCGGACATTCAGCAGTTCGACCTCCGCGATCGCGCTGCCGCGGCCGCCACCCTCCGCCGGCTTCGCGATCTGTACAAACCGCACCCCGGCAGCAGGGATGAGATGGCGAACTGGTACGTCTGGAAAGCGAAGTGGATCGACGCGGAGATCGCCTGGCTCGAGAGCGGCAAACCGTACACGGGCAACATCGACGCGGCGGCCATGACCGGCTTCATCCCGCAGTTCTACTTCGGAGGCGGAGCCGATTCGTTTGCCGGAGTGCCGCTCGACCCGGCGCTGAACATGTACGAAAGTGGAACGCTTCCCGCCGCGGAGCTCGAGAAAAAGCTGTCCGCGCTGCCGCCTTCGCACAGCACGTTCCTCCGCACCTGGATGTTCGCCACGCACCTCTCGACCCCAGCGGCGGTCCAGAAGTGGCTGACCCGCAACGATCCCGGCGGCTACTGGGCTGCGTCCCTCTTGACTCTCGCCGCCGTCGCCGAGCGCGATCTCGATCCTTCCGAGAATCCAAGGTCCAACGTCGTAGCCTCGCTGATCCGGACGGAATCGAACCAGCCGACCGCCCTCGCGCTCCTGGCTCGCGAGTACGCCAAAAAACACCGCCTGCCCCCACCGATGAAACTGAACATCGGGCATTGAGAGGAGTCAGGACGTTCTCCCAGAGCTATCCTCGGACGTCGACGGTCTCAACGCGGCATCGTACTGTCTCAGCTCGTTCGCGATCGACTCCAATCATCGTGGATTGATACGACCCAATCTTCCATTCCGAGGAGATTTCCAAGTCAGTTTGTCTTCACCCTGCAGACTCCTCGGAGTTCCGTTCTCGCCGAGGGAACCTCGGACGCGTGAATCGATCCGACTTGCAGAGACTCAGCGAGCTCCGACTCGGAGATGCCCAGGCACTGCTCGAGGCCGGCCGCCTCGAAGGCGCCTACTACCTGCTCGGCTACGCCGTCGAATGCACTCTGAAATCGCGCATTGCCATGCGGATCCGCGAGTTCGACTTTCCGGACAAGAAGCTCGCCAACGACAGCTACATCCACGACCTCGCCAAATTGGCGACCGTCGCAGGATTGAAGACCCAACTCGAGCAGGAAGAGGAGCGGAACGGTGTCTTCGCGAAGAACTGGTCGGTGGTGAAACAATGGTCGGAGGACGCGCGTTATGAGCCAGCAATCGAAAATGACCGGGTCCTCATGCTCTTTGATGCGGTGATGGACCCTGCGAATGGAGTGCTGCCATGGCTGATGAAGTACTGCTGAAAGAACCGCTCGAGGATGCCATGATCCGCGAAGGCGAAGCCATCACGAGCCAGTTGGAGGAGCTTGGAGTACCCCTCACCGCATCGTTCTGGCTCTACACATCAGAGCGCAATGAGTGGATGCTCACGATCGCCTCACCGATGATCACCTCGGAGGGGCAACGCGCGGTATTGGACATGGTTGGCAACGCGCTCGAAGCGCTCGAGCTATCGAACACCTGCTTCAATCACATCTCCGTCATCTGGCCCAACGAGCCGGTGGTTCGCGCGCTATCGACCCTGACTCCGAACGGTGATCTCGCGCATGGCAAGCGATTCAGGGGTGTTCTCGACCGCTGCTACATCGACGACGCTTACCTCTATCGCATCACCCCGACCGCGGCGTAGCGGGTTTCAGCCCGTTCGCGACAAAGGGCACAAGGAACGCTACCGGCTTCTTGGTCGAACGGATTCGGGAAGAGCACTGGAACTGGTGGTCGTTGTCGTAGGACAAACGAACCCTGCGCTTCATCACAGGTTTGGCCGCTATGAAAAACAGAAAACAGAAGCAGCACGATGACGAGATCGAGGCTGAGGTTCTCGACAGGCTGCGCGTTGCGTCGGCGTGGGAAGTGCTGCCGTCCGTACCCCCTTCAAGCTCACCGCGTCCCGAATGGGCGCTGCGCGAGAAGCATCTCCGACGGACCCTGCGAATGGAGTGATCCCATGGCTGATGAAGTACTGCTGAAAGAGCCGCTGACCGACCAGATGATCCGCGAGGGCGAGGCCTTGACGCGACAACTGGATGACATGGGCGTTCCGCTCACCGCATCGTTCTGGCTCTACGCGTCGGAGCGCAACGATTGGAGACTGACATTCGCATCGCCGGTCGTCGCTGCCGAGGGACAGGTCGCCTTCTACGACATCCTGATCAAAGCAATGCACGCGCTGAATCAGCCGACCAGCGACCTGCTTCATATCTCCGTCTTCTGGCCCAACGAGCCGGTGGTTCGAGAGCTGTCCACCCTGACTCCGAACGGCGTTCTCGCGCACAGCAAGCGATTCAATGGTCTACTCGACCGCTGCTACATCGACGACTCCTACTTGTACCGCGTCACACCGACGGCGGCGTAGGCGAGTCACCCACGATCCACCACCGCCGTCATCCTGAACGAGGTGGCCGGGCGGGTGTGAGTGAAGGGACGGTTGGGTGGGTGACGTCTGATCCGGATCGCTCCTCTATACTCGCATCATGGCTCGCTCGAAGGTGTCTGAAGAGCTCCGGCAAACTGACGCCGCTGCAATCGCCGCGATGACTCCGGCCGAACGGCTCGAGCTTGCCTTCGAACTTGGCCGTCGCGGCGTTGAGATGTACATGACCGCGCACCACGTCGATTACGAGACCGCGGCACGCGAGCTCAAGCGCGCCGGCCGCGCGGGCCGGCGATACTCGCGCTGCATGGACGAAGACCAGCCATGAACGCCGTGCGCGTGCGATAGCTTTCGCCGCAAGTCTTCCAGCCGTCTCTCCCTGCTATCCTCGGAAGCGGATGTTCGAAGAACTTCTCGCCCACTTGAATGCGGCAGGCGTGCGATTCGTCGTTGTTGGCGGACTGGCCGTCGTCATCCACGGCCACGCCCGACTCACCGTCGACATCGATCTCGTCCTGGACCTCGAGACCGGAAACGTGCGTCGCGCAATCGATGCGCTGACGGCGCGAGGCTTGCGCCCGCTGCTTCCCGTGAATGCCTTGGATTTCGCCGTTACCGAAACGCGGCGAGAGTGGGTGGAGACCCGAAATCTCCAGGTCTTCACGATGCAAGATCCCGGGAACCCACTGCTGACGGTTGACCTATTCGCACGCGAACCGATCCCGTTCGACGACCTCTGGTCGCGTGCCGAAACAATCGTGCTCGGCGGTCGCGAAATCCACGTGGCGGCGCTCGACGACCTCATTGCCATGAAACGCGTTGCGGCACGACCGCAGGATCTACTCGACATCGAAAAACTCGAGGCCATCGCCAGGAAACGCCATGAAGACTGACCCCGACGCGCCGCATGCAACGAACGCCGAATGGCCCGCCGACTTCCGCGCTGCCGAAGATCACGCACTCGACGCATCGCTCGCGGCCACGCCATCGCAACGCCTGGCCTGGCTCGAGGAAGCGCTGGCATTCGCGCTGAGAGTTGGAGCACTCCCGCGTCGGGATGAGACCAAGGAGAGGAATGGCATTCCGCTCATGCCTCAACGACCGAACGGAAGCGAGCGACCGACGACGGACGACGTCAACCGCCTACGCGACGAAAGTTAGTGAACCATACGCGGCGCTCTCTGGCCACACCCATTCCGCCCAGCTTGATTGACCGTCATGAAACAGAGGAAACAGACACAGACCGATGAGGAAATCGAGGCTTAGGTTCTCGGCAAGCTCCGAGATGCGCTGGTGTGGAAGGTGTTGCCGCTCGTACCTCCTTCGAGCTCAGAGCGTCCCGAATAGGCGGGGCGCAAGAAGCATCGCTCAGCGCACACCGCGAACCCCACCAGCACACCGAAGGTCTAACCTAACCGTAACCTAAACTAACCGAGAACGTGATCCCCTCACGCCTCATGAATCTCGGCGAAGCCATCGCCCTCATCTCTTGAACCTCGCGGCGAGGACGCCACTTCGACGGGTTCCCAACTCCGTGACTTTTGTGCTTCGTCATCTGTCGGGAAAAGAGGAACCGACACGCAGATTGTTACCAATACCAGGACTCACCACTCAAGTGACCAACCCACAACGGCGCTACTTTCTGGAAATGGTGGGTTGCGCTAGCGAACACAGGCTCCGCCATGCCGCTTCACGGACCATGACATCTGAATCGGACAGCAACCGCCGAAGTTCTCGCGTCACATCTCGAGCACTCGTTCGAGCAATACGTGAAGCTTCAGTTGCGGCAAACGCCCGGAGCCAAGGCTCCTTGTCCACCAGAAGGGCACGATACGCTTCGAATGCGCCGTCGTCTGAACTATCGCCTAATACCGAATAAAGCTCGACCCCCGCGAGACGCGCTATGGGATCGCTGTCTATCATGAATCCGACCAACGCCTTACTGCCTATGCCAGCACCGAAACGCCGAATACCCAATCGTAGTGCGTCCACCACCTCGCCACCCAAGACAGCCCGCCCTTCCGACATTCCACGTATGAATGGAACGAGAATGCCATCCTGATGAATCATGATGCTCAACAACGAACTATCCTCAACTTGGTACTCCATTTCGCGGAAGACATACCCACGCAACATTCCACCGCGAAGTTGCTTTCTGACGGCGCCAAACACACCCTCAAACAGCTGAGGCGCGCCAATATCAGCGGCTATTCGCGCAACTCGCGCCAAGTCCGAATCGGAGAGCCATGGCGGGCGCTTCCGCAATATCCATGTAGGCACAAGTGCCGTGGGTTCCAACGCGCTCTGCAATGCAGCTTCTATAGCGGGCGAGTCTCGCTTCCCAGTCAACTTCCACATCGCTTCCGCCGCCGATATTCGAACGCGCGCCACTTTGTCCGCCATCGCGGTCCTACACATCTCGACGGCTTGGTCGCGCACGCTACTATGAGCTAGCACTGGCAAGGCTTCAATAGCATTCGCACGAACGCCACTGTTTCGGTCGGTACAGAGCGCGAGCAACAACTTGTAACGTTCATTTCTAACGGCGCAAGCTCTTACGTGCGGCAGAACCTTGGCAGCCAATTCACGGACGTCTGAATCGCTGTCGGACAATAGAGCAACCAGCGACGCCACCGCGCTGCCACTGTATCGGCCATCACGTCGTCGATCGACAAGAGCCAGCGCCGCCAGTCTCACGTTACGATTATGATCGCCCGCCCACGTCTTGGCTATCTCGCCCACCTTGACGTCACGGTGTTGGGGGACACACGCGAGCACAGCGGTTACGATCATGGCTCGCTCAGAGGCGTCGGCAATGTGTATTGCTGGAGCAATAGCATTGACCAATTCCACTCCGTCGAACTCGGGCGTGGCAATGCCTGCGATCGTTTGCAAAAACACCTTCAGGCCAAGGCCACCGTTACTCACAATGCGCGGCGCCAACAGCCTCATGAATTCGATGCGCTCGGTCACTCGCTTTGACGAGAGCGATCTGACAATCAACTCGGCACCGCCCCGAACGCCGCTTTGCAGGATATCCGCGTATAAGCCTTCCACAATTAAGCTCGTCACGTTTGGCGTGGCGTTAAGCAATTGTTCTACTATTGCGTCGGAAACGAAGGACACCTGTGACTCAAGCGTGGCGCGCACGCTACGGACAAGTCCTTCGTCGGCTTCCCAACCTAACATTCTCACAGCGGCCCGTGCACCTGCCCGACGCTCCGTCCAGTCGTCTGACGATAGGGCCTGAAGTATTTGTTCCTTCGCTTCCGGGCATCGAAGGTCTGCTGGAGCCGTCGCTATAATGTTGAGCGCTGCCGTGCGAACTGCCGTTTCAGTCGAACACAGAGCTTGCTTCAGGCTGCGACGTAACTCATCGGTGCCAACGCGGCTCGAAAAAGCAGTTGCCGCACTAAGAAACCATACCGCTTGGCGAGGCCAGACAAGCAAGTATTCCTGTTCTTCGACAGAGAGCTGCCTACTGAGAACTTCGCCTTGGGTACGAATATGGTATAGATCTGAAACGATAGCCTTTCGCAAGTCAGCGTCTCCGACCGACACAGCTTCGCTAAGGCATAGCCCCGTTAATCGAGTCCCCTGTTGGCATAAGTCGGCTTCGCCCACGCCGACGTGCATTCGGGCCAGGAAGTCTCCGGTGTCGGGCAGCAACCCTGCATACAACAGAATCACCTCACGCCACCAATCTGACGCAAGACGTGCAGGTTCTAGCAAGAAGTTACGAGCACTTCCTGTCGCTTGGTCCGACGCAAGGTGTTTTGCGGCGAAGTATTCCTGAAATGTGAGATGGGCAAATGAGAGCGTCCCGCGCTGTCGTTCGAGCAAAATGCCGCTTCGGTCAACAAGCATCCGTAGAAGATGGGAAGCCTCGGCTCCCTCCTTGCCGATCGATGGAAGCATGGTTCCGAGGAGGTTCTCAACGGCGATCCAAGGTGCTTCACGGCCACCACCAGGCTCACCGATCTCGCCTGTGTGCATCGCGAATGCCAAGCGCTGCATGATTCGCTCTTTCTGCGGCAGCTTGAGGTTTGTGTCATCGACTCGAACACCCCGCGACACATCCCATTGTTCGAGCAGGATCTTCGAGCACTGCGCGTAAAGCTTTGCTCGTTCGCGAGGCAATGTTGCCAAACTGCGATGCACAAGGGCCACGATTGACAGCAGCATCGGATTTGCGGCCAATCTCCTTATCCCGGGATTGTCCCGCAGAGTTGCTTTCAGCTCAGCAGCGCGGTTTACCGCTCTCCGCTCGCGAGCACTACGCGCAGCAGCGCCTTCATCCTGTAATGGACCAACTACAGAGTTCCGCTCGACCGCCGAGTACCATGTGTCAATGAATGTGGAAATTTGTTTGTCGTTCAGCTCATTGACGTAGAAAAGTTCAAATTCGCCAGCAACGCCGCCCCGCCATCCAGCGATTCTGGATGTGATTACAAACTGATTCTCGCGAAATGTCAAAGCGCAACTCTCAACCGCTTTAACCACTGTCGTGAACTCGCCCTCCGATGGCACCTCATCGAGCCCGTCGAGAAGGACGATACAGTTGCCTCGAGATAGCTGGGAGGCAAAGAACTTTTGCGCCACGGCGTTGCTTTGCAGATCTGGCGGCAAAATTCGCGGTAGCGCCTCCACGAGACTAGCTGTTGCGCCGCTTCGAGTGCGTTCGGCCAAGATCGCGGCGATGCTGCTGAGACGGACAATGATCGGCAGCCTCCACGTTCGTGCGCCAAGCCGCCGGCGCAATACGCCTTTTTCGCGGAGCTTTCGATCTCCCGCTCTCTGGCGGGCATACGCCAATGCAATATACTGGAGCAGGGTGGACTTGCCCGCTCCTGGCGCGCCTAGAATCGCAATTCTGTCATGAGCGGTCAACGCACGCCGCAGCATAACGTCAGGCAAGTACTCGTTTAGAAGTCGGCCATTCTGTCCTAGCCATTTCGCAACTTCATCCCTCTCGACTCCATCGCTGCTCATACTCGCAAATGGGAACAACTTGCGCAAGACGAGACGGCGGTGATGCCGACGCACGCCTCGTCTAAGGTGGTTCAGGTGGTCCTGCTCGCTATCCGCTGCCGACGCACAACAAATCGCAAGCATCTCTTCAACATCAAGCCAGTTTCGTGCATACGGCGCAAGCAAGGGCTCGCCTGCCGGTGATTCGCCGAGGGCGCGGCTTCTATCGATATGCAATGATACGAATACTTGTTCTAGCTTGGGCTTTTTAGCTTCGTCGGCACTCACTACGCCCGTCAGCTTAAGCTCAGATTGCTCTGTGACAATCCAGTCGAGATATCGCTGCTGAAAGGCGGCATAGGCCAATCTGCCGCCCATTAGGCCGCCGATTGCTCGAAGAGCGACAGCAACTCCTCTCGCCATGGAGGGCAATGCCTTTGTAAGAACAGCGCCAATGACAGCCGAGACTACGGCTACAAGTAGCTTGTTTTCGCCGTAGCGGCGCAAAATCTCTTCGAGTGACGACATGAAAACGGACCGCCATTAGTATGTCATGATGACCGTTGGCACGCAAGAAAAGGGCGACCTCAAGGGTCGCCCTTTTGCAACTACAGAATGCCACCCCCTACGAACATCCACTCGTACTGCCACAATTCAGGCACTTGTAGCAGGCCCCGTTCCTCACCATGATCTCCCCGCAGTCGGAGCACGAGGGCGCGTCCTGTTGGTAGAGGAACGTGCCTTTCGGGCTGGCGTTGACGCCGTCGGCGTTCTTCGCGGGCATCATGAATCCGACCACTTTGTCCGTGGCGACGGCGACGGGCATTGGGGCAGCCGTCGAGACTTTGTCGATGAAGCTGAGGTCGGAGGCGTTGGGTTTGGTGATGTTGGACGGCTGCGCGGGCGTCGCCGGTGAAGCGTAGGACGCTACGGCCTGATCGTCGCGGAGGATGACGCCGGCGTGTTCCTGGGCGTCGCGGCTGAGGAATTTGCTCGCCAGCCATTTGAAGATGTAGTCCATCACGGACTTGGCCATGGGGATCTCGGGGTTTTTGGTGAAGCCTGAGGGCTCGAAGCGGGTGTGGGTGAATTTGTCGACCAGGAGCTGGAGCGGGACTCCGTGCTGCAACGCGAGGGACGTCATGGTGGCGAAGCTGTCCATCAGGCCGGAGATGGTGCTGCCTTCTTTGGCCATGGTGATGAAGATCTCGCCGGCGTTGCCGTCTTCGTATTTGCCGACGGTGATGTAGCCTTCGTGGCCGCCGATGGAGAATTTGTGGGTGATGGACTCGCGCTCGTCGGGGAGCTTGCGGCGCACCGCGGTCGGGGCGACGCCGAGCTGCTCGAGCTGCTGCGCTTTGTCCTTGCCGGTCGAGAGGGGCTGCGAGCGTTTGCAGCCGTCGCGGTAGACGGCTACGGCTTTGAGGCCGAGCTTCCACGCTTCGTAATAGGCCTGCTCGATCTCTTCGACGGTGGCATTGGACGGCATGTTGATGGTCTTGGAGATGGCGCCGCTGATGAACGGCTGCACGGCGCCCATCATCTTGAGGTGGCCCATGTAGTGGATGGAGCGCGTTCCGTTCTGAGGCTTGAAGGCGCAGTCGAAGACGGTGAAGTGCTGCTCGAGGACGTGCGGCGCACCTTCGATGGTGTCGTTCTCGCTGATGTACTCGACGACTTCTTTGACCTGCTTCGGATCATAGCCGAGGCGCTTGAGCGCGGTGGGGACGGTGTTGTTGACGATCTTGAGCATGCCGCCGCCGACGAGCTTCTTGTACTTCACCAGGGCGATGTCGGGCTCGATGCCGGTGGTGTCGCAGTCCATCATGAAGGCGATGGTGCCGGTGGGCGCGAGCACGCTGATCTGGGCGTTGCGGTAACCGTTCTGCTGGCCGAGGGCGTAGGCCTCGTCCCAGACTTTGCAGGCCGCGTCAGCGAGATCGGCCGGCAGCGAGCGGACGTCGAGGCGGTAGGCGCTGCGGCGGTGTTTGTCGATGACGCGCAGGAAGGGCTCTTCGTTGACTTTGTAGCCGGCGAACGTTCCGAGCTTCTCGGCGATGCGCGAGGACTGCGCGTACGACTCGCCGGAAAGGATCGAGGTAATCGCCGCGGCCCAGTGGCG
Source organism: Acidobacteriota bacterium (assembly GCA_030775085.1). Taxonomy (GTDB): domain Bacteria; phylum Acidobacteriota; class Thermoanaerobaculia; order Gp7-AA8; family Gp7-AA8; genus QHVT01. The sequence continues at coordinate 5,157 of JALYJW010000099.1, read as the reverse complement.
GCCGTCTTCACTGTCATACGCAACGCCGCGGGCCATGAGCAGCGCGCCGAGGTTGGCGTAGCCGATGCCGAGCGGACGGAAGGCGTGCGAGTTCCGCTCGATGGCCGGCGTCGGATAGGAGGCGAAGTCGACCACGATCTCCTGCGCGGTGATGACGATGCGCAGCGCGCGGCGATAGGCCTCGACGTCGAAGCCGGTGGTCTCGCTGAAGAACTTCATGAGGTTGAGCGAGGCGAGGTTGCAGGCGGAGTCGTCGAGGAACATGTACTCCGAGCAGGGATTGGAGGCGTTGATGCGATCGGTGTTGGGGCACGGATGCCAGTCGTTGACGGTGGTGTCGAACTGCATGCCCGGATCGCCGCAGAGCCAGGCCGATTCGGCCATGTGCCGCATCATGTCGCGGGTCTTGTAGGTCTCCATGACGCGGTGATCGGTGACGGCGTGCGTCTGCCAATCGCCGTCTTTTTCGTACGAGCGCATGAACTCGTCGGTGACGCGCACGGAATGGTTGGCGTTCTGGAACTGCACGGAGTCATACGCACCGCCCGGTGCATTGAAGGCGCCGTCGTAGCCGGCCTCGATGAGAGCCCACGCTTTGCGCTCTTCTTTCTCTTTGGACTCGATGAAGTCGAGGATGTCCGGATGGTCGGCATTGAGGATGACCATCTTGGCGGCGCGGCGGGTCTTGCCGCCGCTCTTGATGACGCCGGCGAAGGAGTCGTAGCCCTTCATGAACGACACCGGCCCCGAGGCGGTACCGCCGCCGGCCAGGAGCTCGCGCGAGGAGCGGATGCTGGACAGATTCGATCCCGTGCCGGATCCGTACTTGAAGAGCATGCCCTCGGTCTTTGCGAGTCCGAGAATCGAGTCCATGGTGTCGTGGACGGAGTTGATGAAGCACGCAGAGCATTGCGGCTTCTCTTCGATGCCGACGTTGAACCAGACCGGCGAGTTGAACGCGGCCATCTGGTAGAGAAGGATGTGGGTGAGCTCGTCGCGGAACGTGTCCCCATCTTCCTCGGAGGCGAAGTAGCCGCCTTCGCGGCCCCACTGCGTGATGGTGCGGACGACGCGTCCGATGAGCTGGCGCACCGAGGTCTCGCGATCGGGGGTGTTGAGATGCCCGCGGAAATACTTCGAGACCACGACGTTCGTGGCCATCTGCGACCAGAACTTCGGCATCTCGACGTCTTTCTGTTCGAAGACGCTGGCGCCGGACTCGCTGGAGATTCCGGCATTGCGAAGCTCCCATTCGCAGGTGTCGTACGGGTCGACACCCGGCTTCGTGAAGTAGCGTTCGATCGCGATCCCGCCGGTCTTCGTTTCTTTCTTCGCCGCTTTGCTGCTCTTGTGCGGCGTCGTGCGCGAGCGGACCGACACATCGATGGACGTCATGGCTCTACTCTCCTCTTCCTGTCTCACAGCTTTCGAGAACTTGCAGTAGAGGAGGGCCGTTCGATCACGGCGGAGGATTTCGGCCGGTTGCGGGTCGCTCTCTATGACGAACGCCGCCGGTTACCCGAAATCCCTCGATCGAATTTCCGTCCCCTACCTCCCCCAACACGGCTCCTCGCTTCACCCGTTTTTCGCCGTCGGCTCCGCTGAATGGGGCGGCTGACGGCGATTGCGGGTTGGCGGAGCTATCTCAAAACAATCACCGAAATGCAGGCCTGAAGGACTTGGTCGAAGGGGTCTGAGGCACTGCGGTCTTGACCTTCACCGTCACCTGATATCCCCGAATCTGCAGGCGTACCGATCGGACGGGGGGTTGGTTTCCAGAACGCGTAGCGTGCTTCAAATCCTTCATGGTCCTCCCTCGCTTCCTTAGGTTGTTCTTGTGGGGAACACGCTACGCCCGCACTCCTGCGAAGTCAAGAGAACCACCACAACATCTTGTGGTGCCCGCCAGAAAGAACACCGTATCTTGCGTAACTATTCGCATTTACAGCAAGTTAGACGTAGTTCCGCAGTTGGGTCCGGCATGTCCTTTTCCACCTCGGTTCCACCGCTTATCCGCTAGTTCTCGACAGCCTTTCCACAGAGTTTTGCACAAGTCAGCGCACCGTGATTCCTTAGGAAATCCACCTGTTCTTCACAGCATTTAGCATGCTTTTTCATATGAAAAATCAGCATCCATATGAGGCTGATTTTCATCAACTTTTTCATCCGTTTTCCGAGGGAAAGTAGCGGACTGGACCGAATAAAAAAGGGCGAAAGCCGGGCGGAATCCGAAGTCTGCGGAAAAGTCGCAAAGGTGGAGGGAAGGCCACAAGATGTGGGGGTTGTGGCGTGGTATGCACACAGAATGTGGCACGTGGAACAATTTTCCGCTGATGGCTCCGCAGCGCGTGTCTCATCACCAGGGAGCCGGCACCACAGAGACACAGAGGGCACGGAGGGGACACAGAGGAAGGCATAAATCAAAAACTGCAATTGCCTTCCTCTGTGTCTCCTCCGTGCCCTCTGTGTCTCTGTGGTTAGGGTGCTCTTTCCGCCAGATCAGTAGTCGCCGCTGGCGCCGGCTCCGCCGAACTTGCCGCCGGACGCCGGCGCGGGCTCCGCGGGTGCGGGCGCGCTGGGTTGAGCAGCCAGCGTGGCCGCGATTTCTGCGGCGTCGTCGAATGGCGTGAGTTGGATCGGCGTGAGGACGAAGTGGTGCGTGCGATCGCGCAGCGCGCGTGAGATGGCGAAGGCGATGGCGAGGAGCAGTGTGCCGGCGACGGCGAGTTTCACTTCGTCCGGCGCGTCTACTTTCTTGGCGAGGTCTGCGCAGGCGATGACCAGGGCAATGATGGCGGTGAGGAAGAAGGCGTGATGGCGTCTGGCGATGGCCAGGCTCAGCGCGATGATGCCGAAGACCGCGTACAGGATGATCGTCGTGTCGCGCCACGACGTGTCTGCATAGAAGCGACCGGCGACCGGCAGCACCAGCGCAATCGTGATCCAGAGTCCCTCGGTGGTGGGGCGCCGCCAAGTGCGGAGCAGCGCAATGCAGGCGATCATTGCGATGAGCAGCGCGCACAACACGCCAATGTCGAAGCGCTCTTCGAAGTACGACGCGACGAAGATCGCCGCCAGCGCGCCGAGGAGCGGATTGCGTACGCGCGCACCGGCAATGGCGGCGCCTGCGGCGAGGACAAGCATCGCCTCGGGGGTTCCGCTGCTGGGCAGCTCGCTGATCAACGACAGGACGCCTCCGCCCCAAAGCGCAGCTTCGACGCCGGTGAAGAACCAGCGGCGGAAGCCGATCAGATACTCCGCGATCGCGATCGCGGCGAGACCGGTGATGAGACCTTCGCGCTTGATCTCGAGCGCGCTCAACATCGCGTAGAACGCGCCCACGGCGACGCACGTCAGGGCAAAGAACACGATCTGGCCAGGCACTCCGTTGGCGCGCCACGGCACCTCGAGCTGCGCGGCGATGCTGTCGCTCGACACGCCCTCGCTCCGAAGGCGCGCGCGCAGGAAGAAGTTGCGCTCGTGTTGCGCGTTCATGTGCGCCACTCCCGCACGCGCGCATGAATGGCGAAGAGCGCGATGATCGCGCCGATCACCGAGAAGACGATGAAGAGAAACACGAAAGCGTCCACGCTCACGAATTCTTCGAACAGCACGTCGATCGCCAGGACCGCGTAAAGAAACGCGTAGAGCACGAACGCTTCGCGTTTGGTGCGTACGCCCCAATAGATCACGCCGGCCGCGATGACCAGCGCCAGGAGAGAACCGGCGATGCGTGTATCGCTGTCGAACATCAGCGCGATGCAGCCGGCGAAAGCGACGTTCGCGGCGAAGTGCTCGAATGTCAGCGCGAAATCGCGGACGCGCGGAGTGCGCTCGAATCGCCGGTGCGCCTCGCGCCAGGTAAGCAGCAGCGCCGCGCAGGCGAAGGCACGCATCGCATAGTCCGTCGCATTCGCGAACGGCGTCTCGCGCACGCCGAGCCACGCGGCTACGGCGGCGATAGAGAGCGAGAGGACGATGCGCGAGCGGTAGAGGTACGCAGTCACTGCGTGTGCCACGGCCAGGATCAGGAAGTGCCGATGCCACGCGTCACCGAAGAGATGAAACTGCGTCTCGATGAACGCCACGTCCGCGCTGACGAGGAGCGCGCCGAGCATCAACACGTAATCATCGACGACGGCACCGCGTGATCGCCGCCACCATACGAACGCGTAACACGCGGCCGCGGCGATGGCCATCAGGATCGCCAGCGCCAGCGGACCAATGCGCTCGAGGTTGTTCTTCAGCACGAGCGCGGCAGCGGCAGCCAGCAGCATCGCGCCGCCCCAGGCCAGGATGCGCAACTCGGGATGAAGCGAGAAGACCTCACGGCGATCGCGTGCGATGAGCGTGCTCGTGGTGGCGTCGCCGAGGAGCGGACGAAGACGCTCGAGCTCAGGCTCGTAGGAAATCACGGCGACAGTATGGGGGATGTAACGGAGCCACACACTCCGCGCCGCGCGCTTTGGAGTGCGGTCAGCTTGCTGCCGCTTTCGGTAGCGTGGCAGTAGCGGCTCGTTGCACGCTACTCAAAGCGGCGGCAAGCCGCACGCACTCCAAAGCGCTGCGGCGCGGAGAGAGTACGCGTCCCAAAACAAAGATGGCCCCGGGAGCTCTTGTCTCCCGGGGCCTTTCTCGACGTGTTGGCAGCTACAAGAGAGCATCCACGTCAATGGTGCCGCGTTGGCTCATCGCGCCATCGCTGCTGGTCCCGGCACGTTGACATCTGCGATGAAGCATCCGTGCTGAAACCGTTGCCTCGTTGGCTCATCGCGCCACCGCTGCTGGCCCCGGAACGTTGACATCTGCGATGAAGCATCCGTCCCGGAACCCATTGCCTCGATGACCTATCGCGCCATTCTCAGCCGCATCAGCACGTTGACATCTGCGATAGAGCGTTCGTGCTGTTGCGAGCGTCAAGGTATGTCCGCGGATGCATCCGCGCAATGGTTTTCGGTGTTACATTTTCAGCCGTTTTCCACAAGCTTCCACAACCCCATGCACTCGCAAATGTGCATGCGGCGCGAACCGTCAATGTGCGCAATCAGTTCGCGTGGAGTGCATCTGTGGAGGCGAGTCGGGCGGTCGGCAGTCGGCGGTCGGCAGTAGAAGAAAAGACCAACGAAAACCAACGTTCGTTCGTGCTTCTTTTACGGC
>JALYJW010000098.1 GCA_030775085.1 Acidobacteriota bacterium | reverse complement strand
GCCCGTAAGCGCTCACGGTCATCCTCTTCCGGTCAGGAAGGGCTGATTGCAAAGGAGAAAACGAAAAAGCAATCAGCAAAGAGGAGAACCGCCCTTGACAATCGCTTTCATAGAACGCCACTTCGTGCAATATGCCGCAGTCCCCTCGTGACGGAGAACGGTCGAAAACGACCGGAGTTGCGTCCCGTCAGCCGCCCATGAGCCGGCGGATCTCGCGGTCGGTGAGCGTGGCGAGTTTGGCGCCGGTTTCGTCGCCGGCCGAACGTGCGGCGAAAGCGATCGCGTGAAGAAAGGCGATCGCATTGTGGCGGCGAGCGATTCCTTCCGCGGATCGATAGGCATCCTGCGATGGCGGTGTGCCGAACGCAGTTAGCCACTCGTTCCAGAACGCATCGTTCAACACGCCACGACGGTGGATGAAGTAGACCGCGCGCGCGAACCGCTCGGGCTCGCCGAATGTGTAGGACACCGCACCCGGTGCGACCTGCGCCGCGAGCGCGCCGAGGAGCTGCCGAACCTCGTCCGCGGAGACCTCTTTGTTGAGACCCAGTTGAAGCACGAGATCGGCGCCGTGAGCGACGCCGTGCCGCCAACCGGTTCGCGCATCGAAGCCTCGATAGTCAGTGACACTCTTCAGGTAGTGAACGGCGCTGCCCACCAGCGCCTGCCGCGCGGCGGGGTCGAGCACGGCCGAAATCCGGTCCGCGCGCGCGACTTCGGACAACACCAGTGCAACGAATGGCTTTCGGAATCCCGCAGCGTCGTCCGGAGCGCGCAGTTCGGGCGTCAGCTGCGCTGCGAGCGTGCGGATCGTTGACGGGTCGAGCGCCGACGCTCGCAACCACGTGGACAACGCCTCGAACGCAATTCCGTCGCGCATCTCCGGATCGGGATCGCCGAGGCATTGGGGCAAGAGCAGCGCGATTCGATTGCGCTCCTCGTCCGAAGATATCTGGAACGCCGATGTTTTCAGGGAATCCAGTTCCGCACGCGTGAGCGTCGGCGGCGGACACGGCGCCGCGGCACTCGCGGCAGCCTCTATCGCATTCACGCCGGACACGTGGGACGAGATGGCCTGCCACCGTCCGTCGCGTTTGATCAGAACGTTCGATGACTGGTATTCGAACACGGAGCTCGGATTCGTCGCGTCGCCGGTGATCACGCCGCGTCCGGCGACCACCGCTGTCCCGTTCTCGAATACTTCCAGCCGGCGGATCTCAAAGCGAAACTCCCGGTACGAAGGGCGGTGTTTCGCGACGTAGTCGAGCTCGTCCTGCTTCGATGACCAATTGCCCTTATCGTCGATCCGGCGGAACTCCTTCGCCAAGATCGAGTCGAGCAGCGCCACGTCGCCCTCACGATAAGCGCGCGGCCAGCGCTCCTCCTTCAGTTGCCGCAGATCACGCTCGTCGTCAGTCTGGGCGTGAAGCCCCGTCGCGACCAGGAACGGCAGAAGCACGACCGCACGCAAGAACATTCGCATGGCCGGCATCATAGAGGCATCGTCCGTGACCGCTTTTGAAGAAACGGTCGCTGAACGGGAAACAAAAGCAACGAGGCCGCATTTCGCTCGCGGCCACCGCGTCGCACTCGATCTTCAGGCATCGCCCGGCTTCACGATGAAGTGGCGAAGCGTCGTGGCCAGGAGGAGCAGCTCGAAGGCAGCGAGCCCGGAGAAGAGGAGAGCGAATCCCTGCAAGGGGACGAGGGGGAGATTGATGGCCAGGATTGCGGTCCAGACGAAAAGCGAACGGCGCCAGCCTGCACGATGGCCTTGTGAGAGGCGTCCTGCCTCGATGGCTGCCATGAGACCCAGCACAATGAGCAGCGCACCGAACAAGACGAGAGAGTACAGACGGAAGGTGAAGACGAACGGGAGCCGGCTGGCGCGCTCGATGGCCACCAGTGCTACTGCGCTCGTGTGCGCGACGCCAAGAGCGCCGATCAGACCACCGGCGAAGGTTGCGGAGAGCGCAACGAACAGGCAGGCTCGCGAATCGGCCAGGCTCGCGAGGCGCCGGAACGCCAACGCCGTCGCGGCCACGACACCGGCAAGGGGGACGGCATCCAGCAGGAGAGCGACGGGACGGAATGCGCTCCCGGATGGGAGCCAGTGCCCGGCGATCGTCGCGATCGCGGTCAGAGCGAACAGCGTGAGCATGGATCTCCCGTTGGCAGGGCCGGGCATCGACTCCATTATGCCGGGGCTCTCAGTTCGCGGCGCAACCGGTCTGCCGGGCGCACATCGACTCAGCGCCGGAAGCGCGGTTCTCACGCGCGACCCGTGGTGTACTCCAGAGCCCAGTAGTAACGCCACTCGTGATAGCGCACCCCTTGTGCCAAACCAGCGACTGAACTGAAGAGCTCATCGCGGGACGGAAAGTTCTTGAGAACGCGATGAACCGAACCGTTTGACAGCCGGCGTGACTGATACGTGTTGCTCTCGGCGTCGCGTTCTGAGATTGGGGTGCTGCTGCCCGGAACGAAGCGATTGTCGAGAAGGACAACCTTTGAACCTGGAATGAGGGCGGCGTGGAAGCCGCGCAAGAACTCAGTGATGCGGGATCGAGGGACGTGCGACCACCAGAATCCGGCGAACCCGGCATCGAACGTCGCTGATGGAACCGGGAGGCTGTACGCATTGCCGGCGAGCAAGTGAACCTTGTCCTGCCGTATACGTGTTTGGGCGACGCGAAGTGTCTCCAGTGACGAATCTACTGCGACGACGGAGCCGCTACTGAGTGCGATGAACTGTGTCCAGTATCCGGTTCCGCAGGCGACTTCCAGCACGGTTCTGCCGGAGAGGACCTCTGGTAGCCAGCACTCAATCCTGCGCAGATCGGTTTGCCGCTCCGGTTTCAGGTAGATCTTGTCGTACTCGTTCGCACGAGCGGCGTAGTAGTCCTGCATACACCTTCTCGAATAGCGTGGTTTGTGCGCATTGACGACCTGACGCCTGGCGTTGGTAGCGTTGAGTTGGGCGACCAGTCAACGCCAGGTCGTGAGTCCGCGCGAAAGCGTGAACCATAGTATGGCGACGAACAGCACGGCGCTAAGCCCGCGAGGAATAGCTTCAAATAGATCGAATGGACGACCTTCGCGACCTCTGACTACCGCCTCGACGCCACCGTTTCCGGGAGCCCTCAATCGTCGAACATCGAGGAGCTTCGCGAAGCCGCGCGGTAGGCCGCACCCGCCTCGGTCGACAGTTCCTCCGCTGTCTGAGGCCGCCGATCGTTCCAGCCTCACCGCACCGCCGCCCCTCCCGCCCGCGCCACCCGATTCCGCGCTTTCTCCTCGTACATCGCGCGATCGGCGCGCTTGATCGCCGCCGGCAGATCCTCGGTTCCCGAAAACCGCGCGGCGCCGAAGCTCGACTCCAACTCGGGCACGGCCCGGAGCGCCTCTCGCACGCGCGGCACTACCTCCTCCGGAGGGGCGGCGGGAAAGAGCAGGAGGAACTCGTCGCCTCCCCACCGATACACCCGGTCCAGGGGCCGGACGCAGCGGCGCAGCGTCTCCACCAGACGCCGCAGCAGTTCATCGCCCGCGGCGTGCCCTCTGGTGTCGTTCACCACCTTGAGATTGTCCATGTCCAGCATGAGTGCCGTCCCGAACCTGCCGCCGAGCGATTCCAGCCCAGCGCCCTCGTCGTAAGCGCGCCGATTCAGCGCGCCGGTCAGCGGGTCGTACAGCGAGAGCCGTTTGAGCCGGTCGTGCGCCAACGCGAGCTGATAGCGCGCGTCCTCGCTCTCGCGGCTGACGTCCTCCAGGAGCAGCACCACCATCCCGTATCCCAGCAGCATCTGCAGGGTCAGGTCGAAGAAGCTGTTGTACAGCAGGAGGTAGTAAAGCGGTCCATGCGGAGGCAGCCATGGCTGGAACCCTTCGACCGCGAAGCCGGCTGCGTAGAGAACCCAGAGCGCCGCCACGCCCAGGAGCACCACACCGGTCGTGCGGCTTCCGAGCGTCGCGCGCGATCTCGAGAATCGGAGCAGAAGCCAGGCACAGACAAGAAACGGCGCGACCAGCAGTGGCGTCTGGAAGACCATCACGGCGTTCAGGAACGGCCCCGAGAGCACCGTGCTCACCAGCGCGTAAGCAAGAGCCGCGGGAATCGCCCAGCGCATGACCACAATCGGTCGGTTCCCGCGCACGAAGTTCAGCGTGCCGGCCAGCAGGCAGGCGATGTAGAGGAGCTTCCCGAACTGGTAGACCAGATTCGCCACGCGGGGCGCCAGCGGCTCGGCGGCCATCAAGTCCGGGAACGCGTACTGGATCCCCACGCCGCACAGCGCAACCACCAATGCCACCCAGCCAAGCGTCCACTGCCGGAAGTACGGCTGCGGACGCGGGTGGCTGCGGAGAAGCGCCGCGAAGAGGCCCACCAAAAGGATGGCGCCGGCGAGTTGGCTCAGAAGGCCGATGACGGCGATCAGTGCGCCGATCTCCTGTTCGGTCATGATTCGTCAGCCATGCGTCGCGATGATGGAAGCTGCGGGCAAGTCAGTGAGCAGACCTCCTCGTCCGATCGTTGCTCGCAATTGGTGCGACACGCGGAGATCTGGCAAAGGTGCTCGCGGGTCAACGCTGATCTCAGGCGGCTAACGGCCCACGGCTCAGCGGCTTCGACCGGCCGCGTGGAACGCAAAACGAAGAGTACCAGATCGCTGGCCCGACGGACCCTGCGGCCTCGGTTTGCCTGTCCGATGCGCCGGACTGTTGATCCTCGTCACCGGCGGGGTGCTCGCGCAGTGATGGAAGAGATCTGATGGCGATCCTGCGGCGACAAACACCCTCCAAAGTGTCTTAATATCGCCGGATCAGAAGCATCACGACGCAGTGATGGCGGGCGTCATGGATTGATTCCGAGGAGGTCGTCATGCGGGGAAGACCTGTGCTGCGCCGGATGGTGTTCGCTGGATTCGTTTTGCTTCTCGCCTCCGCGGTCGCATACGACTTGCGAGCGGAAGGGGCTGCGCCCTGCGCCGCATGGCTGACTGCGGCCGAGGTGAGAACCGCGCTGGGCGTGGAGCTCGAGACTGTGGAACCGGTCGAGTATTCGCCAGGCTTCACCGTTTGCTCGTGGACGAAGGACCGTCCGGAAGGACAGCTCGGCGTGAACCTCTCGTTCTTCGAGCTGAAAGCGATCCGGGAGGGAATGGTCTCAGCCGAATCCATTCCCGAGTACTTCGATCTTCAGGTTTCGTCGACGCAGGAACGAAGCGGGGTCGAGCCGCAAGAGCTCGCCGAGGTCGGCAAACGAGCGGTGTTGTTCTCTGAAGAGGCATTGTGGATCGTGATGATCGAGTTGGAGGAAGGGTTCGCTCACCTCGCGATCAGCCCTGGCGACGTGGCCCGCGCCCAAGTGGAGGCGATGGCGAAGGCTGTGGACTCGCGCGCGAACAAGTGAGGCCGCCGGCAGCGGTGCGGGGAGTGGGAGCGGGTAGCAAGTTCCGAGCGGATAGGTGTGGGGTGCCCTCACAGGCGACGCTCCCGTATCCGACATTTGTTGGCTACTCGTTCGCGTATGACGCGAACCCGGCACGCACTCCTCTTCCCGCCGACGTGCAACGGCCCAGCGCTCAGCCGCTGGAACCGCACACGCTACTGTAGCACCCACGCTGCTGGCGCAGCGGTTCCAGTCGGTTGGAGCGTTGAGTTCGGCAGATTGAGTCTCCACATCATTCTGAGTTTGCTGGTGAAGGCGTATTACCTCTCAACAACGCCTCGACCACGGCGATTCGGTAGAGCCGCCTTCCGAGGTCTGTCGATGCGCGGGTCACGGCGTCCGCGTAGTCATGCACGTAACGTGGAAACTGTTCTCGATTGTCCTTCCGTTTCGCCTTGTCGGCCCTACTTCGGAAGCTCTTCAGGCGCCTTCGCGCGCGCGAGAGAGCTTCTCCCTTCGGCACCTTCCGGTCCTCGGTTAGGCGGCTGCAGGCCAAGAATAATGAGTAGTACTCCGTCTTGCTCCGCCAGCCAGATAAGTCCCCATCTACAACGGCCTCCGTAAGGTTTCTAGCCTGCGAAAACTGCCGCAGCCACCGCTCCTCATCTGGAATCTCTTCGTCGTAGTCTACATAAAAGTCGTCCAGGTTAGTCTTCTTATCCAACGGCCCGCTCACCATCCCAACAAAGAGCTCCGATACGAACTCGACGTCCAGCATCCGTCGCGCCTGTGCAGGGGTGACGATGCGATGCAGCAGCCACCACGGTTCGTTCGCGAGATCTTCTACAAGTTTGATAAAGCGACCGGAGTACTGCGCGTGACGCAACTCTTGATCGTTCAGTGCGAGTTGATTGGCATTCAACCTGTGAAACATGTTGCGCACTTCAGAATCAGAGGCGCCCTCTAACTCGCGAACCACGATCTTAAATGACCAAAACTGCTCGCGTTGGGCATCCGACAGCCGTTTCCAAGACATCCCCTTCCAGTCATCCGAAACATCCTCACCTTCGAGGCCCAAATCGCCGGTGAAAAACCTGATAATCGCCCGCAAGCGCTGCTGACCGTCCACAACTTCAACCTTTGTCTCCCCGGCCGGAGTTGTCGAGGTTCGCAGAAAGATCTCCGGAATAGGAAGGTTGTTCAGGATGGAGTCCACCAAGAATGACGCCTGACTGTCACTCCAGACAGGCTTTCGCTGAAACCTTGGTGACAAATCCAGCTCTCCGTCTAAGTGGAACTTCTTGAGCCAAGATAGGGGATGATTGGTGGCGAGTGGGTTCATAGGATCGTCCTTCCAAGATGATTCAGCCCTCGCAATACGTAGTGACTTAGGTCGTCCAGGCGTCGATAGACACGTAAAGTTGCTGGATAACCGCGGAACTCCTGTGCGCGTCGACAGGCATCGAGCAACGCACGAACTGCAGCACGCGGCGCCGTTCGGTGGGGAACTCTATAATCGTCAATTCGTCCCCAATACACGTGCTCACGATCGGAACCATTCAGGTAGGTTGGGCCGGCCTGACGCTCAAATCTCACCATCTCGTCCCAGCATGACTGGAACAGCCCAGTGTCTACCAAGGCGATGTCCAGATCAGATGGCTTCTCAAGTCCACCCAAGAAGCGAAAAGGGCGGCCTGCGTTCTCAGGGCTCAAGCTGCACCCGATAGCTGCGCTGCCTACTAGATGAAGAGACGCGTTTGCGAACCCACGATCGAGTAAGAGCTGACGTGACCATGAACTCCAATTCACGCCAAGTTGGCCGCAGAGCCACGGATCTGCGTTCACGATCCGATCGGCCAGCTGTTTCGGCCCATCCGCTAGAAGCACCGCTAGGTTCTGAAGACGGACCGTCACTTTGATCTTGGACCTCCATCGCGCGAGCGTAGAACGTGCCGCCCAACGGCTTGCCGCTCAACTGCGGCAACCGCACGCGAAAGTCTACCGCGCTTGGAGCATCCGCGGCGCGGTTGCCTTCGGCTGCAGCGGACGAGTTGGGCGGCGTGTGGGCTTACGCGATCTGCTCCACTCGTGCCCGTTCGCACAGCGGGTAGCTTGCGAGAAAGTTCTCCAAACGATCTCTCATCACCGAGAACTTCTCGCCATACATGTACAGAGCCGTCTCATTCGGGCCCTGCCAGTGGCTGAAGACGTGGCCAACGCCGGAGAGCAGGCGATCGAATTCGCTGTACACGAAGTTCGAATCGCAACTCTTATAGGTCTCGTCCGGCAAGTCCGTTCCATTCAGGTAGACGGCCAAGCCCTCGGCGCGCCCAAACGACAGTTGACGTTCTTCCGGCAGGTGGAGCTTCGAGCCTTTCGGGGCCGCGAGTCGCTCCAGCGCGTCAACGATGAGCCGAATCGTTCGTTCGGAGTACGTGGTTAGCTCGATTTCGATGTCGCAGTATTCGATCTCGCCCGATTTCGCTTGGAGAGTCCCCCCGCCGCTGATCGATCCGACGCCGGCGTCGGCCAAGACCTGCTCAAGTGGATCCTCGAAGAACTCACCGCGGTCTAGCGGCTGCAGACGCGCGTTCAGTTGCGCCACGACGTAAGTAGGTTCCACGTAGTCTCACCGCCCATTCGCCTTCGCCGTCCAACGGATCAGCACTCAGCCGCGCCAACCCGCACGTGAAGTCTATCGCGCTTGGGACTCACGTGGCGCGCGTTGGCGTCGGCTGCAGTGCAGAGTTAGACGAGCACCGCACTGAATGGACGAAACTGAAGCGCCACCAACTGGTCGACCTCAACGTCCCTGCACAAAGCCGGCGCAGGAAGGCTCACCTTCCGCGGCACCCACGCTCCAGGTAATGGGTGGAAAGGCACTACCGAGAGTCTGCCGCCGGAGCTGCCCGGCGGCCTCACCCCGACCGTAACATCGCGTGCAGCCATCACCGTTGAGAAGTACTTGGTCGGGTGAGACGCCGCCGTCTCGGGAGTATGGACCCGTCACGATCGTCCAACACGTGTCGCAAAGACCACGGCGCACCTCACTTGCGAACTGCTCGAAAATCGGCGCATCCTCCGGAGTGATCAGGTATCGCGCCGGTCGCTCACGGGCGAACGGAACGCGACTCTCCACGTAATACGACAGGGCGACACGTTCACGCGGTGACAAGGTTGACCAGCTTTCCATGGGCAGGCCCACCATGAGGAACGATGATCCATCGCCGATACACGGCTCGGTATTTGGGTACTTCCCGAGAACCTCCCGCATAACGCTTGAGCCCTCGGCCACCAAGCGCTCAACCTCTGCGCGCTCGGCTACGCCGACCGGCGGCGTGGTCGTTCGTGCGGTTTGCTCCGGTGTCGGCGCCGTTGGCGTCACCACCTGCGGTTGAGATGAATCCGAGTTGGCGTCTCTAGAAAGCTCTGCGCGCTTGCAGGCCGTGCCGCCGACCGTGAGCAACATCACGACGAAGATGACCTTGTGACCCTTCACGACTCCCTCCTGTGCCACCTGTCGGCTGCGGGGACCGAGTTAGACGGCAGCCGCGGTCGCCTTCTTGAAGAACACGTCCTGTTCATGAACGCACAGAACCTCAGACGGCGTAACTGATCTCTTCATTGGAGCTTCAAGCGGCTCGACTTGAAACGCCGAGTTCAAGCGACGGGCGTGTTTGACCAAGAAGAGTTCTCGCGAATGGTAGCTGGCTGGACCTGGTGAACGCGTCTGCTGGCACCACTACTTCAACGACGACGGGGCGTCCCAACGACTCCAGGAACGCGAGGCACGAGCTACCTTCATCGAAGGGCCAGTACAGAGCTTCTCCGCCGTAGTATCTGAAGAATCCTTCCGTTCCGCCGTTGATCACGAAGTCACGCGACAGGCAGAACCAGATACGACCCTCACGTCCTTCCATTTGGTCGTTGACGCGCCACGACTCATACGTCCGTACGAACTCGTCGGTGATGTGGGGTGCGGTCGTCCGGATGAAGGCCAAGAACTCATCCAGGTGCTCATTGATGGAAAGCGGGCGGAGACCACGCGACTGGATCAAGCCGCGCTCAAGCTCCTTCGAGCAGTGATATCCGCGCACGCGGCTTACCGCTATGAGGGAATCTAGCTCCTCTGCCGCGTCCCGGATCTCCCGATCTTCCAGGAGGTGCGAAAAGTATGTCGCTCGCTCAAAGAACTGGCGCTTGCCCGCCAATCTTCGGAGAACGGAAAGTGGAATGGAAGCTGGGTCATCCAGGGTAAACACGTCTGTGGATCGTTCTCTGCGCGTCTAACGTTTGCCGCTCAGCCGCGGCAACCGCACGCGAGATCGTAGCACCCTACGAAGATGAAGCAGCGGTTGCCGTCGGCTGCAGCGAGCGAGTTAGCCGGCTGTGGCGCGAAGCACCCGTCTCACCGCTTCCAGTCTTGCGACACGCTCGCCAGGACTAGTCCAGCCACGAAACGCCACGACTTCAGGCAGTTGTTGTCGAACCGCCGCCGCAAGCGCCCGCTCGCGAATTGACGGCGCAATGCCACCTTCCAGAACGAGCTGTGCGAACGCTAACGCAACGACTGCATCATCGTGTGTCAGCAGGCTGAAGTGATCCTTCTCGAGTATCGTTGCGATGCCTTCAGCGCTCCGGTTTACGACGGCGGTCTTGACGCCCCAGTCGGCGAGAAGATCCTTCAGAAATCGTTCCGGATTAGCGCGAGGATGCTCTCGTCTCCACTCGCGGAAGGCAGCGAGCGTATCGGAACCGGTATCAGATCCCAGCGGGGCGCCTTCGTCTGCGATGTCCCAGAAGAAACTCTCGTCGAGGAGTGCGCGCGCCACGGGGTGGCCCTTTTCCGGCGAGAGCTCCCAATCGTCTTCTTCGTTCTGAGGTGCCTGGCTCGCGCGTGCCTGCCAGGCACGCCTGTTTGCGCAAGGGCGACACAGACCGCCGGTCAGCGAGGACGTGACCGGCAGGATTGGATGGCCGCACGAGGAACACGGGATCTTTTCGCTCACGTTGTGTTCAGCCGGCTAACGGTTCGACGCTCAGCCGCGCGAACCGCACGCCACGAAGTATAAATCTGGGAGTGAGTACGCGGCGGTTCACGTCGGCTGCAGCGTAGAGTTAGAGCCCGGGCGATCACGCGGGGTGGACCGTGATGAAGTGTCGAATGGATTGGATGAGAAGTCGTACTTGATTCTCGTCATAGGCTCCGTAGTTTCCGTGAGCGGCGTCATTTCGGAGACCAAGCCAAGCGGTAACGTTCTTCTGGTCAAGCTTTGAGTAAGTGTCTGCGCTCGCCAACTCAGAATTGAGGAGATCGGCCTTTTTAGGCCGCCCGTTCTGATCCACGGGAACGCCGGCTTTGGACGCAAGCTGCCTCAGGTGCCCCTCGAGTGTACTGCCCGCGATGACGGCTGCCGCGTCCTTGTAATGACTTTCAAGGAGATGATCCGCCATTTCAAGAAAATCGCCGAACAGCTCGCCGTGAACGAGTTCCTGCAGGGAGAGCACAAATCCGTGACGGATGTCATGGAGCAAGGACTCGACTACGCCGATTTGAGCGGCGAGTCGGTTCCATTCATGCGTCGGCTTCTGATGGGGATCGGACACCTTCTTGAAGTACACCGACGACTTCCCCGTCGCACGCTCTACGGCCGCCAAGCAGCGAGTTTGAAGGTTCATCACGTCCGTCACCCTCAGCGCATCGGACACATCGGATTGATGCGACTTTGCTTGGGCTGCTCGGAACTCGGCGGAAATCTTCGCCAACTCCTCTTCGAATTGTTTCATGTGAAGGCTCTAACGTGTTACTAAGCTGATTGGACGTACCATTTCAAAACGCCCAACACGGATGCCACTCGCACGTCCACAATGAGTATAACTTCAGTCGAGCCTTCATCTTGCCGCTCATTCGTTGAATTTGGGCTTCGGCCTGGTCACGCTCGCGGCTGCGTTCGCAGGATTGGCGGTCAGCCTAGTCCTGGTGCTGGTTGGTGGTTCGGTAATCCACCAAACGGAACTGCACGATCGGGCACGTCGCTTCTGCCGTGCAGGTGAGGTAGGCCTCGGCGGTGGAGATGTAGGGCTCGAACGTTACCTCGTGCAATGTGCCGATATTGTCGCGGAGGTGAACGTGGATTTGTCCGTTGGGGAGCGTTTTGCGCGCGATCACGCGCAATGCGTCGCGCGCTTTCATGCCGGTGGTGCGGCGGACGAAGGTTTCCGCGGCCTGGGCGGTGCGCGGCATGGAGCTGCGGCCGCGGTAGGCGTCGATGAGGATCTCATCGCGCAGCACACTGTCCGCCAGGGCGCCGGCATCGCGCGGTTCGACCGGTCCGTAGTAGAGACCCCATGGCAGTACGACTGCGTTTGCCGCGAAACGATCGCCGCCGATGTGGGAGCACTGCCAGACGTCGAGCGATTCCTGCGTTCGCAATGCTTCGTACAACGGAAATCCGCGCCGCCCGCAACATGAATCGCGCTGGCCGTGCGTGCAGACCAGTACCAGCGGAGTTTCAGAGGGCAGAGCGCAGAGGGCGGAGGGCAGGAGATCGATGGATTCACCACCGCCCTCTGCCAAAGCGCGAAACGGCAAGTCCGCTACGTCATCGAGCGATGGCAGATCGATCGTCGTCATCCACACCGTCGGCGCGCTGCGGGCGATGTAGATGCGGCAGCCGCTGCGGACTTCCAGGCGGCGGCGGATGAAGACGACGCGCGATCGCGGGATCTCGGCGATGGCGCGGGTGAGCGCGGCTTCCACCGGCGCGGGGAGCGAGGCGTCGGTGAGCGGACGGCGGCCCCAGGTCTTCGCCAGCTCGACCAGGATCCAGACATCGATGCGTGTGGCGGTGGCGATGTTGTCGTCGGGGCGCGCTCGCGCGGCGTCGGAACAGAGGGGACGCCCGCGCATGGAGGCGCTCACGACGGGCGCTCTTCGCGGACGTCAGCGCGGATGTCCACAAGTCCGTTCCGCGCCAGCTCGATCACGAACTGCTGCACCGCATCGCCGTCGAGCGATCCCGCGACGGCGTCGTACAACTCGGCCATCGTGGCCGGTCCGCGCTCGAGCGTGCGCAGCAGCGGCTCGGTGGCCGCGTCGAAGCGCCACGTCTTGCCGTTCGCGTCGAAGTGAACGGAGCCATTGTCCTGCACGAGATGCAGATTGCGCGATACCGCCAGCGCGAAGTGCGCCGTCGTTGGTGGTACCTCGGTCACGGTCCACGGCAAACCGGCCCAGCCCCGCGATCGCGCGCGCGAATTCTGATGCGCGAAGTAGCGCGTCAGGAGATTGTCGTCGAACGCAGCCAGCAGTTGTTTGCGCAGCTCCGCGATCTGTCTTTCACGCTCCTCGGCCGATGCAAAGCGCCGCAGCGGTGCGCGGAACTCCGTCGATGCGCGCAACTGATCGGCGACCCAGTGCGTCAGCGTCACGCCCGTGCGCTGATGGATGCCGAACGTCAGGTGCAGCGTGACCTCGCCGGCGCCCGACGCCTCATGCCACCAGCCGCGCGGGATGTACAGCGCGTCGCCGTCTTCGAGCGTGCCTTCCCAGGCGATTTTCTCCGGCGCGATGTCATTCTTCTCGATGTCGTCCTTAAGCGGATGCGGCCGGCCGCCTTCGTACACGCGCCAGTACTTCCTGCCGTAGACCTGCAGCACGATCACGTCGTGCGTGTCGCAGTGGCGATTGAATCCCTGCTGCTCGCGCCAGCCCGCGTACAGGTTGACCTGCACCGATTCACAGAGCGCGCGCTCGAAGTCCTCGGCGGCGCGCATCACGCCGTCCGCCATGTCGTCCACGGCGTCGATGATCAGCGTGTAGCCGTCGCGCAAATGCTGCGACAGCCCTTCCGGAATCACGAACGGGACCTTCGACTCATAGCGGAGATACGACGTCTTCGGCGCGAATGATCCATTGCGCACGAGCCGCAGCCGAGGCGGCTCGAGGCGGTGCTTCTGCAGCATGTCGTTCACCGCGGACCACGGCAGCAGCTCCTGAAACCGTCCCCGCGATCCCGGGAGAAAAGCGAAGGTCTGACCCCAGAACCGGCCGAGGAAATCGTCGACGCCGATTGGGGCCAGCGTCTCCGCAAACGTCACTGTCACGATTGGACCTCACGAATGCGAAACGCCGCCACGTAAAAAACGTGGCGGCGCCGCGAGTCACTGCACTCAACTGGCGTGCGAAGCGTCAGACCTTGAGCGTACCGTCGGAATCGCCGGTGCCGTCGGTGCCATCCGAGTCGCCCGTGCCGTCGGTGCCGTCGGAATCGCCGGTACCGTCCGTCCCGTCCGAATCGCCGGTGCCGTCGGTACCGTCGGAATCGCCCGTGCCATCCGTGCCATCCGAATCGCCCGTGCCGTCGGTGCCGTCCGAATCGCCGGTGCCATCCGTTCCATCGGCATCGCGCGGCCCGGCCGCGAACAGAGCAAACGCCTCGATCTCCCGAACATCCTGAATCAGTCCCGATTGAATCTCGTCACTCATGCAAGCCTCCAGATGAAAATCGCAGCGTGCAGTGTACGGGCCAACGCCGAATCAGGTCCACGAAAGACGCGTCTTGCGCTATAACCCGCGCATGATCGAAACCGGACAACCGTTCCCCGACTTCGCCCTTCCCAACCAGGATGGGAAGACGCTGCGCCTCTCTGACTTCGCCGGCAACTGGCTCGTTGTCTACATCTACCCGAAGGACGACACGCCCGGCTGCACCATTCAGGGCAAGTCCTTCACCGCAACGAAAGACGAGTTCGACGCTGCCGGCATTCGCGTTCTCGGCATCAGCGAAGACGACGTCGAGTCGCACCAGAACTTCTGCAACAAGTACGGCTTCACCATCGACCTCCTCTCCGACACCAAACGCGAGTTGCTCGATGCCATGGGCGCCGGCCAGAGCGAGTTCCGCGGCACCATGTACTGGAACCGGACGACGTTCGTCGTCGGTCCGGACGGCATCGTCCGCAAGACCTACGCGAACGTGAATCCGCAAGGCCACGAGCGCGTGCTGCTCGACGACATCAAAGCGATGCAGTGAGTGGATCGCGAGCGGTAAGAAAGCCCCCTCATCCGGCCTTCGGCCACCTTCTCCCCCGTGTGCGGGGGAGAAGAAACTCGATGGGGAGAGGCTCCGTACCGATTCATGGTGCCTTCGTACCGCGTCCAGCGGTACGGAGAGGGTAGCCGTGGGTTGCGCGCGAAGACGCGCTACCCACGGACCAGCGGGTATTTGAAATCGCACCGCGTAGCCGGTGCGGAGAATCGAAGCAACCGATCAGAGCAGACAGCTCTCCGCACCACTGACGTGGTGCGACTCGAGGATGCGCATCTTTTCCGGGGGTAGCGCGTCTTCGCGCGCGACCCCCGGCTACCGTCTCGCTACCGCTACGCGGTACAACCCTCTTCCCGTGTAGCGGGCGACAGTCGTTGGCCGGCTAGGGCAACCCGCGCGTTCTCCTCCGGATCCCTGGCGCCTTCCTCTTCGATGGCTTGGCCATGGGCGCCGCTTTCAGCTTCGGCTTCTCGATTTGCGCGATTCCGCGGATCACGTGATGCGCGGAGAGCACGGCGCCTTCCTGCCAGCCGGAGAGGTACGACACCTGATCGCCGGCCACCCAGAACTGTTGGTCCGGTTTCAGGAGGCGCTTGTACACCTCTTCGTCGCACTTCCAGTCATCGGCCCAGCCGCCGAGTTGATACGGGACCTGCTTCCAGGCGATCGACAGACCGAGCTCTTTCGGGATGTGCTGCGCGAAGTCGGGATGCAGGCGCTGGCCGCCCTTGAGCGCGTAATCGAGCCGTTCCTCGAGCCCCAGCGACGCAAGATAGCGCGCTTTGTCGTCGTAGTTGTACGCACCGGTGAGGATGCCCTTCTTTCCGAAGTATCCCCACGACGGGTACCACATCTGCGTGATGTCGTCGGTGGTGTACGAGATGCCGCCGTACATCTGATCCTGCGTTTCCCAGAAGCGGTCGCTGGTCTGCCAGCCCACTTTGCAGGTGTCCGCGAAGTTCACGGCCTTGATGGCTTCTTTGTACCCTTCCGAGAAGTTGTTGTCGCTCACCGTGGCGAGGATCGGCAGCGGAATCGTGGAGATGCAGAAGTCGGCGATGATCTCTTCGCCGCTGCCGGTGCTGCCTGAGGGCCGGTGCAGGACCTTGATCTTCGGTTGACCGCCTTCCGTGATGTTGTAGACGCCCGCCAGCTCGCGGTTGTATTTGATGTGCTGCCCTACCGGCGTGCGCAGGAAGCCGTGCCAGATCTTGTCCATGCCGCCGATGGGCTGGAAGAGCGTCGGCTGCCACTCGTACTCCTCGGGTTGATAGAAGCGGTTGTCCCAGAACTTCGAGTGGACCAGGTCGGCGAGCGTGAGCGGATCGAGCAGCGTGCCGCAGTCTTCGATGCCCGGCTGCACGGCGTAACCCGATCGCGACGAGCCGAGGTAGTTGTAATCATCGGCCGGCTCGACGTCGCCGAACACGCTGAGGAGACTGAGGAAACCTTTCCGGTCGACGCCTTTCAGCGTGAGCTCCGCATCGAGATTCCCACGGTTCACTGCCTTCGCCAGCAGCTCCGAGATCCAGCCGCGCGTGTCGTTGGCGATCATGCGATTGGGTGTGGACTGCCCGTTCCATGACTCGTTGCGCTGGTAGAAATTCGCGCGCGTCATCATGTTGTAGACCTCGAGCGAAACGCCGAGGACGTTGCAGTAGTGGAGGATGGCCGTGTGATGGTAGGGGAGCCGTCCCGGTCCGGCGTTGAGATAGAAATCGGGATGATCGTCGAACTTGCAGCGCTGCGTTTCGCGTCCGATCTGTTCGATGACGTCGCCGCGCCGCACGGTCAGGCTGCGGCCGCCCGCGTGCGACTTGGCTTCGAGGAGGATCACCTCGTAGTTCGCCTTGAGCAGCTCATATCCCGCGGCCAGACCGGCGATTCCCGCGCCGACGATGACCACACGTTTCCCGTTGCCATGACTCGGCGGGAGCTCCGGAGGCCCCGCGAAAGCCTCGGGGACGCGCAGCATTCCCATCGCGGTCATCGTTTCGTAGACAGCAGCCGCGCCGCCTGCGCGACCGACAGCTTCGAGAAAGGAACGGCGGGTCCATTTCCGGGAGTCGCTCATGAAGACCTCCGCGATGAATTTTGGATTGCGATAAGGATAACCGAATCATTGCTGCGATCGTGAATTCGCTAGAATCCTCCTGCCCTTGGAGTCGGGAAGCGTGATGCGCGGGATGGGGCGACGGAGATCATGACCACCAATAGCTACGATTCATCAGCGATCGAAGTCCTCACGGGACTTGAGCCGGTGCGCAAGCGGCCCGGTATGTACACCACCACCGAGCGGCCGAATCATCTCGCGCAGGAAGTGATCGACAACTCGGCGGATGAGGCCATTGCGGGCTTCGCGGACGAGATCGTGGCCACGCTGCACGACGACGGATCGATGTCCGTGCAGGACAACGGACGGGGGATGCCGGTCGACAAACACGCCAAAGAAGGCGTGTCGGGCGTCGAGGTGATTCTGACGCGGCTGCATGCCGGCGCGAAGTTTTCGGAGAAGAGTTATCGCTACTCCGGCGGTCTACACGGCGTAGGCGTGTCGGTGGTGAATGCGTTGTCGAAAAAGCTGCAGGTTTGGGTGCGGCGCGACGGCAACGAATACACGATGACGTTCGGCGACGGGAAGAAGAAGTCCGACCTCAAGATCATTGGCTCGGTAGGGAAGCGAAACACCGGGACCACCGTGCGCTTCTGGCCGGACGAGACGTTTTTCGATTCGCCGAAGTTCTCCGTGCCGCGGCTCAAACACGTCATGCGCGCCAAGGCCGTGCTGTCGCCGAAACTGCGCATGCGTTTCATCAGCGAGGTCGATCCCGCCGAAAGCGAGGAGTGGTATTTCGAGGATGGGCTGAACGATTACCTTCTCTCCGAGCTCGCGGACAACACGCTGCTGCCGGAGTCGCCTTACAAGGGTCACTTCAAAGGGCTCGATCACGAGGTGGACTGGGCCGTGGTGTGGTTGCCGGAAGAAGGAGACATCGTCGGCGAGAGCTACGTGAATCTGATTCCCACCGCGCAGGGCGGCACGCACGTCAATGGATTCCGCACCGGGCTCACCGAGGCCATTCGCGAGTTCTGCGAGTTCCGCAACCTCCTGCCGCGCGGCGTGAAGCTGGCGCCGGAAGACGTGTGGGCGCGCTGCAGCTACATCCTCAGCGTGCGCATGACCAATCCGCAGTTCACGGGTCAGACGAAGGACCGGCTTTCGTCGCGCGAGGCCAGCGCGTTCGTCTCCGGAGTGACGCAGGACGCGTTCTCGATCTGGCTGAACAACAACGTTGCTGACGCGGAGCGCATCGCCGCAGTGGCCATCGATCAGGCCACGACTCGCCTCAAGCAAGGCAAAAAGGTCGAGCGCAAAAAGCTCACTTCCGGCCCCGCGCTTCCCGGAAAGCTGGCCGACTGCACGGCGCAGGATCTCAATCGCACGGAACTGTTCCTCGTCGAAGGCGACTCGGCGGGCGGCTCGGCCAAGCAGGCTCGCGATCGCGTCTTCCAGGCCATCATGCCGTTGCGCGGGAAGATCCTGAACACGTGGGAAGTCGACTCGAGCGAGGTGCTGTCATCGCAGGAAGTCCACGACATCGCCGTGGCCCTGGGAGTCGATCCGGGATCGGACAAGCTCGACGGATTGCGCTACGGCAAGGTCTGCATCCTGGCCGACGCCGACTCGGACGGCGCGCACATCGCCACGCTTCTCTGCGCGCTGTTCGTCAAGCACTTCCGCAAACTCGTCGCCGAGGGACATGTGTTCGTGGCCATGCCCCCGCTGTATCGCATCGACGTTGGTAAACATGTTTACTACGCACTCGACGACGGCGAGCGCGAAGGCCGCCTCGCCCAGATCGCCGCGGAAGGACTGAAGGGCAAAGTCAACATCCAGCGCTTCAAAGGCCTCGGCGAAATGAACCCCTCGCAGCTCCGCGAAACGACCATGGACCCGAACACCCGCCGCCTGGTCCGCATGACCCTCGACGACGTCGAGCCCGCATTGGCCACCATCGACATGCTCCTCGCCAAGAACCGCGCCGGCGACCGGAAGGTGTGGCTGACGGAAGAGGGGAATCAGGCGGAAGTCGTGGTGTAGGTGCCGATCGGGGAGCGTGCGGGCCCGCTTGAAGCTATCATCGCGTCGTGGACTCGCTGATTGCGCAGGAACGGGAAGGGATCGCGCGCGTGGCGGCGAAGTTTGGTGCGGCCAACGTGAGGGTGTTCGGCTCACGCGCAAGGGGAGAGGCCACGGCTGGCAGTGACCTCGATCTGCTCGTGGAGCTGGAGCGTGGCCGTTCGCTGCTCGACCTCATCGCGCTCGAACGCGAACTGAAATCGCTTCTCGGAATCGAAGTCGACGTTCTCACTCCAGGCTCGATCAGTCCGTACTTCCGCGACGACATCGAGCGGGAGGCCATTCCGCTGTGAGTCGTGATCGCGCCCGCCTGCTCCACATCCGCGACGCGATCCAGAGAATTCGTTCCTACGTCACCGACAGAGACAGCTTCCTCACGCAGCCGCTGATTCAGGATGCCGTCATTCGAAATCTCGAGGTCATCGGCGAAGCCGTGAAAGTACTCGGTCCCGAGATCCGGATGCAGCGGACGGAGATTCCCTGGAGCGACATTGCCGCCATGCGCGACCGCCTCATTCACGGATATTTCGCGGTCGATCTCGACCTCGTCTGGGATGTCGTGGCGGATCGCCTCGGTTCTCTGGAAGCTGCCGTGGAGAGTCTTCTCCATTCCACCAACGAGTGACTTCCGCCACACGTTGGGCAGGTGATCCGATTGTGCGCGGCTTGCATGGAGCCCGAGTTTGCATCCATTGCATCGTCGCGCCATTGAAGCCATCATGACGTCGATGTCCGAGCTGCCGAACGGCGAGAATCTCCGGATCGCGCTCGACCTCCTCGACGACGCAGAGGAGTTGTTGCGCCAGCGACTGCGGCGTACGACTGCGATGTCTGAAGAGGAGATCGAGGCGCGGGTGCTGGCCTGGCTGCACGAACGGCCCGGCGCCGAATATGGTGACGCGCCAGGCCGTCGGCGTTCACCGGTGAAACCGCTGTGAGCCGCTTTTCGGAAGCGCCCCTGCAGAAACGCCCTTTGTCCAGAGCGACGGACGCTGACTGAATCAGACGGAGGCTGTGGTGTGGCGCCGCGACTCCGCGATTGCGACGGCCCTACTTGTTCACTTTGTCCTGACCAGCACACCGCGCGGATGCCCGAAGTTGTGCGATGCCTTCCCGGGCCGCTTCGGCCATACGGATCTTTTCCGGCCAGGAGAGCGACCGCTGCGCCTGCTGCCACCTGGCCTGTCGCTCGAGCATTTCCTGCAGTTCATTCATCGAGAAATCTCCGAGCGAACCGAGTCCATGATGCATCGAGCTCGTGTCGTAGCGCGATCTCATGGATCTCGTCCACAGTCGTAGCTTTCGATTCGAGTAAGCTCAGGATCCGAGCATAGTCCTTCCCGCGGCCGACGCTGAGCGCGATGGCGGCGAGATGAGCAGCGCCAACGACTTGCAGGGGAACCTCCTCGAAATCAGCTGTCTCTGCCTGATCGAGTGCTTCGCGTGTGAGTGAACTGAAAACTGGGATGAACTGGACCGGCCACGCTCCGACCCGAATCGCTTCTCCCTCGGCTTCGTATCCGCGCGCCACACAGTAATCGTAGATCGGCCGCAGGATATCCAGACCCTCGGCATCCGGAAGTGACACGAGCACATCCACGTCCAGCGTGGCCACCGGTTCCGTGTACCGCATCTGCGCCGTGGCCCCGAAAAGCGCGTACTTCGCGATCACTCCAGACTCCCGCATCGAATTGAGAAGTTGAGCAAGGTCCCGCACGGGATCAGCGTACCTGCAACGGGCCGCATCTTCCAGACGGTGCACGGGGGACGCAATGCTATTCTCATGACCTCCCCTGACTGGAGGCCAACCCATGCCGTCGTTTCATGACAAGCTCCGTCCGGCGGAGACTCGCAAACTGCTTGCGCTCGATGGGGGCGGCATCCGCGGGATGATCACCATCGAGGTGCTGGCTCGGATCGAGGCGGTGTTGCAGGAGCGTCTCGGCCGCGGCGATGATTTCGTGCTGGCCGATTATTTCGACTACGTCTCCGGTACGAGCACCGGGGCCATCATCGCCACCTGTGTTTCCCTCGGCATGCGCGTCGAGGACATCCGTTCGTTCTACATCGAGAGCGGGCCGGCCATGTTCGATCCGGCCAGTTTGCTGCGGAAGTTTCATTACAAGTTCGAGCACGAGCCGCTCGCGGAAAAACTGAAGAACGTCGTCGGCGAGGACACCACACTCGGCAGTGAGCGGCTGCGGACGTTGCTGATGATCGTCCTGCGCAATGCAACGACCGATTCGCCCTGGCCTCTGTCGAACAATCCGGCGGCGATGTTCAATGCTTCAGGCTCTCGCGGCTGTAATCTGGACTTTTCCTTATGGCAGCTCGTGCGGGCCAGCACGGCCGCGCCGACCTTTTTCCCACCCGAGGTCATTCAGGTCGGCGACAGGGGATTCGTTTTCGTCGACGGCGGGGTGACGATGTACAACAATCCCGCTTTTCACCTGTTTCTCATGGCCACTGTCCAGCCCTACAACCTCAACTGGCCGTCCGGCGCGGAAAAGATGCTGCTCGTCTCGATCGGTACGGGAACGGCGGCGGAAGCAAACGAAAATCTGCTTCCCGGCGAGATGAATCTGCTTTACAACACCAGCTCGATTCCTTCCGCGCTCATGTTGGCGGCTCTCAATGAGCAGGACTTTCTTTGCCGTACCTTTGGCAAGTGCGTTGTCGGCGATATCCTGGACGGGGAGGTTGGCGACATGATCGGCGCCGCAGGCCCGGCGATGCCGAAGCTGTTTACTTATGCGCGCTATAACGCAGACCTCACGTCAGATGGCATGAACGCGCTCGGGATCGCCGGCGTCGATCCGATCAAGGCGCGGCGGCTCGATGCCATCGATTCGATCGGCGACCTGCAAAAGATCGGACGGGCGGTCGGTCAAAAGCGTGTGAGTGCTGATCACTTCAAGGGGTTTCTGAGTTGACGGTCGTTGCTGTCGCAGGCCGTCGCATCGATGCTGACCCTGACGGCGAGCGCTTTCCTCTGCGCAATGCGGATCTCGTTCGCGGGCGTCTCTTTGCGGCGTTCGAGCGTTTCAACGCGCAAACGCTCGTGACCTCGGCGGCGTGCGGCACCGACTTGCTCGCAATCGAAGCTGCACTTGCGCGCGGAATGCGTATCCGGATCGTCCTGCCGTTCGGCGCAGCACGTTTCCGCGAAACCTCCGTGGTCGACCGGCCCGGCGAATGGGGCGTTGCCTACGATCGCGCCATTGCGGAGGCTCGCGCGCGTGGCGACTTGATCGAGATCCCGAACGATGACCTTCCGGAGCACGACTCCTTTCTGGCCGCAAATGAGCGCCTCATCGCGGAGGCGACTGCATTCGCTGCGCACGACGGACAGCGCGCGCTGGCGCTGATCGTTACGGAAGGAGCATTCCGCGATTCCGAGGACTTCACGGAAGACTTCGCGCGGCATGCGCGCGCGGCCGGACTCGAAGTCGTCAACGTCTCGACGCTGGCGTGAGGCTTTTTGGAGTGCGGTGGCCGCAGCCGCCGCTTTGGAAGGGCGGCGGCTCCATCGCACGAACATACAAAAG
>JALYJW010000097.1 GCA_030775085.1 Acidobacteriota bacterium | reverse complement strand
TTGTGACCGACAGCGACGGCGTGGAGATCTCGCGCCACACGTACTACCCGTTCGGGTATGAGGTGGGGGCGGCGACGTCGGGCGAGAAACAATTCACGGGGCACGAGCGGGACTCGCCGACGCTCGACTACATGCATGCGAGGTATTACAACCCGACTTGGGGACGGTTTTTATCCGTCGATCCATTGCTGGACGTGAAGCGTTCGACGCGTGAGCCGCAGTCGTGGAACCGTTACTCCTACGTCGTCAACAACCCAATCAATCGCATCGACCCAGACGGGCGGATGGATGGGAACGGGATGGGCGAGCCTGCGGAATGGAGATGTCCCGGCTGCACCCGAGCTGAGCAACTTGAGCAGTCGAATGAGATCGCTGCGGGAACGGCGAAGGGCGCGGCCGTAAGCCTGTCGTTGATGGCTGGAGGCGCGGGCGTCTATGCGTTCGCGACGAATGCAGCCTTCCGGTTCAACGTGCTACTGGGCGCTATGGGACTCGGTGGCGCGATGGTGGACGGCTTTCCAGCTACTAAAGCCGTGTTCCGTGGCGGACAGAGCCTAGTGGCTGCGGCGAACGAGGTCAAGATTGTTGGCGGGTTGGTGCAGCCTACACACGGTGTATCGGTGAACGCGGTTGCGAGCCAAGTGCAGAAGTTCGGAGGGGCCTATCGCGTGACCTCGATACCGGACGGGCTGCAGGTCATCCAACGAGGTAAGAACGCCAATCACTACGAAATCGTTGCTAAAAAAGCGATGACGATGGAGGAATACCAGAAGCTCCTGAGTCAGGTGAAAGTGGAGGCGGTTAGATAGATGGCTCTGCTAGTGTGGCCTGAAGGGTTCGACGAGCGAGCGGAAGTGGAGGCTGAGTGGCGAGGTTACCTGAGTCATGCTCGCGTTCAGTTGGACGACGGCCGACTGTATCCGGTGTATTTCACAGATCCTGTGCGGCTCGCTCAGGATGTAGAAGCGGCACAGCCGCCGATGGTCGCGGAAGTTGGACTGATCGTGGTGCCGGAGATCACGCGTAACACGATGGAGGCGGCAGTCGCTTTTCTGGCGCAGCGCGGGTTCTTCGAATACTTTCGGCCGCTGGAGGAAGGGGACCGACCGTGGGAGTTATAAGAGCGACCGTCAAGTTGGGGTCGGGTCTGGAAAATCAACTTACGTGGACCTTGAGATTGGGGTCGTATCTGGAAAGTTAACTTCCCGGGAAAACGCGCCGCGCTTCATCGTCGCGGGATCGAGCCTCCACCCGCGCGGCCGCACGAGTCGCGCGAGTTGGACGCATGTCGCGCCGCTTGCAAGGCGCGTGCGAAGCGGAATGCGATCGTGCACGCGGCAAGCGTCGCGCCATTCTCAGATCATCGTGAGTCGATCGGTTCCGCCGCCCTTCCTTTCGTCTGCACGTGGATCGCTCCGTGGCGCGGCCTAACGAAGGCCTAACGATCGCTTGCGGCCGACACGGCACCGCGCCGCGGTCGTTAGCTTGCACGCGTGCGGTGTGCGGTGCCGCGCGGCCGAAGCGGGCGTTAGGCCGACTCGTTCCGTTGCGCTCGTACGGTCCACCGCCCGTCCCCGCGAGCACAGCGTATTTTGGCGCAAGCCAGCAGCGGCGAACGAACAACGTGGCCACCGGCGTGAACGAGGAAACGCCTGAAACCACTCGATATCTGTATGACTACCTCGGCCGTCTCACGGACGTGGTGGAGCCGGCCGGAACCGTGACGCAGTACTCCTATGATTCTGCCGGCCGCCTCACAGAAGTCTGTCAGAAGGCCACCTCCGGCGCGTGCGGTCAGAAGCGCACATTCACGTACGACAACCGCGGATTCCTGGTCTCCGAGGATCACCCCGAGAACGACGAGGTCTCGTATACTTATGATGCGCGCGGCTACATGCTGACGAAGTCCGTCGTGGATGATGCGACGAGCCAGGCGAATCTCGAGCTCGTGTACGACTCCGCGGAGAGATTGCTCGAGGTGCAGACCTACGATCCGGCATCGTCTACGTTCCGCCCGGGCAAAGTCTTTACGTACGGTGATGAGAACGGCAGCCAGAACAAGGTTCGCGGAAAGCTCGAAACTGCGACGCGCTACAACTACGACGCCGGTAACCTCGTGGTGAAGGAGACGTATGACTACAGCGATACGGCCGGGCGGCTCAAGAGTACAAAGACCGAGATCAAGAAGGATGGGGTCGTCCTCCAGACGCTCAACCAGAGCCAGACCTACGACAATGCGGGTAACCTGCAAAGTTTGACGTATCCGACATGCCAAACCATCTCGTGCGGGGCCGCGTCCTGGAGCTCCGCCGACTTTTCTTACGAGAACGGTTTCCTCGGGGGTGTCTCCGGTTTCGCGGATTCGATCACCTACACGGCCTCCGGTGGTGTGTCCGAAGTCGACCACAACGGACCGGTCGTGGACACCTATACGCCCGACGCTACGGGTCTGCGCCCGAAGTCAATCGAGTTCTCCGGTCAGTCCAGTTGCGGGTCCCTTTCCATCACGTCGGGCAGTCCTACCGATCAGCCAGTGGCCGTCAACTCGACCGCGACCCTGACCGTGTCGGCGAGCGGGGCCACCGGATATCAGTGGTTTCAGGGCAACGGAACGAAGATCAGCGGACAGACAGGCGAAAACTACACGACTCCACCCATCAACGGAACGAAGACGTACTACGTCGAGGCATACAACGACTGCAAGACGGTGAAGAGCAGAATCGTGACCGTCAGCAACTGCACACCTCCATCGATCACTACGGGGAGCCCCGCGGACGACGAGATCGGACCCGAGCAGGCGGCGACGTTGATCGTCTTCGCAACGGGTGCGACGAGTTTCCAGTGGTACAACAGCAACGGCGTAGCGATCGCCGGCGCGACGTCGTCGAGCTACACGACTCCGTTGCTGACGACGACGAAGACCTACTACGTCAAGGCGATCAGCGCCTCGTGTTCGGCGACGAGCCGCACGGCCACCGTGACCGTGCGCACGCTCTCGGCACCCTCAGGTCTAATGGCCGTGGCCACGAGCACGTCCTCGGTCACGATCGCGTGGAATGGTGTGGCCGACGCGCATCACTACATTCTCGAGCGGAAGGCGAACGGTTCCTCGTTCATCCCGATTCAGAGCAATGTAACGGCCACCAACACAATCGACAGCGGCCGCGCCGCGAATACGACGTACGTGTATCGCATACGTGCCGCATCGACGAGGGGAGCGGTGACGTCTTCAGCGAACAACGCCGACCTGGCGACGACGATCGCTTTCACGTCGCCTGATTCCGGACGTAACGGACGTGCAGGCTACGCACTTCAATGAGATGCTGAACGCAGTGAATGCAGTTCGAGTCGCGGGCGGGTCCGCCGCGACGACCTGGAGCGGGATTCTCCCGGTGGGCACGCCGGCTCCGGCAGCCGCCGGGGAGGTGCTCGCGCAGCACATCCTGTCGTTGCGAGCGGCAATGAACGGCGCGCGCACGGCGCTCGGGTTCGCCGCGATCAGCTACACGGACCCGGTGCTGACGGACTACGATATCCGGGTGATTCATCAGACCCAGATCCGGGGAGGTGCCCAGTGAAAGGAACGATCCTCGGACTTCTGACGACGCTGTTGCTCACCGGCGCGGTTTTTGGCGCGGACGGTGGAGCCCTGGTCGAGCAGCAGATCGCACCGGGACAGGCGCGCTACATCGTGGTCGTGGAGCGTGGAGCGGCGCAGCAGGCTGCTGTTGCGGTCACCGCGATGGGCGGCGTGGTGGAGGCCGATCTCGGCAGCCGTCTGGTCATCACGATGGCACCGGGGGTGATCGAGGCGCTGCGGGGAATGGCGGGAATCCGGTTCATCGAGAAGGCGACGCTCGGGTCGGATGATGCGACGCCGGATCGGCTCGAGCCTCTGGCGATGGAGCCGCTGACGATGGAGCGGCGGAGGATGGTGGTCGAGCCGAACTCGGGGCAGACCTGGAGGACCGGCGATTACGCCTACGATGGCTCGGGCAACATCAGCGGCATCGGGACAGCCGCAGCACCAGGCACGCAAGGGTACCGAACCTACACGTACGACAGCGTGAACCGGCTGACCAAGGCGCAGATCTCCGGAGTGACGCCGGCGGCAACGCACGAGTATGGCTACGACGCTTACGGGAATCGCACCAGCTACGACCTCAATGGGCAGCCGGTCACCGTACCGACAGTGTCCGAAACCACGAATCAGCTCGGCGACGCCTCATACGACAGCTCGGGAAATCAGTATTCGCGAGGATCGACGTCGGCGACTTACGACGGATTCAACATGGTGACGAGCTACGAATTCGACGGCACGAACGTGGAGACGTTCGTATACACGGCGAACGACGAGCGAATCGGCGTGCTGAGAGGAACGGAGTGGGCGTGGAGCCTGCGCGCGCCGGACGGGAAGGTGCTGCGGCAGTACAAGAGCTCCTCGACGAATGCGAGCGCGGCATGGCTGTGGGTGGAGGACTTCGTCTACCGCGATGGCATGCTGCTGGGATCGCAGCGCGTGGCGGAGGAAGGAGGCCGGCGTCACTATCACCTGGATCATCTGGGCAGCGCGCGCCTGGTGACGAGCGCGACCGGCTCGATCGTCTCGGAGCACGACTTCCTGCCGTTCGGCGAAGAGCGAACGAGCATCGGGCAACACCAGGCCAAGGGCTACGACCGGGAAGAGCCGCTCCGCTTCACAGGGCACGAGCGCGACTTCGACAACACGACACCGAACGACAGCAGCTCGTACATCGACTACATGCACGCGCGGTACTACGCGACGACATCGGGACGGTTCCTCTCCGTCGATCCTGGCAGAGACTGGGATGATCACAATCCGCAGTCGTGGAACATGTATGCGTATGTCCGGAACAACCCGATCAATTACACGGATCCGACAGGCCGATGTGCCGTTACAAGTTCTTCGTTTGTGACGTGTGCTCAAGTTTCGCGAGCAGTCGTAGAAGCGCTGTGGGAAGGTTTTTATAACGCGGCGGCGTATTCAGGGATCGGCAAGATTTATCGTGGCGTGCAGTCCGGCGATATGCAGATGGCGTGGGAAGGTCAGGCCCAGCTCGACCACGAAATCCTCACAGCCTTGATGGTAACCTCCATGATGCCGTCGGAAGGATCTGCAACTGTTAGTACGACTGAGCAAGGAGAAGCGTGGGTTGCGACGCGAGCAGTTCAAAAATCAGGTGAACGATTCTTTGGGAAGGCTCCCAAGGGAAGCGAAAATTTCAGAGCCGAGAGGATGAAGGACGGTTCGACGAAATTTACGTACGACACGCCCGGTAGAGTCCCGGGTTCGAAGGCAACGTATGAAAAAAGGTCGACGCTGCAGGAAAGGTCGTTGACGTAAGAAAGACTACCTACGATCCGCAAGGTAATGTTGTCCATACCAAAGATAAGTTGGAAGTCAAATGAGCACGATGCAAAAGTCACTGGAAGTCCGACAAGCGATCGAAAAGTACATCAAGTTCGACATTTCGGCGACAGCTCTACGCCTGACACTGGGAACGTCATTGTCATTCGAGAGGAATGAAAGCAACTTTGCGCTAGTAGGCGGGACCGACATGTGCGAACCTGTCACGGTTGGTGTCGACCATGTGCTGCACGCGATCGATCTTGCGTTGAGAGGAAGTATTGCGTTTGACACATTGCAAGAATGGGCGAACTTCATTCTCCTGTGTGACGAGTGCGAACTTGCACCGTATCTCCATGATGTGACACGACAGCATCTTACGACGTTGATTCACGGCCTCGCATCCCCCGAGATTTTTGGTGAGCTGACTCGGCAGAAGCTTCAAGAGATAAAAAAGGAACTCGTTGCCTTGTGTCTGGGATGATGTTCCGGTAGAGAACGGTTCGTGACGATTGAGCATCGGCGTACGAAGCGGTCGCGAACCCGAGAGGGGCGGACGAGGGTTGTCGGACGATGTAGTGTGCTCTTATGAAGAATTGTTCGGTTTTTGACATGATCAGTCGTGAACAGAAGCGGACCTGCGAAAAATACGGCGCGAACACAGTGGAAGCAAATGAGATGCTTAAAGCAGGCGTCGCTGCTAACGTTGAAGGTGACCTCGTGCCGCTCAACGGGCTTCGCCATCCTCCACGGGGTGACACCACAGGTTGGTATATTTGGGCAGGCGAAGAGCTGTCGAGTGATCCCGAGTTTTTCGTGCCCGCCCATGTGAAGCACCTAGAAGAGATACGCCCGGAAGTGCTCAAATATCTAGCTCTGCCGCCGGGTTGGCGGTTTCTAGTCGCGGAGGATTACGAAGATGTGTGGTACGACCCATCTCTCTTGAACGTGTAGGTTTCCTTTCTTGCCGTCGGGCTCGCGAGGTGCGCGCCACGTGCGTGGCGGCGGCGATCCGACACGGATCCGACCAAACGGCGGCCCGATGCCTGGCGATCGGCCAATGACTGCCGCACAGCGTGCAGCTTACGAGGCAAACAAGAGCGTCATTCGCCGCGCGATTAACAAGATCGGGCGATGGCTCGATTATCACGGAATCCAATGACTAGTCCTGAGACTGAGTTCGTATGGGTGTTCAACGGAGAAGGTGCCCGGTTTCCGTCGGGAGTATTTCGCACCAAGCAGTTGGCTTATGCTTGGATTGATAGGCATGGCTTGACCGGAGTTCTAACGGGGTATCCCCTCGACGAGGGGACGTTCGATTGGGCAGTCAGGAACGGGACATTCAAACCGAGAGCCGAGAAGCACCAGACGTCTGGCTATATACAAGCGTTTACCGCCGGTGCGCAGCCGCACTATCACTTCGACAATGGAAAGGACAGTTACCCAGGGGGTGGGGGCGGCAAGAGCAATTAAAACAGGCGCGAACGAGTTCGATAGTTGGGGTCAGGGCTGGGTTAGGCCCAATGGCCTTCAGTTAAGCGATCATTGAGCTGAGCGAAGGGAGGGTGTGATGGGTGCTTCCGCTCAGAGGTTGGATATCGCGAACGCAGGGGTGAGTGTACTTGCAGAGGCGTTTCCGCTCGAGACGGTCCGGGCGATACTGAAGGCGACGGAGAGGGAGGGCCGACGAAAGCGCCTGCTGCCTCCGTCGATGATGGTGTACTACATCATCGCGCTGGGACTTTTCGTTGGAGTGGGATGCCGGGAGGTGTTGCGGCGGCTGCTCGACGGGGCCGGATGGATCTGGCCGGAACGCATCCAGATCGCAACGGACTCGGCGATCACGCAGGCACGGCAGCGTCTTGGATGCGAACCGATCGAGACGCTCTACAACGAGGGGGTCGGTCCCATCGCGAAGAAGAGCACTCGAGGTGCATGGTTCCGTTCGTGGCGCGTGGTGCGCTCGACGGCTTCATCGTGGACGTGGCCGAGTCTGAGGAGAACGAGAGGGCGTTCGGGCGACCCGGATCCTCGCGAGGTCGCAGCGCCTATCCTCAGGTACGCGTTCTCGGCTTCGTCGAGAACGGAACGCACGTGTTCTTCGGTGCCGAGATGGACCGCTGCGACGTCGGAGAAACGACGATAGCGCGGCGCATCCTTGGGAAGCTACGGCGCAACATGCTCTGCCTCGCCGATCGGAACTTCTTCTGTTATCCCCTGTGGAAACAGGCAATTGCGACCGGAGCAAAGCTGGTCTGGCGAGCCAAGCATCAGCTCGTGCTTCCGAGAAAGCGCAAGTTGTCCGATGGCTCATCCCTGGGCAAGCTTTACCCCTCGCCGAAGCATCGACGTGAGGACCGCGAAGGGATCACCGTTCGCATCATCGACTACCGCATCGACGGGTTCCGCGAGACGTACCGGCTGGTCACGAACATCCTCGACGTGGAGAAGGCGCCCGCCCTGGAACTCGCCAGGTTGTACGCGGAGAGATGGACGATCGAAACTGCCATTGATGAGATCAAAACGCATCTGCGCGGAAGCCACGTCGTGCTGCGGAGCAAGCTCCCGGACTTGGTCCGGCAGGATGTGTTCGGTCTCCTGCTTGCGCACTACGGCGTGAGGTTCGTCATGCACGACGCGGCGCTCTCCGAAGACATCTCGGCCAACGAGCTATCGTTCGTGCACACGCTCCGAGTGGTGCACCGAAAGCTGCCCTGGTTCGTTTCTTTTTCCCCCTCAGGAGCGTAGCTACGTCGCAGACCTGATGCGCTCCGAAACGCTGGAGGAACGCGTGCGCCACCGACCGGGCCGGCACTACCCACGCGGCGTGAAACGGAAGATGAGCAACTACCAGATCGTCACCAAGTCGATGCGTCAAAACGAAGCCTACATTGACGAAAGAAAGCCACGACTTCGCTTAACTTAAGGCCATTGGGGTTAGGCCTTCGTGCTTCGTGACGCCACGTGCCCGCCGCCGGGCCGGCGCGAACGAGCGTCGGGCAACACCAGGCGAAGGGCTACGACCGGGAAGAACCGCTCCGCTTCACAGGGCACGAGCGCGACTTCGACAACACGACGCCGAACGACAGCAGCTCGTACATCGACTACATGCACGCGCGGTACTACGCCCGTCCGATCACGGTGGGCGGTACAAGAATCGTCGACGGTCATCACCGATATGTCGCCGGTCGGATCGTTGGTCGGGAGCCACCTATCGCGCCGGGAACCGCTTCGCGATCGGCACGTGTTTATAAATGGGTTAAAGACGTCTACAAAGACCTAACCGATTGGGGCAATAACTAGTTGGCCTTCTGATGAATATTGAATTTGCGACGGGTGAATCTCTAACGGTCGACAGTGACTCGCTCGTTGGGGTGAATCTGAGCGCGCGATGCTTCATCGGGCGCTTTTAGAATCTGCTGACATGCGACATGCTAGGCTGAATCGTGCGTTTCTTCGTGGTGCCTTCATGGCGGAAGCAGATTTGTCTGATGCTGACTTGACTGTGGCGGATCTTCGTGTGGCGAACCTCGTCGGCGCTCGGCTCCACCGAGCGATACTTCGGAACTGTGAGTTGGCGGGCGCTGACTTTGAAAGGGCCCGACTTGACGAACGCTGACTTGAAAGGTAGCGACGTCGGAGGCGCAAGGTTCGAGAAGTCGGTTCTCAATGGCGCAAACATGCTCTGTGCTCGCCTGAGCGAGGCATCTTTCGTGGGTTGTCAGTACGATGACAAGACGGAATGGCCAGCGGGGTTCTCGCCACCCACCCCAGGCTACTTAACGTCCGTCCTGATCGCTGGTTACACCCAAGGATAATACCGTGCTGATGGATTTTATTGACACAAGAGCACTATCTGTGGCTTGCCTCCGAAACGACGCGGCGGCGCGAAAGTCGAGATAAACGACCCTATCAACGGAACGTATCAGAAGACTACGTTCAACGACTAAATATGACTGACAAGGTCCTGACTCGGAACCTGCTGATCAACGCGCTTCGCGACTGGCAAAGCGGAGAAATGACCGCCCAAGAAGTGCAGGAGCTAGCGGAGTCCTTCACTGACAGCAGTGATTTTCCTGAGAGTCCACCGGAGGATGATCGATCGATTGAGGTCGAAGTACTCATGCATCTGGACGCACTGAGTACGCTACCAGTGACGCGTGCCGACATTCCGGCAATTCTCCAGTTTTTGAGTACGCCGCCAGGTGAAGCTCTGAATGGTTGGGCCGCTTGGATTTCTTACTGGGAAAGTCAGAATGACGCCGATCGCCGAGCCGAAGTCGCAGGCGATCCATTTTATGCAGTGTAGAGGCAATAGCCATGGGGTCAGGCAATAGCCATGGGGTCAGGCCTTCGGTTTTCGATGATTCTGTAAGGTATTGATCTGATGGAGGTTGCGGTGCGACGCCGTCAAGGCCGATTGACACGCGTGAGTTATTCGGACTATACGCGGGGTCGAACACCGGGTTCTGGAAACGCGCTCGCCGGTGCCCGGCAGACAGTGCCGCTTCTTCCGTGACGTCCCGCCAGAGCCCGTCGCTGAAAACGCTCGCGGACGCAGCGCCGGTGAGGATCACAGAGAAGAGAAGTGCGGGATGAGTCGAGGTGTAATGCGAGGACGGCTCGAGTCGTCTCCGATGATCCGGTTGAGTCTGGGGCGCGCGATCACAGCCCAACTTAACGCATGCGCGTCCATGCGCCGCGTTCTTCCTGTGGTTGCCTTGCTGTCTGATCCGAGCGGCGCCGCATCCAGCCACGAAATGGTCGCCAATCCATGGTCGAGTGCCCGTGCTAGACTCCGCTCATCGTGAGTCCTGCCTTCACCCGCACAGAACAGGGAACGACGCCGAAGTGGCGTCATCGCCAGCGGTCTTGACCGTATGACCGTCCTTCGAGCTGACATGCTCGTCCTCGTCCTTGCCTGGATGACGATCTTTCCTCGGCGAACGGCATCGCTCTCGATACCGTGTTTGCGATATCTCTAAAAATGAAGACCGTTTATGCAGTTTTGTTTCTTCTCTTCACGACGAACCTCTTCGGGCAGTGCGTGTTTTCATGCCCTACGGCCGATGAAATTGCGGTCCAGGCCGAGCTGAACGCGACGGCCGCTGCCGGTGGCGGAACGGTGCAAATCAGGAAGCGGGTCCTCAACGTCTGCCGCCCGCTTGCGATCGGATCGAACACGCACCTGCGCGGCGTCATGCGCGGCGCGACGGTCGTCCGCGCTGTATCTGGATTCGCCGGCCGGTACGTGAGCAATACCGCGCTGACGAGCGTCATCGGCACAGTCGGCACGAACAACGTTACCATCTCGGATCTGACCGCCGACATCTTCACGTGCGGGGTCCACGCGAATGTGATTGAGCTGCTCCCGGCGAGCACCGTTAAGGGCGCTATGGATGGCACAGTGGTCACCAACGCCACGGTGGAGCGAGTGGAGATCCTTGGGGCACCCGGTTACCACTCCTACATGATCTGGAACCTCAAGGGCCGGCACATTCGCTACCTGAACAACTGGATCGATGGCAACTCAGCGAGGGCCTCCACCGGTGGCAAGAATCAGGAGGGCATGGAGAGCTTTGGCGGTTACGACGTTCTGATGCAGGGCAACACGGTGAAGAACATCGGCGCCGCCTGCGTCACTCTCGGAGCGGGCAACATCGTGAACAGCGACACCAACGGATTGCGTGTCGTGGACAACTACCTCTCCAATTGCACGGTCGGCATCAACCTCACCGCGTCCGGCGTGTTCAAGGGCGAGTCCACGGCTCACACCCTGATCCGCGGGAACGTGATCGTCGACATTCGCCAAGCCGGGATCGATGTGCCCGTCGACCCCGGAGCGTACGTACGCGACCTGCAGATCATCGGAAACACGATCCGCAACGTGACATTGCCTCTGGCCTCTGGAATCGTCCTTCGCTCGAATGGCGACGTGATCGGCCCCCAAAGCGTCATCGGAACGGTCGTCGCCGAAAACCACGTCCAGAGTGTGACCGGCGCCAATTCATTTGGCATCTTCCTGTCGAACTACCCGGGCGCCCGCGTTCTGAACAACACGATCATCGGGACAGCCTCGGACGGCATCCGTGTCCACAATTCCAGCGACACCGAAGTTGTTCGCAATCGAATCACCGCGGCCGGCAACACGGGCGTCGGTGTCTATCGAACTGGCACGCGCGCATCGGCACGCGTAATGGTAGAGGGTAACAGAATCAACGATTGGTCCCCGCTCACAAGCGGCGTCCTGGTCCTCGGTACGTCACGCGGAACAGTGAAGAACAACGTGTTCGCCCGCAGCGACACAGCCGTACCGAGTCCAGTGACAGTGACATCCGAGTCATGCGGCTTCACAGTCAGCGGCAATGAGCCGTGGCATCTAACGAGTTGGCCAGGCATCATCGTTCCGCCCTGTCCTTAATCGCGTACGCCCAAGCCGGCATCGCCGCGAACTGCGACCAGGAGCTAAACCTGCGAACGGATGTTGTTCGCCATGCGGCCACGCGCGTGAGCCCAAGGCCGCTCAACTTGATAGCATGCGCGTCCCATGCGCCGCGCTCTTCCTGCCATTGCTCTGCTCTTCGCCTGCTCATGTGCGGCTCCGCCGCCCCCCGCTCCGGCCACGGTGCCTGAGGTTGCCGAGCCGCAGCCGGCGGCGCCGGTTGAGGAGGTCGTCTCCGGCACGGTTCGCGTGACGGCTTCAGCGCTGAATGTGCGGCGCGAGCCGGTGGCGGATGCGGAGGTGATTGCGCAGGTGAAGAAGGGGGCGTCGCTCGGTGTGCTGCGGAGCGATGAGAGTTGGATGAAGGTGCGGCTCGCGGATGGGAGTACGGGCTGGGTGGCGGAGCGGTTCGTGGCGCGGGATGGGGTTTCTCAGAAGAAGCGGGCGTCCGGGAAGCGCGGCGGTTGTCCGCCGGATTCTGATTTCGCGTTTCTGGAGACGCCGATGCCGGCGTTTTCGGACAGTGGCGCGCACGGGCTGGTGGTCGTGGAGGCTACGGTGAACGCGAAAGGAATCGTGACGTCGACGAAGCTGGTGGCGAATGCGACGGGCGATGAGGCGCTGGCGTTTTTGACGGAGCGCGAGATCAAGTCGGCGAAGTTTTCGCCGCCGATCCGGAACTGCGGGCCGCGGGCGTTCATCTACACCTATCGAAAAACGTTCTAGCCCTACTTCTTCGCGAAGCGTTCGCCGAAGAAGGTCAATGTCTTGACCTCTCGCTCGACGCCGAGGGTGAAGGCGACCTGTTCGTCGACATCGTCGTACTCCGAGGCGGCGTTGAAGATGTCGTAGTGAAAGTGAGTGAGAGGAATGGTCATCCGGCTCCATTGCAGCAGGAGTTTTCCGTCGACGATCGACACCTTGGCGATGCCGTACGCGGGGCTTTCGTAGTCGCCGGCGTATTGCTCGAGTGGTCGTGATGGCGCGGTGTCGGGGACGCGTTTGGCATCACGCGCTTTCTTTTCGTCCTCACCGTTCTCCTCGGCGCGGCGGTCGACCATCAGGTAGTAGGCGTTCCAGTCGCGGCCGGGTTTTCCGGAAAGCAGATCGGCCAGCGAGTTGCGCATCGAGACGAGCGCCAGGCCGCGGCCGACGTTGGTCATGATGACGAAGCCGGTCCCGCGGCGCGGCAGCAAGTCGACATGCGTCCGGAAGCCGTTCAGCGCGCCGCCGTGCGAGACGAGCAGCTCGCCGCGGTAGTCCTGCACCGTCCAGCCCATCGCGTACGCCATCACGTGCGTCTCCGTGTTGGCTTCGCGCGTGAGACCTTCCATGCGGATGACGGTGTTGGGCGTTTTCGTTTCCTCGATCGCGCCGGGCTCGACGAGCTGCACGAGATTGAACGCGCCGTTGCCCAGCTGGAAGCGCAGCCAGTTGGCCATGTCGGCAGCGGACGACTTGATCGCGCCTCCCGCGCCGATCGTGGTGGTGTCGATGGGACGTTGCGGCGAGATGCGGCCGGTCTTCCAGTCGTACTGATAGCCGGTGGCGTGATCGGCAGCGTTCCACTCGGCATCGGAGATGACGGTGCGCGTCATCGCCAGCGGCTGGAAGATGCGCGTCTTCATGAACTCGTCCCACGGCATGCCGGAGGCCTTGGTGACCACTTCACCCGCGGCGATGAACATGATGTTCTGGTACTGGTACGCGCTGCGGAATGGTTTCGAGAGCTCGACATGTCCAATGCGCCGCACGACATCCTCGGCCGTGAAGGGTGAGTTGTCCCACAGCTCATCGTGGCGGCTGAGGCCCGTGCGATGCGACACGATGTCGCGGAGCGTCACCTGCGAGTCGGCGCACATGTCGGCCAGGCGGAAGTAGCCGACGTGCTCGCGCACGGGATCATCCCAGGAGAGTTTCTTTTCGGCCGCCAGCATGGCCAGCGCCGTCGAGGTGAATGCCTTCGAGGTCGACGCGATCTGAAAAAGCGTGTCGCCCGTGACCGGCTCCGCGCCGCCCAGCTCCTTGGTCCCGAATCCTTTGACGTAGACCACGCGGTCGTTCTTCACGATGGCGATGGCCACTCCGGGAAGCTGCCACACCTTCATCGTCGAGCTCACGATCCGATCGACGGCTTTCGTGTTGAGCGGCTGTGCGGCGGCGGCAAGCGTCAGCAGGAGCGAGAGCAGTACAGCAATCGAGCGCATGGGCAGGATTGTACTTGGCGTCGGTTGGCTGGAGTGTGGTCGCTCGCGGCTGCGGGAAGAACTTCATTTGCGTTGACGCACGCGTGCATTCACCACAGAGACACAGAGGGGACGGAGGAGGACGGAGTAAAGCAATTGTCGAAAAGACAGTGATCAGATCTATCGCCTTCCTCTGTGTCCCCTCTGTGATCTCTGTGTCTCTGTGGTGAGGGTACGCGCGTGCGTTCGACGCGCAAGAAGTTTGTCGCGTCCGCACGCCGGTCGAATCACATCCTCACGATCTGGTTGATCGCGGCGACGACGCGCAGCGATCGTGCGGAGCGGCCGACGGTGACTTCGGACAGGCCATTCGAGAGCAGCGCTTTCTGGCCGTGTTTCTGCCACCAGCGGCCGACGAAGACGATGCGGCCGATGCGGCAGATCACGAGCTCGCCCGTGGAGGCGCGGCCGCGCGGGCGGTTCTCGATGATGAGCAGGTCGCCGTCTTCGATGCCTTGATCGCGCATGTTGTCGCCGCGGGCGCGGAAGATGATCTCGCCCTTTTCCACGACGCTCTTTGGCAGCGACACCTTCTCTTTGGTCTTCTCGTCGACGGCCTCGCCGTGGCGGATCTCGCCGGAAGTCTCGATCTCCACCCAGTCTGGACGTTCGCGCAGTGCGTCGCCCGTGGCGGCGCGCGGAGCTTCAATGCGCCGGACGGGCAGGCGTGGGAACTTCATCTCGACTCCGCGCTCGCCGCCGGATCCATCCTGCGCCAGGAGATGTTCCGCACGCGCCAGGATGACCTGTGCCCGTTCCGCCTCGGCCAGGGCCTCGCGGATCGTGTCGGTCAGCAGGGGCATGTTCACGGAGCTGCGCTCACGGTCACCGGGCCGCAAGGAGAGATCGGCGAGGTGGATCTCGTTCAGGTCGAGCACTGCCGCGACGCGCTGGAGGATGTTGACCGAGACGTTCGCTCCCTTCTCGAGAGCGGCCAAATGGCGACGGCTCACGCCGGCAGCCTTCGCCAGGCGGGCCTGGGTGAGGCCTTTTTTGATCCGTGCTTCCCGAACTGTGTCGCCGAGCATAAAAAGGAACTTATAGGTTACTCATCGATTGAGAAATGTGCAACACACGTCATAGACCCTGAAATCAGTCGGCGGTCGGCAGTTGGCGGTCGGCAGTAGCCCGAGAGGCTGGCCGCGCATCCATCGTTGCCACTGCCGACCGCCGACTGCCGACCGCCGACTCGTCTCCGGCTCTCAT
Organism: Acidobacteriota bacterium; assembly: GCA_030775085.1. Classification (GTDB taxonomy): domain Bacteria; phylum Acidobacteriota; class Thermoanaerobaculia; order Gp7-AA8; family Gp7-AA8; genus QHVT01. The sequence continues at coordinate 6,895 of JALYJW010000097.1, read as the reverse complement.
GAGATGCACTTTCTCACAAGGAGTGACGCGGAGTGCATTTCCACCCCCTGTGGACGGCGTCTAGTGCAGGAAGCTTCTGGAAGGGAGGGAAGGGCGGCAAGTCATAGTAGATGATGAGTTTGCGCAATATCGTGCGCTTAAATATGCACGGAGACCAACTCCGGATTGACATCCATACTGCTCATGTCTAGTATGCAACATACTGCACATGCCGAATACCCGCCTTGAATCATTCATCCGGAGCAGGGGCATCAAGCCGGCGCACCTCGCGCGCGAGTCCGGGTACAGCCGCCAGCATCTCCTGCGGATCCGGATGGGGCGGATGGAGCCGACCCGGCGCTGTATCGCAGCCATCGCGTCGGCTTGCCGCCGCCTCTCCGGAGAGGGCGTCCGAGCCGCGGAATTGTTCGAGCTGGACGAGGAAGATTCGTAACCGCCATTGCAGCCCGCAAAGCATAGCCCTGAGCTCGAGATGTTCACAACTCGGCGCGTAGTGGTCGTAGATGGTGATCGCAAGGCTGCGGAAATGCTGCACACGTTCCTGCGCCTGATGGAGCTGGAATGCTCTCTACTTTCGCCCGAAAGCGATGTCGTGGCCACGATCCGCAGGCAACGGCCCGATATTCTGATCCTCGATCTCGATCTCCCGGATCTACGCGCGCTGGAGATCGCCAAGGAAGTTCACCTCCACGCGCGCACGCTGCCGATCATCTTCCTGACCGACCAGGAGGCGGACGGCGCCGACGCCCCGATCGACGGTCCCGTCTTGCGCAAGCCGCGCGATCACTTCGAGGAGCTGTTGCGGCTGTTCGAGATGGTGTTGGCCCTGGAAGGGTGAGGGAGTCGCAAAGTCGCAAAGTCTCAAAGTCTCAAAGGAGAATCGCACCGCGGCCTCTCCTTTGAGACTTTGAGACTTTGAGACTTTGCGACTCCTGTCCTACGATTCCGCGCGATGAACAAGCGCCTGCCGCTCCTCTTTCTCGTCGCGTTCGCGTTTGCTTGTGCTTCGGCGAAGCCGCCTGCTCCGCCGCCGCCGCGGCCGAAGCCTCTGCTGGGTGCGAACGGGTTCTCGCTTTCGCAGGTCGATCGCTCCGTTTCGCCGTGCGATGACTTCTATCGATATACCGTCGGTGGCTGGCAGAAGGCGAATCCGCTGCCGGCGATTTACGCGCGATACGGCCGTTTCGAGGAAGTGGCGGAGCGGAACCGGCAGACGCTGCGGCAGATTCTCGAGAGCGCAGCTATCGACAGTGTGGGCAGCGACACAGCCGCGGAGCCGGGGAGCGCGACGCAGAAGATCGGCGCGTTCTGGCACGCGTGCATGAATGAATCGGCCATCGAGGCGCAGGGTCTCGGGCCGATCCGTGAGGACGTCGAGCGCATCAACGCCATCGACAGCCGCGCCGCGCTCATCGCTGAGATCCATCGCCAGCAGCAGAAGGGTGTCGTGCTCGTGTTCCGTTTCTCCGCGCAGAACGACATCAAGAGCTCGAAGAACATCATCGCCGCGGTGTCGCAGGCGGGGCTGGGTCTGCCGGACCGCGAGTACTACTTGCGCGACGATGAGAAGTTCAAGACTATCCGGCGCGAGTACGTCGCACATCTGACGAAGATGTTCGAGCTGGCCGGCCTTCCCGCGGCGAAGGCGTCGACCGATGCCGAGCGGGTGATGGCGCTGGAGACCGAGCTGGCTCAGGCATCGATGGCGCGCGTCGATCAGCGCAAGCCGGAGAACACGTATCACGTCACGGCGGTCTCGGAGCTGCAGTCGACGGCGCCGCAGTTCCAGTGGCCGGCGTTTTTCAGTGCGCTCGGTCTCAACGATCTGCGCTCGCTCAACGTCGCGCAGCCGGAGTACATCCGCGAGGCCAACCGTCTGCTCGACGAGATGCCGCTGGAGACGTGGAAGGCGTATGTGCGTTGGAACGTCCTCGACGCCGCGGCGCCGCAGCTCTCACCGGCGTTCGTGAATCAGGATTTCGCGTTTCGCCACACCATCCTCTCCGGCACGAAGGAAAACTCGCCGCGCTGGCAGCGGTGCGTGCGCGCCGCCGACGCGAACCTCGGCGATCTTCTAGGCCAGGAGTACGTCAAGCGCGCCTTCACCCCCGAGGCGAAGGACAAGATGAACGAGCTCATCGACAACCTCGTTGCGGCGCTGCGCGAGGACATCCCGACGCTCACATGGATGGGGCCGGAGACGAAGCAGACCGCGACCGCCAAGCTGGAAGCGTTCCGCCGCCGCATCGGATATCCCGACACGTGGATCGACTACGCGACACTCGAAGTCGGCCGCGATTCCTACGCCGCGAACGTCGCCGCCGCGCGCGCGTTCAACGTGCAGCGTGCAGTGAATCGCGTCGGAAAGCCCGACGATCCGAACGAGTGGGGCAACTTCACGCCGTCGACGGTGAACGCCAGCTACAGCGCCACGCGCAACAACATCACGTTCCCGGCCGGCATCCTGCAGCCGCCGTTCTACGATCCGAACGCCGACGACGCGTACAACTACGGCGGCATCGGGATGGTCATCGGCCACGAGATGACGCATGGCTTCGACGATCAGGGCGCGAAATTCGATCCCGAGGGGAACCTGCGCAACTGGTGGACTCCAAAAGACCTCGAGAACTTCCATTCGCGCGCCGAGTGCATCATCAAACAGTACGGCGCCTGGAACGTCGACGAAGGGTTGAATCTGAACGGCGAGCTGGTCACCGGCGAAGCGATCGCGGACCTCGGCGGGTTGACGCTCGCGCTGCATGCGTATCGCAAATCGCTCGAAAACAAACCGCGGCTCACGCTCGACGGCTACTCGCCGGAACAGCGTTTCTTCCTCGGCTTCGCGCAGGTGTGGGGCCAGAACATGGCCGCCGAGGAGGGGCGGCGCCGGGCCTTGACCGACCCGCATGCGCCCGGACCGGCGCGCGTGAACCTCACGGTGAGCAATATGCCCGAGTTCCAGGATGCCTGGAACTGCACCGCGAACGCGAAGATGGTCCGCGCGGAAGGGGAGCGGTGCAGGATCTGGTGATTCGCGAGAGCCGCCCCTCACCCTAACCCTCTCCCCTCGGCGATGAAGCCGCCGCGGGGAGAGGGGACTTGAATCTCGCGAAAATCAGTCCCCTCTCCCCATTGCAGCCTCACCGCGATGGGGAGAGGGTTAGGGTGAGGGGCGGCTCTCGCGCGATGACCTTGTGAAACCATGACCTATCCACTTGAACCTGACGCAAGCGAAATGCACCGCCTCGTCGATGAGGCGATGCAGCGCATCGTTGCGCACATCGAGTCGCTGCCGTCGCAGCCGGCGATGAACGTCGAAGGGGCGACCGAGTACGCGCGCACTCTCATCGAGCCGTTGCCGCAGAGCGGACAAGCGTTCGAGTCGTTGCTCGATTTTCTGTTCAATGACGCCATTCCGCGCTCGTTCAACGCCGCGGGTCCGGGCTATCTCGCGTATGTGCCCGGCGGCGGGCTCTTTCATTCTGCTGTGGCCGATCTCATCGCCGATGCCGTGAACCGTTACATCGGTGTCTGCGCGGCCGCGCCTGCGTTGGTGCAGCTCGAGACGAACGTCGTGCGCTGGTTCTGCGAGATTCTCGGATTCCCGAGCACCTCCGGCGGCGTGCTGACTTCCGGCGGTTCGCTGGCGAATTTCACGGCGGTGGTCACCGCGCGCAGGGCGATGCTGCCCGATGATTTTCTGCGCGGCACGATGTACTGCTCGAACCAGATCCATCATTCCTTTCAGAAAGCGGCGAGTCTGGCCGGGTTTCCGATCGCGAACATTCGCGAACTGCCGGTCGACGAGAAGTTCCGCATTCGCATCGACGCGCTGCAGGACGCCATCGCGCGCGATCGCGCCGAAGGGTGGACGCCGTTCCTCATCGCCGGAAGCGCCGGCACGACGCCCACCGGCGCGGTGGACGATCTCGCGGCCATGGCCCGCATCGCGCGCGAGGAACGCGTCTGGTTTCACGTCGACGGAGCGTACGGTGCGCTGTTCATGCTCACCGAGCGTGGACGCGTCGCGCTGCGTGGGATCGAAGAAGCTGACTCGGTCATCCTCGATCCGCACAAGACGCTCTTCCTCCCATTCGGCACAGGCGCCGTGCTCGTGCGCGACGCAGTTGCGTTGCGGCGCGCGCATTCTTCGCACGCCGACTATCTCCCCGACATGCAGCAGGAGGACGAACTGGTCGACTTCTGCGAGATCTCACCCGAGCTTTCACGCGACTTTCGCGGTCTGCGTGTCTGGCTTCCGCTCAAACTTTTCGGCATCGAGCCGTTTCGCGAGCAGCTCGACGAAAAGCTCGACCTGATCGACCACGCGCTGGCTGGGCTTCGAGAAATCGAAGGTATCGAGATCGTGGCTGAGCCGCAGCTCACCATTCTCGCTTTTCGACTCGTTCGGTCGGACCTTTCCGCGTCCGAGCTCGACACGCTCAATCGCACGCTCCTCGAGCGCATCACCGCCCGCAAGCGCGTCATGCTCACACCGGCCGTCCTCGACGGTGTGTTCGTCATCCGAATTGCCATCAGTTCGCACCGCACGCATCGCGACCGCGTTGATATGGCTTTAGAAGACATCCGCGCAGCGATTGGCGAGGTGTGACTCGTTGTCTGGTCGCGGCGCGAGGAGTTCATGCGCGCAGGATGCACACGTGCATTCACCACAGAGGGCACGGAGGAGGACGGAGGAGGACGGAGTGAAGCAAGCTTTTGAAAAGGCGTGCTCATGTCCATCATGTCCATCGCTTTCCTCTGTGTCCCCTCTGTGTTCTCTGTGTCTCTGTGGTGATGGTATTCGTGCGAGCCTCGCGCCGCTGTCGCCATCGCTATACTCCATCGCGTGATTTCCGATGATGTAAACGCCATCGAAACCATCTCCCGAAACTGCTTCCGCAGTTTCGCGAACTTTCCTGGTGCGGAGTTGATTGACGACGGTCGTGTGTTCGGCGTGATGTCGCATTTGCCGATCACGTTTTTCAGCGGGATCGCGACGACCTGTCTCGATTCGAATGAGATCGATCGGGAGGTCGAATCGATCATCGATATTTTTCGCGCGCGGCAGTGTGCGTTTCGTTGGTGGCTGACTCCGTCGACGCAGCCGCAGGGGCTCGGGGCAGTGCTGGCGGCGCATGGGATGCGGCATGCGTACGATGCGCCGGGGATGGCGGCGGATCTGATGGCGGTCGATCTCGACGCGCCGCCGCCAGCGATGGTCACGATTCGCAAGATGGCAAACGCGACTGAGCTGCAGCATTGGCTGGCGGTCTTCGTGGCGGCGTTCGAGCGGTCACCGGAGGAAGGGGAGCATTGGCTCGATGCATACATCCGATGCGGGTTCGGCGACGACGCGGCGTGGACGCACTTCGTCGGTGACCTCGGCGATGAGCCGGTGGCCACGACTTCGGTGCTCGTCGAGGGAGCACTGGCCGGGATCTATTTCGTGGCCACGTTGCCTGCGGCACGTGGGCGGGGCATCGGTGCGGCCGTCACGCGCGCGGCGATGCGTTACGCGCGCGACGCGGGCGCGACGCGCGCGGCATTGCAGTCTTCCGATCTCGGCTACAGCGTTTATCGATCGCTCGGATTCGTCGATCGCTGTATGCTCAGCCTCTACGAATGGCCGCCGGAGGGATGACCTCCGCCGGTCCTAAACCCTCCGGCGGATATCCTGATACGCAGGTTCGTCGGTGATGCCGCGCGAGCCGAGCTGCGCGGCTCGCGAGCGTGCGTCGCGGACGCGTTCTTCGGTCAGCGGGTGCGTGGAGAAGAACTGTTCGAGCCGTCCCGGTTGTCCCTCACGCTGGGCGAGGAGCACTTCGAACATCGCGGCCATGCCGCTCGGGTTGTAGCCTGCCGCGGCCATGGCCTGGATGCCGATGTTGTCCGCTTCGCGCTCGGCTTCGCGGCTGAAGCGCGCCAGTGCGCCGCCGGCAACGATCTGCGCGGCGATCTGTGAGAGCGCGCCTGGGTTCTGCCCGAGGACTGCACCGGCGATGACGCTGAGCCCGTACTGCCGGGAGAGCTGTTCGGTGGAGTGGCGCGCCAGCACGTGGCTGATCTCATGCGCCAGCACGCCCGCCAGTTGCGAAGCGTCGTTGGCGTTTTTGATCAGGCCGGTGTGGACGTACACGTGGCCGCCGGGGACGGCGAAGGCGTTGATCGTGTCGTCCTGCACCACGTGGAAGTTCCACGGCAGTTGATTGAATGGCGGCGCGGCCTGCGCCACGATCCGCTGCCCCATGTTGCGCACGTAGGCGTTGACGGCGGGATCGTTGTTCAGCCGGACCTGCTTCGCGATGTCCTGCGAGAGCTGGTTTCCAAGCTGCCACTCTTCTTCGATGGAGATGAGATTGAAGTCGCCGCCGCCGCCCGTCGAGCCGCACCCGGCGGCGAAGAGCGAAGCGAGCACGAGAGCGAGAGCGAGCGTTGTATTGCGCTTGTACATGCCCGCGTGGGAGTGCAAGACGAACGCCCGGCGCGAAAAATGGGGATGACGGACGCGGTTGGGCGTGTTCCTCATGCGGCATGATCCGGACCTTCTGCGTCGCGCTCCTGATGTCGCTCACGCTCTCCGCGAGCGCCGCCACGCGCTACGTCACCGATCGCGCCTCTGCTCCGGTGAAGTGGGTGGAGTGGGGGAAGACGGCCATCGCGCGGGCGCAGAAGGAAAAAAAGCCGCTCTTCGTGTCGATCGGGTTCGCGGCGTCGTGGGACTGCCAGCGCATGCATCGCGAGGCGTTCCTCAACGGCGAGAACGCGGAGACGCTGAACACGTACTTCGTGCCCGTGCTGCTCGACCGCATCGAGTATCCCGAAGCGGCGGAAGCGTACGAAGCGATCATGGGCTCTATGGAGTCGGCGGTCGGCAGTCGGCGGTCGGCAGTAG
>JALYJW010000096.1 GCA_030775085.1 Acidobacteriota bacterium | reverse complement strand
TGCGGTGGCCGCAGCCGCCGCTTTTGTATGTTCGTTCCGCGCGATGCTCACTTCACCAGAATCGGCACCGGTTTCCGCTCGACAAGCTCACAACTTACGACGACTTCGATTGACGTTTTTGGAGTGCGGTGGCCACAGCCGCCGCTTTTGTATCTTCACTCCATGCGAGGGCATACAAAAGCGGCAGCTGCGGCTGCCGCACTCCAAAATTTCTACTCACCTCACTAGAATCTGAACGATCGACAAGCTCACAATTTACGACGACTTCGATTGACGTTTTGGAGTGCGGTGGCCGCAGCCGCCGCTTTTGTATGTTCGTTCCGCGCGATGCTCACTTCACCAGAATCGGCACCGGTTTCCGCTCGACAAGCTCACAACTTACGACGACTTCGATTGACGTTTTGGAGTGCGGTGGCCGCAGCCGCCGCTTTTGTATGTTCGTTCCGTGCACGAGCATACAAAGCGAACTCCTTCTCACTTCACGAGAATCTGCACCGAATCGCGCTTCCCGCTCGCATCGACGGCGGTGATGGTGTGTTTGCCGGGCACTAGCGACCATTCGTTGCCGGGGATGCGTTGGTTGTTGATGCGCCATTCGACGCGGGAGGTTGCGTCGGCGCGGAGGCGGACGGTTTGGTATTGCATGCGCAACGTCGGATCGATGAGATAGGTAGCGCCGTCGGGTGGGTTGGCGATGCGGAAGGTGTTGCGGTGCGCGGTGCGCTGCGGTTGCGGCGATGGCGAGTTTTTGCGCGCCCATGCGCGGTATTCGGCGGGCCAGTCGATGGTGCCGTCGTGATGCCAGGCGCAGAAGCGGGGAGACTCGTCCGTGGCCAGCCACTCTTTGGCGATCGCGGGGCAGTACGGTGAAGGGCGAGCGCCGGAGAGGACGCAGATGTCGATCGATTCGACGTTCGCAGGCGGCGGCACGATCGGTGTCGTATCGCCGATCGGCAGCGATCCGCGCGCGCGTTTCATCGCCGCGAGCATTACCCCGTTGAAGATCGGCGCCGCTCCGGTGACACCGCTCGAGCCGCGCAACGGGCGGCGATCGAAGTTGCCGACCCAAACGCCGACTGTCACATCGCGCGTGTAGCCGACCGTCCAGTTGTCGCGATAGGCCTGCGAAGTGCCGGTTTTCACCGCCACGGGGAACGGGAAGTCGAGACTGCCGCCGCTGCCGAACGCGTACTCGCGCGCGGCTGCGTCACTCAGAATGTCGGTGATCCAGAACGCCGTGCGCTGCGAGAAGAGCGGCTTGGCGTTCGCTTGCGGCTGAGCGCCGCGGCGCGCGAACGTCGCGTACGCCTTCACGAGTTGTTCGAGCGTGACTTCCGCATCGCCGAGCGTGAGGCCGAGGCCATAGAAATCGGCGGTGCGATCGAGACCGGAGAAACCGGCGTTGCGCAGTAGACGCAGCAACGATTCGGACCCGAGCTGCGACAGGATGGCCACGGCCGGAACGTTCTGCGATCCCGCCAGCGCCGCACGCACGCGCAACGGTCCGCGATATTGGTTGTCGTAGTTGCGCGGCGTATAAACGATGCCTTCCTCGGCGGTCGAAAAATGCGACGGCACATCGGCCAGCACGGCCGCAGGCGAACGGCCGCTCTCGAACGCCAGCGCGTACGTGAACGGCTTCAACGTCGAGCCGGGCTGGCGCGGCGAGGTCACTCCATCGATCGCGCCGCCGAAGCCTTCACCGAAGTAATCGCCCGATCCTTCCCACGCCAGCCAATCGCCCGTGGCGTTGTCGAGCACCGCCACCGCGACGCTGTGCGCACCATGCCGCAGCAGCGTCTTTCGATGCGCAGCGATGATTCCCATCACGTCGCGCTGGAGCGGCGCGTCGAGCGTGGTGCGGATCGATCCGGATCGCGTGACGTTCTTCGCCAGAACATGCTCGACGAAGTGCATCGCCAGCACCGGCTGCGATCCTTTCGTGAACTGCAGACGCTCCGCGCGCGCCTGCGTGCGTTCCTCCGAAGACAACTTCATGCCCGCCAGGATGTGGCGTTGGCGGGCGCGCGCACTCTCGGGATTGCGCAGCGGATTGAACGCGCTGGGTCGCTGCGGCAGCGACGCGAGAAACGCGGCCTGCGCGGGCGTGAGTTGCTCCGGCGCGCAGCCAAAATACGTGCGGCTGGCGCGCGCAATCCCGTCGATCCGGTTTCCATACGGTGCGAGATTCAGATACAGCGCAAGGATCTCGAGCTTCGTGAAGCGATGCTCGAGGCGCAGCGCGAGTACGGCCTCGCGCGATTTCTGACGCACGCTGCGATTCGTCGATTGCAGCAGCAGCTTGGCGACCTGCTGCGTGATCGTCGAACCGCCTTCCACCACGCGCATCGCGCGAACGTTGTGCAGCATCGCTCGCGAGATGGCGATCGGGTCGACGCCGGGATGGCGGAAGAACCGGCGATCCTCGGCGACGAGCGTGGCCTCGACGACACGCGGCGGGAGTTGATTCGCGGCGACAGTTTCACCGCGCGTACCGGCGGCGCCGAGGGACTCGTACAGCACTTCTCCGTTGCGATCGAGAATCGTGAGCGATCTCGATTGCGCGCGCTCCAGGAGCGCAGGATCGATCGGCCCGAGGCGCAGCCACGCGCCTGCCAGAAGCGCGGCGGCGAGGACGCCGCCGGACCAGCCGGCGAGACGCCGGCGCTCCCTCGACGTCATCTCTTGACCTCCACGACCGTGGTCGCGGTGCGGCCGAAGACTTCCGGCTCGTACATCTCCTCGGCGTGCGTCGGGGCGGCGATGAATGTTCCGGCGGTGGTGGCGCGGACGAGGTACGTGAAGACGTGCTCGCCTTCGCTGAGCCGTGTGGCGAAGACGTCGATGCGATCGTCATGGCGCTCGACGTAATCGAAGCCGCCGCGCAGCCACCACGCCCATGAGCTCGTGGCGTCGTTGTTCAGTTGTGCTTCAGCCAGCGCGTTCGCCGTCGTTGCGAACCACGACTCCACCGGCTCCGTGCCGGCGGGAATCGGATCGGTGATCGCGACGTAGCGCCGTTCTTTCGTGTTGCGGATTTTCAGCGTCACGTTGATCAGATCGCCGGCGTTGAATGTCGTCGACGCCGGTGCGTCGGCGAGCGCGTACGTGCGCTCGATGTGGAAGCCGGCGTCGAGGGCTTCGTGATGCGTCACGTTCGCGGCGTAGCGAAGGCGCAGCATGTAATAAAGCGTTCCGACACCGTCGCGGGTGAAGACGATCGGCAGTTGCTGTCCGGCCTTGCCTTTCGCGAGCACCTGCTGCATCGAGAACTGTTGCGTCTTGGCCTCGGTGGAGCGTCCCTTGAACGTCTCGCGCACGATCGTTTCGCTGCCGAGACCGACGCTGGCGATGAAGTCGGGGATCTCCGATTCGTACTTGCGATAGAAATCGACGAGCCCTTCCATCGCCCACGCGTTCTCCTGCGTGTCGTTCCAGCGTCCGTTCTTCCGTGCCTGCATCAGCCAGCGCACCATGCGCTTGACCATCTCTTCATCCTGACCGCCTCTGACCATCGTGCCCAACGCGATGGCGGTCGAGCGCACGTTCGAGCTCCAGAACCACATCAGATATGGATCGCTCAGTTCGTTGACGTGCGCGGTGCCGCCCTCTGGAAGGATCGAGTTCGCGATGCGCCGGCGCAGATCGGCGATGCGCACGCCGGTCGTTTCTTTCCGCGCGTTGCCGTTTGCCTGAAGGGCATCGACGAGGAACGACAACGCGAACACCGGCATGCGCTCGCGATACTCGTAGACGCGATTGAAGTGGCTGTCGGCATTGCGTCCGCCTTCGGTGAGCACCTTCACGACGAACGCCTGCCAGGCGTTGTACGCGGGACGCCATCCTTCATTCGTCGGCGGCGCCTCGGACAGGCGGCCTTCGAGATACGTATACGCGCGCGTCAGCATGCCCTCATCGACTGCGTAGCCGAGGGACTTGCCGCGCTGGAACACGTGGATCACCCAACTCGTCAGATAAGGCGACGTCGCGTTGCAGTCGCCCGGCCAGAACGAGAAGCCTCCGTCGCCGCACTGGAAATTCGTCAGCTCGAGGAGACTGCTCTGCACCGCCGGCTTCTCTTTCGCCGGATCGATGCCCGGAAGATTGAAGGCCTCGCCCAGATCCGCCGCGAGCATCAACGCCAGCGAACGCGACGCGCGCTGCTCCGCGCAACCGTACGGATACTCGACCAGATACCGCGCCCCTTCCGCGAGACCGACCATCGCCGTCGACGCCAGCTCGACGCGCAATCCGCCGAAGCCCGGCACGACCTGCGCCGGAATCTCGATCGTCTCCTGCGCGCTCGGCTTCGCCTCGCCGTACGCGGCCACCGTCTCCGGCGACACGAGCACGCGCACCGGGATCACATCTTCGAAGGCATCGTTCTCGCGCCCCATCTGCACGCGCATGCGGATCCGCGCATCGCCGACCGCGTTCGCAATGGCGTCGAAACGCACCTCGTTCGCGGAGCCCGGCTTCACTTCGATCGTCGTCTTGCCATTGACAGTCAGGATCGACGGATCGAGCGACTCGATCGACACCGTGGCCTTGCCGCCCTTCTTCAGTTGGTTGTGAACCACGCCGCCGAAGTAGGCCTTGTCGCCGACGGCGAGGAAGCGCGGCCATGACGGCGTGAGCATCAGCGGCTTGTTGATCTTGATCTCCGCCGAGTCCCAGCCGAAGCGCGACTGCCGATCGCCGGCAACAGCCATCACGCGATAAGTGGTCAGCGACTCCGGAAGCGTGACTTCTGTTTTCGCGCGGCCCTTCGCATCGGTGACGAGCGATCCGAGCCAGAACGCGAGCACGCGGAAGTCCTTGCGTAGCGTTCCCGGCCCCGCATCCTGACCGCCACCGCCGCCGTCCGACGCGCCTTTCGGCGTGAGCACGCGGCGGCTGATGATGCGCTGTCGCGAGTCTTCATTCGAAACCTGCAGTGCCTTGTCGAGATAGATCGAGTTGAGCACATCCGGCGTCTGATATCCGGTCAGCGACAGCACGCCGTAGTCGACGGCCCACAGCGTGACCTCGGATTGCGAGGCCTTGCCGTTGACGTCCTTCACATTCACTTCGATCTTCGCCTTCGACGCCGGACGGAACTCGTCGCGATCCGCTTTCACATCGACGTTGAGACGCTTCGACGCATCTTCGACTTTCAGTTCGACGTAGCCGAGGCGGAAGGCTGGCTTGCCCGGATCGCTGCCGTCCTTCTCGGGATCCTTCTTCGTGCGGCCTTTGACAAGCAGCACGGAGACGTAGACGTTCGGAATTTCTTTGTCGGTGATCGGAACGGAGATGGTTTGCTGCGTCGACGTGAGCTCGAACGGCTTCCAGGTGCGCACGCCTTCGCGCTCGGTGGTGAGCAATGCCGTAGCGGTTTCCCACGGCGACTTGATCATGATGCGCGCCGTCTCGCCGGGCTTGTACGTCTGCTTCTCCGGCACGAGCTCGATGCGATTATGATCCTCGCGCGCCCACGCCGTGTAGCCTTCGCCGACCGCGTAGAACCAGGTGCGCGTGATCGTGCTGCGGGATGCTGACTGCGGGCCTTCGCCCTCAGGTTCTTCCGCGGTCGCGGTCAACAGATACTCGCCGCCCTCGGCGATCGGGATGTTGAGCGGCACCGGCTGCGCTTTCGTCGTGACGGTCCATTGGCCCGCCTCGATTTCCTTGCGCTCGCTTTCCCATCCGTAGAAACCGCCGCCTTCGCCCTGGCGCACGCTCGTCCATTGGATGCGTTTGAGCTCGACTGTGACTTCCACGCCTGCGACTGCAAGACCATCGAGTCCTGCCGCGACGACCTCGGTGTCGATGCCTTTGCCTGCATCCGCGAAAAACGGCGGACGGCGCAGGCCGATGTACCAGGGCGCGGGATCGACGCGGATCGAGGAGCGTCCGGCGATCTGCTGGCGTGTGACGTCGGTGACGACACCTTCGAGGCGATAGTCGTACGGCACGCCCGCGGCTTGATCGGTCTCCAGCGTCAACGAGAGCAGACCCTTGGCGTCGAGCGCTCCTTCGTTCTGCGAAATGATCTGCGTCGACGGCGAATCCTCATCCCAGTTGCGGCCGAGGAACGTGTAACGATCTTCCGGCCAGCGCTCGGTGATCTTCTGCGGCGGATCGGTGAGCTCGCGCTTCGCGTACGTCCAGTTCACGCTCTTGCCCGACATCGGCGCGCCGAACAGATAGCGTCCGTTGACGACGCCGCTGAGATCCGTGCCGGCCAGCGAGCTGTCAGCATTGATCGTCACGTCGGTGCGGAAATCGGGGCGGCGATACGCGGCCACGAGGAAGTCGCCGGTGATGGCGCCGCGCTGCTCGCCCATGCGGCCTTCGGGACGAGTGGGCGCAACGACCATGACGTTGTACGTGCCGAGCGGCGCTTCGGCGGGAATGCGGTACGTCCACTCCGCGCTGCTCCACGCGTTGATGTCGAGCGTGCGATTGTCGATCTCGTTCGAGTGACTGTCGCGCAGCGTGACCTGCACCTTCGAGCCCGGCGCCAGCAGTTGCATGCCGTCCGGCGTGTCGGCGCGCGCGATGAGCTTGAAATGAACTTCTTCGCCGAGCTTGTACACGCCGCGGTCCGCGAACACTTTCCCGCGCAACTGCGGCTCGGCCTCGGTGAGGTCGTAGCGCACGTCGAAATCCCACGGCATCACGCCTTCGTTCCAGTCGCTGCCGACGTACGCGAGATCGCCGTCTTTCTGCGCGACGACAACGAAGTGAAGCTCGCTCAGGTTCGTCCAGCTATCTTCCCAATCGTCCGCGCCTTCCTCCTTGTCCTTGTTGCGGCGCAGATCGGTATTCGGCGCGACGGCGATTCCGTTCGCGTCGGTGGTGCCGCTCCAGAAAATCTTGTTGGCTTTGTCGCGGATCGACACCGCGGCGCCCTCGACGGGCTTCGCGTCGTCGAGGCGCGTCACCATGATCACGGTGTTGCGCGGACTGTCCTTCACGCTGATGCCGAGGTTCGTCGACTGCACGAGCGTGGAGACAGGACTCGGATCGTAAACGCGCGATTTGGCAGTCGGCTCGCCCGGCTCCACCGCCACCCACGAAAGCCCCATGCTGTCGTCGCCGATTGCCGGCTTCAGATCGAGACCGACCGACGCGATCTTGTCGCGCGGAGTGCTGAGCTTGCGCGTCTCCCCTTTGCCGGGAGGCGTGACGTTGAAGCCCGATTCGCGCAACCGCAGCATCGTCGGCATCAGATCGTCGAGAGCGAGTGGCGCAAGCCACTGCTTCACGCTGCGGAAGTTGCGCGCATGGAACGGCAGGATCGGTCCGCCCGTCGCTTCCCACACGCCGTGACCCGACCCGAAACTGACGAACGCCGAGCGATGCCAATACTCGATCGTTCCGCTCCAGTCATAACCGAGCTGCTGCCCGTCCGACGCCTTCACGGAGCCATTCACGCGCACCGCATACTTGCGGCCCGGCTGAATCGGATAGCCGAGCTCGTCGAGACCGTAGCCCCACGACGGATAGTCGTAATCCGTATTCACGTCCTTCGGTTTCAGCGCCACCGGCTTCGCCGGATCGGTGACGTCGCTGACCGAGACCGCCTTCTGCACATCCGCGAACATCAAACCGGAGCCGGAGCGGAAATTGATGGCGTTGCGCTGCTCCGGATCGCACTCGGCGGTGCAATCCATCGCTTTGACGAACAGCGTCTGCTCGAGCTCGAGCGTGATGGCCTGCTCGCGTCCGCGCACATGCCGCGGCGACTGCGCCAGCTTGTCGTCGATCAGAATCTGGATGTACGTATCGGGAGGCACGCCAGGCTTCGTTTCCAGCACCACGAGATCCTTGTTGGGCGGAAAACGCTGTTTGTCCCAGTCGGTGGCAAGGAACGAAAGGATCGGCTGACCGTCCGACGCCGCGGCCGCAAGCGCCTTCTGCTTCTTCGCCTCGCCCGATGCCGGCACCGGCGGCAGCTCGATCGTGTGCGCCTGGGTTTGCAGCTTGAGGTGTGGCACCAGCGTCTGCGCCTCAACCGCCTGATTGAATCGCAGCCCGATCACGACGGAGCCGTTCTTCTTGCGATACCAATCGGCGCGCATCAAACGGATCGTCGGCGTCGTGAACGACCACTTGTACGCCTGATCGAGCGTATTGCCCGCCACCGACTTCGCCGACTTGTCCACGGTCACCGTGAATTCCGTCGCGTACGGCAGCGGCTGGGCGGGCGTGAAGATCAGCGTGGTCGTACCCGACCATCGGAACGTTCCCTTCACCGCCGGATCCATCCGGAAAAACGGCGCCACGACGGGCTGCGGGATTCGCCCGAGCACCACCATCGGCTCGGAAAAGACCACGCGCACCTCATTCGCTTCTGCGATGGTGGCCGTCTCCCCTACCGGACCGGCGCTGACGACGCGCAACGCGCCAGCAGCAAACAACGACGTCGAGAACAACAAAAACGAAAGCGCGGCGCCAATTCTTCTCATCACGCCGTGCAGTTTAGTGCGGCACCGAACGCTTGCAGTGACGCGAATCGCGCTTTTTGTGGGAGAAGCTGTGGCCGGATGATGGCGAAGCGTTTGGGCGCAGACACCAGATGAGCACGATCACGAGTGGATCGCCAGCCGCGTGCTGGACTCATGCTGTATACTCCGCGTGCTGAGGAACTCTCCTCATGCATCAGATCGCCTGAACTAAGTCAGCGACTCTGAGCCCACCCTCTTAGCTTCACAGTCAGCAATCACGGAGTCTCTTCGCCCGCCGGTGGAGTTCCGCTCATGGGTTTGCGCTGATGGCGGCCACGAACGGCCGAGGAGCAACACATGAGGCTACATGTCGGAAACCTGCCCAAACAACTGACCGATGCGCAATTGAACGATCTGGCCACGCCCTTCGGCGCGACGTCGTCCTTCGAGGTCGCGAAGAACCATGGCGGCGACTCCAAAGGATTCGGCTTCGTCGAATTCGCCGATGACGACCACGCTCGCGCGGCGATCACCGGCCTCGACAGAAAAGAAGTCGAAGGCCAGGCGTTGAAAGTCAGCGAAGCCCGCCCGAAACGCAGCACCGCACCCGCAACAGACGCGCCGCAGCAGTAAAAACTTCGAATACAGCAGAGGAAAAAATCCCATGAAGAAAGCAAAAGCAGTGGCCGTGAAGGCCGCGACTGTCAAGGTGGCGACCGCGAAGGTCGCGGCCGTGAAAGTCGCCAAGGTTCCGGTATCGGAGCTCAACGTCGTCAAAACGGCCGCGCGCCTCATGACCACGAAACTCGTCTCCACCGAGATCTCCTACGTCCAGCGAGTCCTCGGCGCCTCCGCAACGCAGCAGCAGCTCGATGAAAAAGTCCTCGCCGTCCGCCGGATGCCGTGGTCCAGCATCGCCCTCCCGGACTAGCCACACTCCGTCGCGATAGGGCAACGTGACGGATTCGCGCCTGACGCGCGAGTCCGTCACGCCTGAAACACTACGCCGCGCCTGGTTTTCCGAACAGGAACCCTTGTGGTTTTCGCCGTCCGGGGTCAGGTTTTCACCGTCCGGGGTCAGGTTTTCACCGTCCGGGGTCACACCTTCGCTATTTCATTCTTCGCCGTCCGGGGTCAGAACCCTTTCGCCGTCCGGGGTCACACCTTCGCTATTCCATTCTCTCCCGCCTGTCGGGGTCACACCTTCGCTATTCCATTCTCCGTTTTCGCATAGAAAGACGGTCTGACCCCTCATGTAAAAAGAGGCGAGTCCACGGCGCGTAGAGTGATACGGGGTCCACCTTCCATTCCGAGGAGTTTCTTTCGACGATTTCTCCACGGTTGGAAGACTTTTCGCCGCATTGCGTCATCCGAGGGAACCTCGGCGACGTCATGGCACGACCGCTTAGAATCGAGTTCCCAGGCGCCCTTTACCACGTAACGTCTCGCGGCAATGAGCGTCGCTCCATCTTTCGCTCCGATCGGGATCGCAATGCGTTCCTGGAGTTTCTCGCGAGCGCCGTTCGCCGTTTTCATTGGAGTGTTACTGCATGGGTTCTGATGGACAATCATTTCCATCTCGTGATCCAGACGCCGGAACCGAACCTTTCGCGCGGGATGCAGTGGCTCAACGGCTCATACGCGGGATGGTTCAATGACCGCCACAACCGATCCGGACATCTCTTCCAGGGACGGTTCAAGGCGTTTCTGATCGAGAAAGAGTCTTACTTCGCGGAAGTCACTCGCTACGTTGTCCTCAATCCCGTTCGAGCCGGCATGGTCCAACAACCGGAGTCCTACCGCTGGTCGAGCTATCGAGCAACGGCAGGATTGGACGTCTCTCCTGAGTGGCTCGACATCGACGCGGTGCTCACCCCGATCGATCAGGACCGTCCAGCCGCTCAGGCTCAATATCGCGAATTCGTTCAGGACCGGACTGCGAACGCCGATCATCTGTGGGATCTGCTGAGCAACGGCATGTATCTCGGTACCGACGATTGGGCGAAGCGGATGCGCTCTCTTGTCGAGTCCTATCCGCGATCGACCGATCATCCGAAGGCACAGCGTGCTATCGGTCGACCTCAGATGCATGAGGTAGTCGCAGCAGTCGCTCGCGCCGCTGGCGAAAGTGCGGAATCCGTACGGTCAATGCGCGGAGGCGCGCTACGCCGGCTGGCAGCATGGTTGGGATGGCATGAAGGACTCCTCACTCTCCGATCGATCGCCGCTTCGCTGCGATTACGAAGCGAGGGATACATCTCGGGTCTCATTCGCCACTGCGACTGCGAGCTTGGATCGAACCCTTCCCTACTCGCACAACTCGACCTTGCATTGGCCGATCTTCGCGGCTAGACACGTCCACCCCTTTGCCGGCGGTATGAACGCCACAACTCACCGGAGTTGATGCAATGCGTCGCTCGCGCGGCCTCATTTCGCTCCAGCAATCGCGCGATGGCCACCCCCACACCACTCCTTTGGTGTCATACCGATGGGGTTACGAGTCACTTCCACCTTCTTGCTGACCGAAAGAACTCCGCGGCTCGCGGATAGTGGGGGGTCACACCTTCGAACTCGGCTCTGGCGCCAATAAACGAAGGTGTGACCCTCTCAGGTGGCCTTGACCCTCTCAGGTGGCCTCAGAGAAAAGCGAAGGTCTGGCCCCTCGTCCGCCCCTCGTCGTCGCCATGCCCCAAACGAAGGTCTGACCCCCTCGTCCCTCCTATAGACGCGAGTCCGTCACGCCTGAAACACTACGCCGCGCCTGGTTTTCCGAACAGGAACCCCTGCACTTCTTCGCACTCTTGTTCGCGGAGGAAGGCGACCTGCGCTTCGGTCTCGACTCCTTCGGCGGTGACGGCGAGGTCGAGGCCGTGAGCCATGGCCACGATGGCGGAGATGATGGCTCGGTTGCTGCGGCTGGTGTCGATCTCCTGGATGAATTCGCGATCGATCTTGACCCGGTCGATCGGGAACTGGCGAAGGTAGCTGAGTGCGGAGTGGCCGGTACCAAAATCGTCGAGCGCGATGCGGACGCCGATCTCGCGCAGCTCGGCCAGCGTGGCGATGGTGCGGTCGGTCTGGAACATGGCCGTGCCTTCCGTGATCTCGAGCTCGAGGGAACTGGGCTCGAGGCCGCTCTCCTGAAGCACACGAGCCACGACCTCGCGGAGATCGCTCTGCTGGAACTGGCGCGGCGAGAGATTGACGGAAATGCGCATGCCCGGATAGCGGCTCTGCTGCCATGCTTTGGCCTGCCTGCACGCTTCGCGCAAGACCCATTCGCCGATCGGCACGATCATGCGCGTTTCCTCGGCAATGCTGATGAACGTGGCCGGCAGGACGATGCCGTGGCCGGGACGATTCCATCGCAGGAGCGCTTCCATCCCCGCGATCTCCCGCGTCTCGAGGTGGACGAGCGGCTGGTAGTACAGCACGAGCTCGTCCCGCTCCAGCGCGCGCCTCAAAGCGTTCTCCACCGACAACCGCTCGGCGGCCCGGCTGTTCATGGCCCGCGTACATAGCCGATAGGAATTCCGGCCGGCATCCTTGGCCCGGTACATGGCCGTGTCGGCGTTTTTGAGCAGCGCTTCCGCGGTATCGCCGTCGTTCGGATAGAGCGCGATCCCGATGCTCGTAGTGACGTAGAGCTCGTGTCCTTCGATGTGAACCGGCAGTACGACCGTATCGAGCAGTTTCTGCGCGGTCTTGGCGGCATCGTCTGCCGTTCTGAGGTCGCCGAGGAGGACGGTGAACTCGTCGCCGCCCATGCGCGCGATCGTGTCGCCTTCGCGCAATACGGAGCGCAGCCGCACAGACACCGCGCGCAGCAACTCATCGCCGAGGCTGTGACCGAGCGTGTCGTTGACCAGCTTGAAACGATCGAGGTCGAGGAACATCACCGCCAGCGGTTTCTGCTGCCGCTTGGCGTGCGCGAGCGCGATGGTCAGGCGGTCGCGGAAGAGCAATTGATTCGGCAATCCGGTGAGCGCGTCGTGGTAGGCCTGATACTCGATCTGTTCCTCGGCCCTTCTGCGCTCGCTGATGTCGCGCGAGACCGACACGATCTCGTCAATCCCGCCGCGTACGGAATGCACGATGGGGCGGCTGGTCGTTTCGAACCACACCTGCGAGCCGTCTTTCCGCCGGGCGCGATAACTGAACGTGCGCTGCATGTTGCCGCGCTCGAGACCGCGGGTGTAGCGAAGCACGAGCGGATGATCTTCGGGCTCGATGTACTCGAGAACCGAATGGCCCATGACCTCGGCGGGCTCGTAGCCGAGGAGCCTGCGGATGGCGTCGGAGGCATAAACGAACACGCCGCGCGCAGTCGTACGCGAGATCAGATCGGTCGAGTTCTCCGCCATCAGCCGATAGCGCGCTTCGCTTTCGCGCAGAGCGGTCTCGGTGAGCTTGCGGTCGGTGATGTCGATCAGCGTTCCTTCGAGGACCTGTTGCTCGCCCTCGCCGCCGAGGAGATGAACGCTCTCCAGAAGCCAGATGGGACGGCCGTCCTTGCGGCGCAGACAGATCTCGTTGCCGCGCAGATCGCCGTCGGCCAGGATGCGATTGATGAACTGGTCGCGATCCGATGCTTCGAAATAGAGATCGCGCGCATTCAGATGAAGAAACTCGTCCTTCGATTCGTAGCCCAGCATCTCCGCGAGCGCATCGTTGCAGTCGATGATCCGGCCGTCCAATGAGTTGTGATACACGCCGGCCAGATTGCGCTCGAAGAGCAGGCGGTGGCGGCGCTCGCTGGCGCGCAGTGCGCGATACGTGCGGCTGCGCTCGATCGCGCTGGCGAAAATCTCGCCGCTGATGCGCAGCAACGCCACGGTCTCATCGCTCCACTCGGTCTCGCGCGAGACCGTGCTGCAGCCGACGCTGCCGAAGAGCCGTTTCTCCATGGCCATCGGGACGAAGATCGAGCTGTGAATCCCGTGTCGCTCGGCGAGTCTCCGCTCGTTCACCGCCTCGGGGGGCAATTCCTCCGGCGTGCGCCAACTGGCGATAGTGCGCTGCCGCATCTTCTCGGACCACCACGGAAACGCCGCGGCCGGCAACTCGCCGTAAGCCTGCTTGCGCGACTCCACGCCCGGCGCATTCCACTCATACGCGATGTACGCGCTGAGACCATCGTCGAGCAACATGAACACGTGCGCGCGCTCGGCGCCGACGAACGGTCCGATGTCCGCAAGCGTCTCCTGGATGGCGCCATCGAGCGACTCGTCCGCGAGATGCGCAAACCGGGTGGAAATGCTGGCGACGAGCTGCTCGAACGCCACGCGATGCCGCAGCGCTTCCTGCGCCTGGCGCCGCTCGGTGGCGTCGATGGCCATGGCCATGAGATCGCCGATGGAGGTGGCGAAGTTTTCGTCCTCCACGCTCCACGTACGCTGCGGGCCGACGTGCTCGAAACAGATCACACCCGTGGTCTGCCCGAGCCGCCGTACGGGAACGTCGAGCATCGACGTAACGCCGAACGGAATGAGGTAGACCTCGCTGAATGCGCTGGTGCGCGGATCCAAACGCGCGTCGTGCGCGGCGATGAATCGCTCCGTCTCGATGGCCTTGAAGTACACCGGATAGTGCGCGGCCTCGAGCTCGCCGCCGCCGGAATGAACCGCGGGCGTGCGCTCGAACATCTCCTCGCAACGAATGCTTCTCCGGCCGGGAGTGAAGAACCAGATCCCGACACGCTCCACTTCGAGCGTCTCCGCGCCCGCCGCGGCAATGTCGCGCAACGCCTCGGCGAGATTGCCGGCGTGGATCGATGGCCTCCGCGTCAGCTCGACCAGGACGCTGTTGTGCCTGCGCAGACGGCGTTCGGTTTCACGAAGGAGCGTCTCGACGTGCGGCACGGATCGCGGACGGATTGGCGGAATCTCGGACACAGGGACCTGCAGGGGCAGTATACGAGAGGGCAGAGCCCTCTAGGCCACCCGCTCCAGCGGATAGACCTTCACATTCACTTCACTCGCGTAATGCGCGTACGCCGGATGCTCGGGACGTTTGATGCCGGCGGCCCAGACGAGCGTCTCCCGGAGCGTCGAAACTTCGGCGCGCTGCAGGGGATAGGGCTGATGGTGGACGCGGGCGCGGTGCAGGTCGCGACGGTCGTCTTCTGCGTAGAGGATGTAGCGCTCCACGAGGAAATGCTCGAGCGATCCGGGCGTCGCGGGAGCAACCGGCCCTTCCACCGGTTGATAACGCAGGTGCGCATCGGCAGGCATCGCTCCGCGGGAATCGGTGCGATGCGAATCGAAATCGATGGAAGGCAAGGCGCCGGGATGAACTTGGAAATCGACGTCTGCATCGAAATACGGCAGGTGGTACGCGGCGCGTGCGGCCGCCACGGCAATGGCGCTCGACGCATCGAGGCTGAAGAACCAGACGCCAGGATCGCGGCCGTCGAGATGAACGTATGTCCGAACGTTGATCTCATGAAACGCCGAGATCCACGGCAGCGGCGGAACCATCACGGGCCGCACGCCGCTCAACGTGAATGGGACGAGGCCAACGAAGGCCTTACCTTCGAACGTGTCGACACTGAGCCGCAAGGGAAGCAATGCCTGCAGCTCGGCCGCCGGCACTTCCCAGTGCAGAAAGAGCAGATGGTGCCAGTTCTGGTGCAGCAGGACCGGCCGGTCCGGCTCCAGCGTCGGCGAGATGCGGTCAATCGTGTCGTGTCGGTGCATTCGTCACGGTTTCAAAGCAATGAGAAAGCCAGTCGCAGGCGTAAGATCGCATCATGAGACAACTTCTCGCCAGCGCCGCCTGTTTCACACTCCTCGCCTGCGGAAGCTCCGGTTCGGGTTCCGTCCCGACCGCGGACAAGATCGGAACGGTGCCACCCGTGACGGAGCTCGTGCAGCTCATCGGCCCGGAACAACTGAACTGGGAGGAGGGCGAGATCGAGCTGAAATACGCGCTGCGCATCACGAACAACGCAGTGGAACCGATCACGCTACGGCAGATTCAGATCCAGACCGTAGGACAGGCAGGGGCTTACAACATCCCGCAAAGCAGCTACTTCTTCCGCGAGGCCGTCGCGCCGGGCGACACTCGCTCCATCGAGTTTTTCGCCAAGGCACTGTCGGAAGGCGGCCGCTACAAAGTCGACGCGCAATCCCCGATCTCGATCCGCGTCATCGCCTACTTCGAAGCGCCGCAAGGAAACTTCCGGCAACCCTTCATCGCCAATCTCGGGCAGTCGTTCAAGAACAACTGAACCGAGTCGGCGGTCGGCAGTCGGCGGTCGGCAGTAGAAAGCTCACGATCGCGAAGGATGTACCTCTACTGCCGACCGCCGACTGGTAGCTACTCGAAAAGATCGTACTCGGCCACCGGCAGCTTGCCCGGTTCCGTCCAGCGCCAGGTTCCGAAGACGTAGAGATCGAATAGCAGGAGGAACACTTCGCGCGACATTTTCCAGCGCGCCTGCAGTCCGTCGGCCAGTCCGCGCTTCGATTCCTTGATGACGTGACCGAGGCTGTAAATCACGGTTTCCTGCTGGCGGAAGCCGGCGCGCGCGCAGAAGTAGTTCAGTGCCGCCTCGATCTTGAAGTGCGACTGGTATTGCGGCGGCACGGTCTCGAACACTTTGCGCCGCATTACGCGAATACCCGACAGAATCGGGCCGCACTTCATCCGAAGGTGAAGGAAGTTGGCGACGTCTCCGCGATTGCGGACGCCGATGTTCATGTCGCAATCGCCGCTCAGGACGGGGCTCACCAGCGCGCGAATGTGATCCTCGGTGACGTTGTACATGTCACCGTCGCAGAAGAAGAACGTGTCGTTCGTGGCCGTGGCGACGCCGACGGCCATGGCAAAGCCTTTTCCGTGATTCTCATGGAGGGCGACGGTGCGGACGCCGTCGAACGTACGAGCGATCTCGACCGTCGCGTCCTCGGAGCCGTCACTGACGACGATGATCTCGTCGATCAGCGGACTGGCCGTCAGCGCACGCAGCACGTCGGCAATCGTTCCCTCTTCGTTATAAGCCGCAACAATGGCGGTCGTCTTCACTCGGCTATCTCCTCGGGTGTGGGCGTTTCCCGCCTTGGCGCTGTGCAACCGTCAGACCACGGCGGATTCTATCCGAAGTTCCTGACACGGCCCTTGCAGATCCCGCCAGCATGAAACGCACCCCTTTGACTCTCGGGACCCTGCTCACGGTTCTCAGCCTCTCCGCCGGCCTGGCCGTCCTCCTGCTCTCGGGGTGCTCAACCATCCAGAGCGCCCTGGACATCGAGAATCCGCGCTACTCCATCCGCAACATCCATCCGCGGCTCGACATCGCCATCCCGCTTTCTTCGTCCTCGGTCGATATCGATTTCGATCTGGAAGTGGACAATCCCAACCGCGTCGGCCTGCGCCTCGATCAGATCGACTTCAACCTCTTCATCAACGATGCGCGCGTCCTCGACAGCATGAGCCAGCAGAACATCGACATCCCTGCCAACGGCCGCGGCGACGTACGACTCCGCACCCGCATCGGCTATCAGAACGTCCGCTCCCTCTGGACTGAGATCGTCGACATCGCCACCGGCCGCCAGCGCGCCAGATACGAACTGCGCGGCAATGCTTACTACGACACGCCGGTCGGAAGGTTGAAGCTGCCGGTGACTGTTTTCTCGACGAGGTAGTGACGGGAGAGTCTCAAAGTCGCAAAGTCTCAAAGTCGCAAAGATGCCATTGGCTACCTCTTTGAGACTTTGCGACTTTGAGACTTTGAGACTCTCCGCGCCTCATCTCCTTACGACGAAACGTCCCTCACCACCGTGATCTGCTGCGCGAGATAGCGGTCGTTCTCGGCAACGCCTTTGACTTCGATCTCGTCGCCGCGCTCCAGGTCCGTCACGCTGTAGTTCTTACCCCCGTAGCTCACGGTGGTATTGCTGTCGTAGTAGATGTAGCCGCGCTGGCCATTGTTGTCGTCGCGCAGGCTGTTGATGTACGAGACATTGAGGTCGATGCGGCGCGCGCTCGTATCGATCGCGGCCACCGTTCCACGCACGTCCGATGATTGTGTACTCGACGGGCTGCCCAGGATAATGTCGCCGATGCTTCCCAGCCCGCCGTCGCCCATCGATCCGCAGCCGGCAGTGACCAACAGCGCTGCAAGAATGAAAGTAGCTCTTCGCATTTCGCTTCTCCTTCGCGGACAATCAAGAGCAAGGACCGTGCTTGATTTCTCAAAATAATCAACGATTCGCCATCCCCGCGCTCGCTTGCATCCTCTACTTCTCGGAGGGATTCCCGTACGGCATCGCCACCGACACGGTCAACACGTACCTCTCCTTCGCCAAGGTCGACCTCGCCACGATTGGACTCATCAGCAGCGTCGGTCTGATCTGGACTCTGAAGTTTTTCTGGGCGCCGCTCGTCGATGTCGCGGGCACCTATCGGCGGTGGATCTTCGGCTCGCTGATCGTCCTCTCTCTTTCCTTCGCCGGTCTCGGCATGGTGGCGCCGGCAAGCCCGGCGTTCTGGGGTGTGCTGATCGTTCTCGTGATCGCCTCGGCGACGCAGGACATCGCCATCGATGCACTGGCGATCCGCATCACACCGAATGAGCTCCTCGGCGTCGTGAACTCGGCGCGCGTTGCCGCGTACCGCGGCGCAATGCTGGCCGCACCCAATCTCGTCGGGCTGCTCGTCATTTACGTCGGCTGGCGCGGCGCATTCATGACGGCTGCTGTCGTTCCGCTCATCGTGTTGGTCGCGATCGCGCTCACCGCTCCGCCTGAACGCGGGACCGGCGAACAGCGCGAGAATCCGCTGCGGGCGCTGCTCACATGGCTGCGGCGTCCCGGCTCGATGTTGCTGCTGGCCGTGATTCTTCTCTATCGCCTCGGCGACAACGCGCTCACGCCGATGATCCGGCCTTATTGGGCGCTGCGCGGCTTCAGCGTGGCCGAGGTGACGAATGCTGTGACCACGCTCGGGATGATCTGCACGATCCTCGGCGCGATTGCGGGCGGCCTGTTCGTCACCCGCTTCGGCGTCTATCGCGGAATGCTGGTGCTCGGGACCATCCAGATGCTCTCGAATTTTGCGTATGCGCTCGTGGCCACGACGACTGCCGGACGTCCCGCGATGTACGGCGCCGCCATCATCGAGACATTCTGCGGCGGTCTCGGGACCGCGGCGTTTCTCTCGTTCCTGATGTTCATCTGCGACCGCGACAACGCGGCCACGGAGTACGCGCTGCTGAGCGCACTCTTCGCCGCGGGCCGGACCTTCGCGTTCGCATTCAGCGGCTATTTCGCGAACGACCTCGGCTTCGCGAACTACTACTGGCTCACCGCGGCGCTGGCTCTGCCGGGGCTGGCGCTGCTGCCGTGGATCCGCGGGCGCCTGACAGGAACCGGCGGACCGCCTGCCACAACCGCAGCAATCGCATCGTAGGTGAAGTCAATGCGCCATCGGATCTTCGTCGAAGCCATTGCTCCCGAGGTCACGGTCACGGGTGATGAGTTCCATCACTCCGTGCGCGTCGTGCGCGTGCGCGTCGGAGAAGAGATCGAGATCTTCGATCGCGCGGGCAACGCGGCGCGCGGGACGATCCAGAGACTCGACCGCGACAGCGCCGTCATCACAACCGGCGAATCGCTGCCGCCGCGCGAGTCGCCGCTGGCGTTGCACCTGGCCATGGCCGTGATCCAGCTCGAGAAGTTCGAGATCGTTTTGCAGAAAGCGACGGAGCTCGGCGCGCGCTCGATCATCCCCATGATCACGGAGCGCGTGGAACTGCGGCCGGAGCGCTACGCCAATAAGCGCGAGCGTTGGGAGAAGATCGTCTTCGAAGCGGTGAAGCAATCGGGGCGCGCGTTCGTGCCGGCCATCGCGGAACCGCTGGCGTTCGCGGACGTCATCCAGCGGCAAATGCCGAGGATTCTCTTCGATGCCGATGCCGAACCGTCTGTGCTCGAGCCGATGCAGGAAACGACGCTTCTCATCGGCCCGGAAGGCGGCTGGACGGACGACGAACTGCGCGCCGCGCGCGAGACAGGCTGTCTCTTTCAGCGTCTCGGACCGCGCCGGTTGCGGGCCGAAACGGCAGCCATCGCCGCAATGTCGGTCATCACCTCTCGCTTCGGAGACTTGTAGTAGATTACGCCTCCCATTGCGGATGGCAGTGGCAGTGGCCCGCCAACCGCCCAATTGATCCGGAGGTGCCTTTCGTGCCCGATACCCTGACGATTACCGACAATCGAACCGGCAAGACGTACGACGTCCCCATCGTGGACGACACCGTCAGGGCACTCGAGCTGCGGAAGATCAAAGTCAACGACGACGACTTCGGCATGATGACCTACGACCCGGCCTTCATGAATACGGCGTCGTGCCGCAGCGCCATCACGTTTATCGATGGCGACAAAGGCATCCTCGAATATCGCGGCTATCCCATCGAGCAGCTTGCCGAAAAGAGCACGTATCTCGAGGTGGCCTATCTGCTCATGAACGGCGAGCTTCCGTCGGAGAGTGAACTGACGGAGTGGACGCACACCATTACGCACCACACGATCCTCAACGAGAACTTCCGACGTCTCATCGATTCGTTCCGGCACGACGCGCATCCGATGGGGCGTTTCATCGCTTCGATGGCGGCCCTCGGCACGTTCTACCCGGAAGCGAAAGAGATCTTCGATCCCGCCGTTCGCATCAAGCAGATCCACCGCATCATCGCCAAGGTCATCACCGTGGCCGCGTTCAACTACCGGCACATCGTCGGCATGCCGTACGCCTATCCGGACAACGACCTTTCCTACACCGGCAACTTCCTGAACATGATGTATCGGATGACGGAAGTGAAGTACAAGCCGAATCCGGTGCTCGAGCGCGCACTGGACGTGCTCTTCATCCTTCACGCCGATCACGAACAGAATTGTTCGACGAATGCCATGCGCGCGGTGGGCAGCTCGCATGTCGATCCGTATTCAGCTGTGGCCGCGGCCGCGGCGGCACTCTACGGACCGCTGCACGGCGGCGCGAATGAAGCGGTGCTGCAGATGCTCGAAGAGATCGGCTCGGTGAACAACGTGCCCGAGTTCATCAAGCGCGTGAAAAGCGGAGACGGCGGCCGCCTGATGGGCTTCGGCCATCGCGTCTACAAGAACTACGACCCGCGCGCGAAGATCATCAAGTCCGTAGCCGACGAGGTCTTCGAGGTGACGGGCAAGAACCCGCTGCTCGACATCGCTCTCGAGCTCGAGCGCATCGCCCTCGAGGACGATTACTTCGTGAAGCGCAAGCTCTATCCGAACGTCGACTTCTACTCGGGTCTGATCTATCAGGCCATGAGTTTTCCCACCAGCGTCTTCACCGTGCTCTTCGCCATCCCGCGCGTTTCAGGCTGGCTGGCGCAGTGGCAGGAATTGCTCGGCGATGCGGATCAGAAGATCGCGCGGCCCCGGCAGATCTACACGGGCCATCCGCGGCGCGACTATCCGCGCTGATCTCGCATCAACACACCCGCCCACCATTCGCCCTTCGTCCGCTCGCTCACTGGAGCGAGTCCGTGGGAACGCGCGGCGTTAACGACGTCGTCGCGTTTTGCGATGAGGATGCCGCTCAGGATCAGCCGTCCGGTATTTTCCAGCCGCGCCGCGATGTCGCCGAGGAGCGGGATGATGACCTCGGGGATGATGTTCATCGAGATCACGTCGAACGTACCGCCGAATGCAAAACTACGAAGCGACTCCACACCGCCGATGAACAGCGGCATCGCCTTCTCCGGCACGCCGTTGCGGATGCGGTTGTCGCGCAACGCGCCGTAGGCATCGTTGTCATTGTCGAAGGCCAGCACTTTGCGCGCGCCAAGACGGTGCATGGCCAATGCGAGAATGCCGCTGCCCGCACCGACATCGAGTCCGAGCGCTCCCGAAAGCGGCAATGACTCCAACAGCTCGATGCAGAGCCACGTCGTTTCATGCGAGCCCGTTCCGAAGGCCTGCTCCTGCGGCACGATGAGCGTCAGACGATCGGAATCCGCCGGCAGCAGCGACGCGTCAGGAACCACCACGAACCGCGAGCCGATGAAGAGCGGCTGCAGCGATTGCTGATAGAGCTCCAGCCAATCGCGCCGTTCGCGGTCGATCGATTGCAGTTCGAATTCACCGAGCAACTCCGCCGCGGCATCGCGTTCCGACGCGGAGTCGAAATAGGCCTCGACCGTGTTCTGCGTGGAAGTGTTGCCAGTGGAGGCCGTGAGGAAGAGACGCGACTGGATGAGATCCTCGCTGGCCGGGTCTTCGAATTCGATGGCCAGGATGTAATCGATCACGCGTCGCCGCCAAAGTGCGCGCGATAGTCCTCCATCGCGGCCTGCACCACGGCGTGAGCGTGCTCGTGGCCGTACGTGCCGGCCACACGGATCTTCTCGCCCTCGCCAGGAACGAGCTTGTAGGTCATGAAGTAGTGCTCGAGGCGCTCGATCAGAACCGGCGGCACGTCGGCGATGTCGTTCGCCTCGCCCCAGACGTAATCGCCCTGCAGCACGGCGATGATCTTATCGTCGGCCTCGCCGCGGTCGATGAGCTGCAGACCGCCAATGACCCGCGCCGCAATGATGATCTCCGACTTCGAGATCGGCCGTTCACTCAGCACACAAATGTCCAGTGGATCACCGTCGCCCCGGCTGGCCACCGGCGAAAGCTTCGTCACGCGCTCCGCACAATACGTCTGCGGAATGAAGCCGTACAACGCCGGCGGCTGCGACGAGGTGCGCTGCGGACGATCGACCTTCAGATAGCCCGTGGCCTTATCGACCTCGTACTTGATGAGATCGAACGGCGTGATCTCCACGAACACATTGACGACGCGCGGCGCATCGTCCCCCGCGGTGAGCCCATGCCACGGATGCGGACGCCAGCGCGCGAATGTATCTGCCATTTGGGGCGGGATTCTATCGTGACGAATGGCGGGACTTATCGCGAGAGCCGCCCCTCACCCTACCCTCTCCCCACCGCGATGAGGCTGCGGCCGGGAGAGGGGACTGTTCTTGCGAGTCCCCTCTCCCCACGGCGGCTTCATCGCCGAGAGGAGAGGGCTAGGGTGAGGGGCGGCTCTCGCGAAAACCTACGAAAAAAAATCCTTCACCTTGTCGAACACGCCCTTTTCGCCGGGCGGGTTTTCGCCTTCGATGGCGGCCAGGCGTTCGAGGAGCT
>JALYJW010000095.1 GCA_030775085.1 Acidobacteriota bacterium | reverse complement strand
CCTATCTTCCTGCCCCGGTAGGGGCAGCAGAATTCGCGAGCTGGCTCTGCCGCCCCTGCCGGGGCGGAATCGTTGTCGATTTTGCGTTCCGGTGGCTGCGCGCTAACGCGCTTGCCACCGGCTACCCTCTGGCTGCCCCTTCGGGGCAACTGCGCTCTAACCCTTGAGCTCGAGCTCGCGGAGCATTTCCGCGGCTTCGGCTCCGCCGGGGCTGATGGAGAGGGCCACTTCGAGCTCGGTGCTGGCTTCGGGATAGCGCTTCATCAGCGACAGCACGTGGCCGCGGCAGAGGTGCGTTTCGGCGAGTTGCGGCGCGAGCTCGACGGCGCGGCGGCTGGCGGCGTCGGCGCGTTGCAGGAGCGTGGCGTTGTTGTTCTGCGCGTACTTCGCAACGAGCGCGTCGGCAAGGCCGGAGTAGGCGAGCGCATAGTCGCGATCGAACTCCAGCGCCGTCTCGAACATCCGCACCGCCGAGTCGAGCGCGTTCGCCGTTTTCTGGGCGAGGTAGCTGTGGCCGTTGACGTAGAACTCGTACGCGTCGAGTCGCACCGGAGTCGATTTGATGGCGTTGCGGTGATGCTCGGTCAGCACGCCGAGAAGCGCGCGCGTGGTGTGCTCGGCGATCTCTTCCTGCAGCGCGAAGATGTCGCCGGACTGACGATCGTACTTTTCGGAAAGGACGTGATGGCCGGTGCGCACGTCGACGAGATGAACGCTGATGCGCAGCCGCTCGCCATCCTTGCGCACGCTGCCGCGCAACACATGCTCCACGCCGAGCTTCTCGCCGAGGGCACGGAGATCGTCGTCGGAGCGAAAGTCGAACGCCATGGCCCGCGAGATGACGCGCAGCTCGTGAATGCGCGTCAGCGTGTTGATCAACTCCTCGGCCACGCCATCGCAGAAATGCCCCTGATCGCGCGAAGGACTGAGATCAGTGAATGGCAGCACGGCGATCGATTTGCGTTTCGAGGCTGGAGCGGGTTTCGCCGGCGGCGGCGCCGCCGCAACCGGAACTTCCGCAATCGTGCCGACGAAACGGAAGCCGCGGCCGTAGACCGTGCGGATCCAGCGCGGTTCGGCGGAAGAGTCAGCGAGGGCGCGTCGGATGTCGCGGATGGCGGTGGTCATCGCCGATTCCGAAACGTGAACGTCGCGCCAGATCGTGTCGAGGAGCTCCTCCTTCGGCACCACGCGCGCGCGATGCTCGATGAGGAAATTCAGCACCTCGAGCACCCGCGGCTCGGTCTTGACCACCTCTCCGCCGCGCCGTAACTCGTAGCGGTCGAGGTCGAGCTCAAAATCGCCAAAACGATACATGGACCGGAAAGCCTCACGACAACTACAGGCTTTCCCCACATTCTCTCCCGGTTTGACGGCCGGGATGAGCCTAGATTCCGTGCAACCGGTTACATCACCAGTCGGCAGTCGGCGGTAGTGGAACCGAAAGGCACGGTTCGTCAGCGTTTAACGGCTTCTCTACTGCCGACCGCCGACTGCCGACCGCCGACTAACCCGGAGGTTTCATGACCGTGATGGATCACACACTCGGTGCGGACGTCTATGCAGGCCGCGTTGCCCGCACCCTGAACAGCGGATTCATCAGCATGATGATCAGCGTCGGCCACCGCACCAGTCTTTTCGACGTGATGGCCGCGCTGCCGCCAGCCACGAGTCACGAAATTGCCACGGCCGGCGGACTGGCGGAGCGATACGTGCGCGAGTGGCTCGCGGCGATGACCAGCGCGCACATCATCGACTACGACGCGCGTACGGCCACCTACTTCCTGCCGATCGAATACGCGGCCGTTCTTTCGCGCAGCGCTGGATCGGACAACCTGGCGCCGGCCGCGCAGCTCCTCTCGATTCTGGCGTCGATCGAGGATCTCGTCGTGGCCGGGTTCCAGGGCGGCGGCGGCGTGCTGCCGCAAGCATACGAACGGCTGAGCGAAGTGCTCTCGCACGGAAAGCGTCAGTTGATCGATGAGTCGTATCTCGACGTGCTTCTGCGGTTGATGCCCGGCATGCGCGAGCGCCTCGAGGCCGGGGCGACCGTGCTCGATGTCGGCTGCGGAGACGGCGCTCTGCTCAATGCGATGGCCCGCCGGTTTCCGCGCTCGATCTTCCGCGGCTACGACATCGCACGCGCCGCCATCCAGCGCGCATATGAACAGCGCGAGGAAGCGGGCGTGAGCAACGTGGAGTTCGTTCTCGGCGATGCCGTGCGCATCGACGAGCCGCGCACGTACGATCTCGTTCTGGCGCTGGAATCGCTACACGAGCTGTCGTTCCCAACCGCGGTGCTGCGCAACATTGCCGTTGCGCTGGCGCCCGACGGTGTCTTTCTGATGCAGGAAGCCGCGGCGTCGAGTCATCTCGCACGCAATGTCGATCATCCCTTCGCGCCGATGCTCTACGCGCTCTCCTGCATGCACGCCGTCCCCATGGCCCTCGGCGACGAGCGCGGCGAAGCCCTCGGCCGCATGTGGGGCCAGGAACGCGCCTCCCGCATGCTCGCCGAAGCCGGTTTCCGCAACGTGAGATTCGAGACGCTGCCCATCGATCCGCTGAGCTACTACTGCGTGGCCGAGAAACAGTAGCGCCTCATCAGCCGCGTAGCGGCGCCATCGTTGTAGCCCAATCGCGTCAGCGTTGGGATTAGGATCGTTCCCCAATTCGAGCCGCGTAGCGGCGACATCGGCGATCTTGCGGAAATTTCGATGCCGCCGCTACGCGGCTCAAATCATGGGCGTCATGAATCCCAACGCTGACGCGATTGGGCTTTAGCGATGGCGCCGCTACGCGGCTTGACGCTCCTCGACGAGAACACACCGCATCGCCTGCGTGCGCGCATCGTGCCGTCTCTTCTGCCCTCTGCGCTCTGCCCTCTACAATCCCCGCATGCACAAACCCTACGTCCCTTCTGACGTTGCGATGGCGGAGTTCACCTGGCGCGGGTTGGTGCCGGGGATTTTGTTGGGGATTGTCTTCGGCGCGGCGAACGCGTATCTCGGGTTGAAGGCGGGGCTGACGATCTCGACGTCGATTCCGATCGCGGTGATGACGGTCGCCGTATACAAACTGATCCGCGGCAACATCCTCGAGGCCAACATGTCGCAGACGATCGGCTCCGCATCGAGCTCGGTCGCCAGCGGCGTGATCTTCACATTGCCGGCGTTGTTTCTGTGGGGTCTTGCGCCGTCGCTGTTGCAGATGACATTGCTCGCGCTGGCTGGCGGCGCCCTTGGGGTGCTGTTCATGATCCCGCTGCGGAAGTATCTGATCGAAAAAGAACACCATACGCTGCCATACCCCGAGGGAACGGCTTGTGCGGAAGTGCTCATCGCCAGCCAGGGTGGCGGACGTGCGCGTGGAGTCTTCGAAGGACTGTTCGCCGGTGCGTTGTTCAAAGCCATCGTCGGCGGATTCAAGCTCGTGCCGGACGAGATTGGGTTTCGCATTCCGTTCTTGCGCAAAGGCGAGTTGGCCACCGAGGTCTCCGCGGCGCTGTTCGGCGTCGGCTACATCCTCGGGCCGCGCGTCGGTGCGGTCATGGTTGGCGGCGGATTGTTGTCGTCGCTGGTGATCATTCCGGCCATCGCCTATTGGGGCGCAGGCCAGACGATGCCGTACTTTCCGGAGCTGAAACTGACCATCGATCAGATGAGCGCGGGACAGATCTGGTCCCGCTACGTTCGCTACATCGGCGCGGGTGCTGTCGCCGCGGCCGGCATCATGACGCTCATCCGCAGCATCCCCACGATGGTGGAGAGCTTCCGCGTCGGCACGAAACAATTGCGCGCCCGCGCTACGGACCACACGGAGGTGGCGCGCACCTCGATCGATCTGCGCTTCTCGACGACCATCATCGGCGCGCTCTGCGTGATCGCGCTGCTGGCCACCGTGCCGCAAGCGTTCGGTACGTTGCCGCAGTTCTCGCATCGCCTGGTGGCTGCGGTGCTCGTGGCGATCTTCGCGTTCTTCTTCGCAACCGTTTCTTCGCGCATCGTCGGCCTGGTCGGCGTGACCTCGAATCCCACCAGCGGTATGACCATCGCGGCGCTGCTCGGCACCTCGGCCGTGTTCGTTGCTCTCGGATGGACCGACATGGCGGGCAAGGCGGGCGCGCTCGCTATCGGAGGTGTCGTCGCGATCGCTGCATCGATCGCCGGCGACACGTCGCAGGATCTGAAGACCGGATATCTCCTCGGCGCGACGCCGCGCTATCAACAGATCGGACAACTCCTCGGAGTGCTCACATCGGCGGCGTTCGTCTGTTGGGCCGTGCTGCTTCTGGGTCGGGCGTACGGATTCGGTTCCGAGGAGATCCCGGCGCCGCAGGCCACGCTGATGAAGCTCGTCATCGAGGGCGTCCTCGATCAAACGTTGCCTTGGACGCTCGTCGCCATCGGCGCGGGCATTACGATCATCGCGGCGCTCTTCCGGTTGCCGACGCTCGCATTTGCAGTCGGTGTGTACTTGCCGGTGGCTGCCATGGTGCCGATCTTCCTCGGCGGTTTGCTTCGCTGGCGCACCGATCGCGGTCCGGATGCCGCTGCACGATCAGATCAGGGAGTGTTGCTCGGATCGGGACTCGTGGGCGGCGAAGGAATGGTGGGACTGGTGATCGCCGCGGTGGCGGTCTATCTCGGCCGATCGCCGGAAGGCTTCGGCAGCGCATGGGCCGGCGCAGCCGCTCCGTGGATCAGCGCGGCCGTATTCGGCGCGCTCATTCTTTGGTTCCGGTCCGCTTCGAAAGCGAACGCACGAGTGACAGGAGGAGAGACGCCTCGCGCGTCGTGAGCGCGGCGCGTCCGGAAATGGCCTGCAGCTCCGCGCAGAGCCGGTCCGGACTGCGGTTGCCGAAGAACTCGATCTGATCGAGCAGCGCACGCGTCTGCGTGTTGAGGTTGTGCAGCAACTGATGCGGCGGCATTTCGGGTGCGTCCGGGCGCGGGCGCAGTCCCTTGCCGAGCTCGTAGCAGAAGACGGCCACGGACTGCGCGAGATTCATCG
This sequence comes from Acidobacteriota bacterium, assembly GCA_030775085.1. Lineage (GTDB taxonomy): Bacteria > Acidobacteriota > Thermoanaerobaculia > Gp7-AA8 > Gp7-AA8 > QHVT01. Next base: position 17,812 of record JALYJW010000095.1, on the reverse strand, counting down.
TCGGAAACTCCGGCCAGGTCGGAATCGATGCCGTGCGTTGACAGAGCATGACCTCGCGTCCGGTGAGTCCCCACTTCTCGCGTCCGAACACGATGGCGATGCGATGCTCGTCGCCGAGTTGTTCAGAGGCGAGACGCGCGACGTCCGCGGGCTGGAGCGAGTCGTAGACCTGCCGATCGCGCACCGCCGTCGTGGCCACCGTGAGATGACAATCGGCGAGCGCTTCTTCGAGCGTATCGACGCGCGTGGAGTTCTCGACGACATCGATCGCGCCGACCGCCCACCACGCCGACACGTTGTCCGTGCGCTCCGTTTTCCCGCCCACGATCCAGAGATCGGTGAAGCTGAAGTTCTTCATCGCCCGCGCCGCCGCGCCGACGTTTCCCGCCTCGAGAGGCTCGACCAGGACCACGCGTACTTTCACAGCCGCAGATTCTCACGTTTGCTCTCTCCGCGCCGCAGCGCTTTGGAGTGCGGCTGGCTTGCCACCGCTTTCGGTAGCGTGCAACAAGCGCAGCGCGACCGATCACACGGGATCGCGACCGGAGCCGTTTGCCACATTCGCGAGCACGTTCGCGCGTTCTGTGCTCATGCCGCGTTACCGAAAGCGGCAGCAAGCCGGCCGCACTCCAAAGCGCGCCGCGCGGGTCTCGATATGATTTCCCCATGACGCCACCCACGCTCACCACTGACCGCCTGCTCCTGCGCATGCTGCAGGAATCGGATTTCGAAGAGTACGCGGGCATTCATACCGACGCCGAGGTCACGCGATTCACGACGCGGACCCACCTCGATCGGATGGAATCGTGGCGCCACCTGGCGATGATTGTCGGGCACTGGCACCTGCGCGGCTTCGGCATGTGGGGCGTGTTCGAGCGCGAGAGCGGACGCCTCGTCGGACGCGTTGGCTTTTATCAGCCGGACGGTTGGCCTGACTTCGAGCTCGGTTGGACGATGGGTCGCTTGTCGTGGGGCAAGGGCTACGCGCCGGAGGCCGCGCGCGCATGTCTCGACCATGCCTTCGACGTCATGAAGCGCGACCACGTCATCAGCCTCATCGACCCCGCCAACGTGAGCTCGATTCGCGTCGCAGAAAAGATCGGCGAGACCGTCGAGGGCGAAGTCGAGATTCAGGGGCACCGGATGCTGGTGTACGGCATTCGTCGATAGCGGACGCGCTTTGGATTACGATCAGCGCTTCGTGACTGATCGCAAGATTCCGAAACCGAAGCCCAGCGGGCTCGACCCGGACTCGATCCTCGACGCGTTTGCGTATCGGATGATGTACTCGGTCGCGCGCGACGAGTTCAACGCTACCGACGTCAACGTGTTTCAGTCGCTGGCGTACGCGGCCCGCGACCGGCAGACCGATCGCTGGTTCACCACGCAGGACCGTTATTACCGCGAGGACGTCAAACGGGTGTACTACCTCTCGCTGGAGTTTCTGCTCGGGCGGGTCCTGACCAACAACATCGCCAACCTCGGCGCGGAGCCGCAGTATGCCGAGGCAGTGCGGCGTATCGGCTATGAGCTCGAGGACCTCGCCGAGCGCGAAAGCGACGCGGGCCTCGGCAACGGCGGACTTGGGCGGCTGGCGGCCTGCTTTCTCGATTCCGCAGCTACGCTCGGCCTTCCTTTTTACGGCTACGGAATCCGCTACGAATACGGCATCTTTCGGCAGCACATCGTCGACGGCCACCAACTCGAAGCGCCGGACAACTGGCTGCGCTACGGCAATCCGTGGGAGGTCGCCCATCCCGATGTTTGTTTTCCGGTGCGCTTCTACGGCCGCGTGGAAAGTTACACCGACGAGCAGGGACGCTCGCGCAGACGCTGGGTGAATGCGCACGAGGTCTACGCGATGGCCTACGACATCGGCGTGCCCGGCTATCGCAACGACGTCGTGAATTCGCTGCGGTTGTGGGCCGCGAAGTCGAGCCGCGAGTTCGATCTCGAAAAGTTCAATGCCGGCGAATATGTCGAGGCGGTGGAAGACAAGACCGTCAGCGAAAACATCTCGAAGGTCCTCTATCCCGCCGATGAAAAATACGTTGGGCGCGAGCTACGTCTCAAACAACAGTACTTCTTCACCTCCGCGACGATCCAGGACATCCTGCGCCGCTTCCGGAAGGCAGATGACGGTGAGTGGGACCTGCTCCCTGACAAGGTGGCCATCCAGCTCAACGACACGCATCCGGCCATCGCCATCCCCGAGCTGATGCGCGTGCTCGTCGACGAGGAGGCGCTGGAGTGGGATCGCGCCTGGTGGCTCTGCCAGCGCGTGTTTGCGTACACGAACCACACAGTCCTGCCGGAGGCGATGGAAACCTGGCCGCGGGATCTGATGGAACGGCTGCTGCCGCGCCATTTGCAGATCATCGAAGAAATCGATCGCCGATTCCGCGAGCTCGTGACGCAGGCGTCGGTTGGCAAAGAAGTCCTGCAGCGCCTCTCCATCATCGACGACCAGCAGCAGCGCGTGCGCATGGCCAACCTGGCCATCGTCGGATCGCACTCGGTCAACGGCGTGGCGCGGCTGCATTCGGAACTGCTGAAGTCGAAAATCTTCCCCGACTTTCACAGCCTCTTCCCGAAGAAGTTCAACAACAAGACGAACGGCATCACGCCGCGCCGTTGGCTGATGCAGGCCAACCCGCAACTGGCCGCGCTCATCGACGAAGCGATCGGCGAAAGCTGGAGACGCGATCTCGAACGCCTGCGCGAGCTCGAGCCGCTGGCCGCGGACGCGTCCTTCCGCGAGCGCTGGCGAGCTGTGAAACTGCATCGCAAGGAACTGTTGGCCAAGTGGCTGCGACGCAGACGCGTTGACGTTGATCCGGCCACGATGTTCGACATCCAGATCAAACGATTGCACGAGTACAAACGGCAGCTTCTCAATGTTCTGCACGTGATCACGCTCTACCACCGCCTGCTGGCCGGACAGGACGCCGCGCCGCGCACGGTGATCATCGGCGGCAAAGCCGCGCCGAGTTACGTCATCGCCAAACTGATCATCAAGCTCATTCACGACGTGGCCGCACTCGTGCGCGCCAATCCGTACGTCGCGGAACGGCTCAATGTGGTTTTCGTCGTCAACTACGATGTCTCCGCCGCCGAAGTGCTCTTCCCGGCCACCGAGCTCTCCGAACAAATCTCCACCGCCGGCACCGAGGCCTCCGGTACCGGCTGCATGAAAGCCGTGATGAACGGCGGACTGATCGTGGGGACGCTCGACGGCGCCAACATCGAGATCAGCGAACACATAGGCACCGAGAACATGTTCATCTTCGGCAACACCGTCGAAGACATCGCCGCGATCCGCGAGCGCGGCTACGACTCCACCGCCATCATCCGCGACAACCCCGAGCTCTCCGCCGTCATCGACCGCATCGCCACCATGAGCGGCGGCATCTTCCAACCGATCGTCGATATCCTCAAGAAAAACGACCGCTACTTCCACTGCGCCGACTACGCCTCCTACATCGAAGCACAACAACGCGCCGCCGGCACCTGGACGCGAACGGAAGAATGGACGCGCATGTCGATCCTCAACACGGCAAGAAGCAGCTACTTCTCAGCGGATCGCACGATTCGGGAGTACGCGCGGGAGATTTGGGGAGTGTAGGTATTCAGCGGGCAGCGGAAGGGTCGATGGAGACCTTGCGTTATACTTTTCGCGCATGTCGACCAAGGCCCAAATCACGTCGGACTTCCCAACGCCGGATGACGTTGCGTCGCACTTTCGTATCGCCCCTTTGCGCACGGCGGAGCTTCGTCAACGGCTGTTAGAACTGCACGTCACGCGGCCGGACGGCACCGTTGTACACATGCAGATGAAGCGCACACCGCGCTCGACCGCGCGCAAGAACGGTGCTGCGGCTCGCGCGAAGAAGAAGTAGGCGTGGACCGGGTGGGCGCTCAGAGTTCGAACCCTCCGTTCGCATTCATCAACCTTCCCTACGCTCGAATCTACGAGAAGGTATATCTGGCGTTCATCGCAGGCGTTTCGGGGTACGGCCTCGTGCCGACGGCGGCTGTTCGTGATCCGTCGAGCCGATTCCAGCTCGAGCGCATTCACGATCTGATTGTTGGCTCACAGTTCTCGTTTCATGATCTATCGTGGATGTCATTGGACAGAACGGCACCGCGTACTCCGCGGCTCAATATGGCGTTCGAGCTCGGCCTGGCCGTTTCGTTCAGCCGAACGGCCGGAGCAAATCATCAGTGGTTCGTCTTCGATACCATTCCTTACCGGTTGAACAAGGCGCTGAGTGACTTAGGCGGCATTCGTCCGCGCATCCACGACCGCTCGCCGGAGAGCGTGTTACGTGCCCTCATGAATGCGCTTGGGCGGCAGAGTCATCAACCCACGCTGAGAAACCTCATCAGCATTTACAACGATGTCGATCGGATGGCGCAGCGCATCAAGGCTGAATACTCGAACGACTTGTTCGATACACGACCGTTCGCCGACCTCGTCTATGTCGCCAACGACGCCGCGCAAATTCATATCCCGTCACTGGCCCGATAAGGGCACTTTCGGCGTCAACGTCTCCGTGAGCACTTTCAGTCGCTCGCGTCCCTGCGCTTGTTCCTCCAGGGTTCCGGTGAGCAGGCGCGTGATCTCGGCGAGTTCTTTGGTCACGTCGGGGGTGGCGTCGCCGAGGGTGATGGCGCCGGTGGTGGTGCCCATTTCGGCCATCTGCTTGCGGACGCGCGCGGCTTCGTCCATTTCGGCGGTGCGTTTCTCGAGCTCGCCGGGGAGGGAGAGCAGTCCTTCGTCGATGGTGCTCTTGAGCGCGCCGCGGTTCATGTCTTTGGCTGCGGTGAGCTCGCGGATCTGCAGCAGGCGCTTGACGGCCGGGAAGTAGGGGCTGGTCGGATCATCGACGAGTTTGGCCTGCACGAGAGACACGTTGGCCACGGCCACTTTGTCGCCGCTCTCGACGCCCAGTTCGACCGTCACCTTCACCGATTTGCCGATGTCCGGCAGCGGGGTGCCGGTGGAGTCGCCCGGATTCACCCACGCGTCGACGGGGATCTCGTGGTGTGTGATCCTGCCGTCGAAGCCGGTCGAGTCGACGATCACGTTGCGAACGTACACGCGGTTGTTTGCGGAGAACGTGCTGCGCTTTTTCGGAACGGCCACTTCGACGCGGTAGCCGTTCGGGCCGGTGACGGTGACGTAGCGCAGCTCTTTCTGCGTATGGACGTGCTCGATCGTTTTCTCGTCACTGACGCGCCCGCCTTCCTCGCGCTGCAGGGAGGCCCAGCGGAACGTGCCGTCATCGTGCGGCTCGCGCAGGTCGCGGATGTCGGCATCGAGGATGGCCAGGAGGACCTGGCGCTCACGCTCGACATTGTCGGCGAGCGAGACGACGCGGCCGAGGGCGTGAAGATCGAGCGCCACCATGTCGATCTTCGGATCGCGGGATGACGCATTCTGGACGTTCTGAGCATCTTGGGCAGCGACGGGAAACGTCGCCAGAAGAACGAGCGCGGCGGCAGCTAGTTGTTTCATGATTGCGCATCTTACAAAAAACCGAGCTCATCGGCCGCTTCGCCCCTTCGCCCACCGGCTCGCTGCACCTCGGCAGCCTCGCGGCGGCCGTGGCTTCGTGGCTTTTCGCGCGAGCGAAGAACGGTCGCTGGCTCGTGCGCATCGAGGACATCGACACGCCGCGCGTCGTGCCCAGCTCAGCGGAAGAGATCCTCGAGGCGCTGCGAAGGTACGGTCTGGATTGGGACGGCGAGGTGGTCTGGCAGTCGCAGCGAACGCAGCTCTACGAAGAAGCGCTGCAGCGACTGCGCGCGTCGGGACTGGTGTACGACTGCGCCTGCTCGCGTGCGGATCTGCAACGCGCAGCCTCGGCACCACTCGGCGCGGAAGCGGTCTATCCGGGCACGTGCCGCAACGGCCTGCCGCCGGGAAAAGCGGCGCGTGCGATTCGCTTCCGCGCTCCGGATGAAACGATCGAATTCGACGATCTCCTGCTCGGACCCGTCGAGGAAAACGTGGCGCGTGATACCGGAGACTTTGTGGTGCGTCGCGCCGACGGCCTCTTCGCGTATCAGCTCGCGGTGGTCGTCGACGACGCGGAGCAGGGAGTCACGCAAGTCGTGCGCGGTGTCGATCTCCTCGACTCCACGGCGCGACAGATCGCGCTCCAGCGTGCGCTCGGCTATCCGACGCCTGAATACGCACACATCCCGCTGGTGACGAATCCCGATGGATCGAAGCTCGGCAAGCGCGACGGCGCGCTCTCGCTTCCCACGCTCGACGAAACGCGCGTGCGTGAGACACTCTCCGCCGCGCTGCGGCACCTCGGCATCGCCGTCGATGAGGACGAGCCGCGCGCAATGCTGATTGAGGCGCTGCGATTGCAGCAGGAGCGTTCATGACACTCGACATCCGCCACAACGAAGAAAAATCGCAGTTCGAGACGACCATCGACGGCCACCTGGCCCTTGCCGCCTACGACCTCGAAGACCCCGACCGTATCGTCTTCACGCACACCGAGGTCCCGGAAGCGCTCGCGGGCCGCGGGATTGCCGGCGAGATCGTGAAGTTCGGCCTCGACCATGCGCGCGAGAAGAAACTCACCGTCGTTCCGCAGTGCAGCTACGTCGCGTCGTACATCAAACGGCATCCGGAGTATCAGGACCTGGTCGCGACGTGAAGTGTCGCAAAGTCTCAAAGGGGCTTGGCGTTGACGTCTTTGAGACTTTGAGACTCTGAGACTTTGCGACTCCACACCGTACAATCCGCGCCATGCAATTGACGCTGATCGCGGTGGCCTTCCTTGCCCTCATTGCGCTTGCGTATCGCTGGTATGGCGGGTGGATTTCGCGGCTGATGGGGCTGGATGCGACGGCCACGACGCCGGCGCATGAGAAGAAGGATGGTGTCGACTTCGTTCCGACGAAGCCGTTCTATCTGTTCGGCCAGCACTTCGCCGCCATCGCCGCCGCGGGTCCGATCGCGGGTCCGATCATTGCCGTGCAGGAGTGGGGTTGGTTGCCTTGTCTGATCTGGATCGGACTGGGCGTGGTGTTGATCGGTGCGGTCCACGATTTCATGGCGCTCGCGGCCAGCGTGCGTCACGGCGCGCGCTCGATCGCCGACATCACGCGCGATCACCTCGGGCCGAAGGCCGGTGTGGCGATGATGGCGTTCATCTGGCTCGCGCTCGTTTACGTCATCGTGGCATTCGCCGACATCACGTCATCGAGCTTCGTCACTGGTGGCGAGGAGATGGCGGGTGCTGCCAATGCGTTCCATCCGGGAGGCGCGGTCGCCGCGGCGAGCATCTTCTATCTCCTGCTGGCCGTGATCATGGGACTCGTGCAGCGGTTCCTGCAACCGCCGCTCTGGCTGCTGACGATCATCTTCGTGCCGGCCACGTTCGCGACGGTCTGGCTGGGGACGAAATTCTCGACGCTCTTCGTGCTCGACGCGAAGTGGTGGGCAGTGCTCATCCTGGCGTATTGCTGCGTCGCGTCGATGGTGCCGGTGTGGTCGCTGCTGCAACCGCGCGGTTACCTCGGCGGGTTCATTCTCTACGCAGCGCTGGCGCTGGGCGTGATCGGCATCTTCTTCGGCGGGTATGAGATCCAGCAGGAAGCGTTCAAAGGATTCGACAGCGGCAAGGCCACGGGACTGATCTTCCCATTTCTCTTCGTGACGATCGCGTGCGGTGCGTGCTCCGGCTTCCATGGATTGGTTTGTTCGGGCACGACCTCGAAACAGATCGATCGCGAGACACACATCCGCGCCGTTGGCTACGGCGGCATGCTCGCCGAGGCATTCGTCGCGCTGATTGCGATGGTCACCGTGATGATCGTGGCGCAGAAAGATCTGACCGGCCTGAAGCCGGGAACGATCTACGGCAACGGCATCGGCGACTTTCTGACGCTGATCATCGGCGAGAAATACCGCAACTTCGCGATCACCTTCGGCGCGATGGCCTTTTCGACGTTCGTGTTCGACACGGTGGACGTCTCGACGCGTCTGGGCCGGTACATCGTGCAGGAGCTCTTCCGCTGGCCGACGCGTTTCGGCGCGTGGGTGGGAACGCTGCTCACCGTGGCGCTGCCGCTCTACTTCATCGCCTTCGCTCCTCCGGGAAGCTGGGTGAAGTTCTGGACGCTCTTCGGCGCCTCGAATCAGTTGCTGGCCGCTCTGACGCTGCTCTCGATCACGGTCTGGCTTCACCAGCGCAGACAGCAGGTAGCGTTCACGCTCCTGCCGATGCTGTTCGTGCTGATCACGACGCTGTACGCGCTGGTGAAACTGACGATCGCGAACTTCTCCGGCGCGACCGCTGATCCGGTGGCCATGGTCAACGGCATCACCTCGGCCGTACTGATCGCGCTGGCTCTTTACCTCGTCAGCCGCGCCATCGTGCGCGTGCGCGCGGATCGGGCGTTGGCGTAGGGAGTCGCAGAGGTTCAGAGTCTCAGAGTCTCAGAGGCCCGCACACCCGCGGTTTCTCCTCTGAGACTCTGCGACTCTGAGACTCTGCGACTCGCGCTTTCACATCCGTTCACAAAAACGTGATGGCAACCCTGGCGGCCGGTTGGATAACCTCCGCGCATGCGAAACCTGCTCACGCTCTCTCTCTTGCTGTTGTTCGTCACGCCTCTCATGGCCGAGGGTCCGAGCGCGGGCGCCGAAGATGCGGCGGTCCGGGCAGCCATCGAGCATTACTTCCAGGGACATGCGACCGGCGATGGCGCGCATTTCCGCAAAGTCTTCCATCCCGAATCGAAGCTCGTTTTCGTTCGCGAGGGAAAGTACGCGCAGCGGACGAGCGAGGAGTACATCTCCGGCTCGTCCGGGAAGCCGGCCGCGGACGAAGCGCAGCGGAAGCGGTCGATCGACTGGATCGACGTCACCGGCGACACCGCCGTGGTGAAGCTCACGCTCGCCTATCCGGCGGTGACGTTCACCGACTACATGGCGCTGCTGAAAATCGACGGCGAGTGGAAGATCGTGAACAAGATGTTCCACGCGGACCGCAAGAAGTGACGCGCGATCAGAATCTCAATCCCACTGTGAGTGCAATGTCGTCCGCGGTCTCGTCGCTGCCGTTTTCGTCGAGGTTGCGGAAGTACTTCACCTGCGCGTAGGGCTTGAGGAACTCGAGGTTGAAAGCGACGCCGCCGATGACGTTGCCGACGACGTTGGTTCGGGTGCTGAGTTCATCGTCGAGATAGGACATGCCCACGCCTGCACCGAGGTAGGGAGTGATGTTGCCGATGCTGAAAATGTCGAAGGTGACGTCGAGATTCGCGCTGCCGGCGGTGATGTCGTCGGCCAGGGAGTACTCGATGTTCGGGTTGATCTTGACGGCGCCGATGTCGAAGACCACTTCTGCGCCGACGAATTCTTCGTCGCTGTCGTTGTAGCGTCCGGCGCGGACGCCGAAATCGGCCGCTGAGAGGACCGGCACGAGGAGCAAAGCGACTGCGATGAGGGAAACGATCCGAAGCGACTTCATGTAGGTGCTACCTCCTGATGTCATACGGGCGAACGGCCGGGATTGCACGAGAGATTCCCTCGCCTGAATTAGCCCGGTTTGACGCGCGGATGCGCTTCGGCACAGAATCGGCACGAACGAAAATTCGCGAGGGGTTTGAACGATGGCGACAAAAACAGCATCCAAGGGCGGCGGCAAAGGTCTTTCAGCGCCGGTAACGCCGAGCGCCGAGCTCGCAGCAATCGTTGGTAGTGAGCCGATTCCACGCAGCCAGGTCACGAAGAACGTGTGGGATTACATCAAGAAGAATGGTCTTCAGGACCAGACGAACAAGCGCATGATCAACGCGGACGACAAGCTCCGTGTGATCTTCAACGGCAAGGCCCAGGTCTCGATGTTCGAGATGACGGCCCTGGTCAACAAGCACCTCAAGGCTTAGGCCGAACACCCCTCACCCGAAGCCGGGTGAGGGGTTTCCCTCAGGCCCTCAGGCCAGTGCTTTCTCGACTGCCTCGATCGAAGGATCGATCTCCACGATGTTCTCCGCCCGGTAGTTCGCGTCCGGATCCTTGAGGATGTGGCCCGTGAGCACGCAGACGATTTGCTCGTCTTCGTGCATCACGCCGGCGGCGCGGAGTTTCCGGACGCCGGCGAGTGTCGCCGCGGACGCCGGCTCGCAGCCGATGCCCATGCCGTCGATCTCGCGCTTGGCGGACATGATCTCTTCGTCCGTGACTTCCTCCACGATGCCGCGCGTCTCGCCGATCGCGGCCACCGCCTTGTCGTGGCTGACGGGATCGCCGATGCGGATGGCGCTGGCGATGGTCTCGGCGGAGATGCGATGACGCGTGGCGAAGGAATCGCGGTAGCTGCGATAGAAGGGATTGGCGCCGTGTGCCTGGATCGACGCGAGGCGCGGCATGCGCTTGATCCATCCGTGCGCGAACGCTTCGCGCAGCGCTTTGCCGAACGCGCTCGTGTTGCCGAGATTGCCGGCCGGGACAACGATCCAGTCCGGCGGCTCCCATCCCAGATCCTGCAGCAATTCCCAGATGATCGTTTTCTGGCCTTCGATGCGGAACGGGTTGATGGAGTTGACGAGATAGATGCCGAGGCGATCGCATGCTTCGCGCACGAGCCGCATTGACGCGTCGAAATCGCCGCGCACCTGGAGACAGGTCGCGCCGTAAGCGAGCGATTGTGCGAGCTTGCTGCTCGAGATCTTGCCCGAGGGCACGAACACGATGGCCTTGAGACCGGCCTGTGCGGCGTAGGCCGCGAGCGACGCGCTGGTGTTGCCGGTCGATGCACATGCCACCGCGGTTGCGCCGACGCGCACGGCCTGCGTCACGGCCACGGTCATGCCGCGATCCTTGAATGAGCCCGTTGGGTTCTCGCCTTCGTGCTTGAAGAACAGTCCATTGCGTTTGTACAGCCGCGTCCCGCCTTCGGGATGGGTGACGACTTTGTCGAGATTGAGCACGGCCTCGCGAAAGCGCCAGACGCCGCTGCGGTCGATGTCGGCGCGCGAGGTGCGCCGGTCATCGAAGGCGTCCCGATCGATGATGCCCGAGCGCTCGACGGAGAGCAGCCCGCCGCAATCGCACGTGTAGCGGACCTCCATGATGTCGAACGTATGCGCGCAGGTGACGCACTCCAGCCGTTCAGTGCTCATCGCTTTTCGTTCCTCTCTCCGGGCGCACGCCTTCCTTCGCGATTGCTCCGACGTGTTGCGTGGCCGGTCCATCAAATGCACGTTGCATTGCCGCCGCGCATTCTGTGGCGGTGGCCGCATCGGGAGCGATGGCGAAGAGTGTGGGGCCGGAGCCGCTGATCGAGCAACCGAACGCGCCTGCGTCGAGTGCGGCCTTTTTCATTTCGTAAAAGTGCGGGATGAGCGGCGCGCGCCGCGGCTCGGCGTATCGGTCGTCGAGCGCGCGTCCGAGAAGTGCGCCGTCTCCGATCGCGAATGCGTGCGCGAGCGCGGTGGTGTTCGCCATCTGTTGAATCCAGGTCGCTCGCTCGGTGAGATCGGGCAGCAGCGCGCGCGCTTCTTTCGTGCGGATACGCACATCCGGCGTCACCAGCGCGATCCACCAATCGGCTGCGACGGGCAACTTCACGACGTCGATCGGATCGACCGAGCGGCAGAGCGCGAGTCCGCCGACGACGCTCGGCGCGATGTTGTCGAGATGGCATCCGGAGAGCGCGGACTCTCCTTCGAGCGCGGCCGCCAGAATGTCGCGCTGGGTCGGTGCCTGTCCCAGCGCCAGCGCGGCCGCGTACGCGCCAGCCACGCTCGAGGCCGCGCTGCCGCCCATGCCGCCGGCGAGCGCCAGTCCTTTGTCGATGGACACGATGGCGCGGTATCCGTACGGGAGCAGATAGGCGTTCGCGGCGATGGCCGCGCAGTTGCGCGCGGGGTTGAGCGGCACGAGCGCGGCATCGCGGCCGACGATCGATTCGACGCGCGACTCGCGCTTCGTCAGCGTGACGCTCACGCGGTCGCCGATTCCATCGACGGCCAGCCCGAGGACGTCGAAACCGGGGCCAACGTTGCCGATCGAGCCGGGAGCGTACGCGGTGAACTGCTTCGTTGAGCTGAACTGATGGCTCATGCCTGCCGCCTCTTCGAAGGCCGCGGTTCGCGCGAGCCTTTGCGCCGCTCCACCATCGTGATGGCCACGATGTCGTTGAGCACGCCGGCCGCCGTCACCGCTGCGCCCGCGCCGGGTCCGGTGACGACAAGCGGGTTCGTGGCGTAGCGTTTCGACTGGATGACGATGGTGTTGTCGGTGCCGTGCAGACGTCCGATAGGCGAAGCCGTTGGGACCGCTTCCACGCCAACGCGAATGCCGCGCTTGCCGATCTTCGCGACGTAGCGCAGCACCTTGCCTTCGCGTTTCGCACGTGCCACTTTTTCAGCGAACGCTCCGTCGAGCGCGGTCAGGTTGTCGACGAACCGTGCGGGGTCGTCGGAATCGACGTCATGTGTGTAGAGCGATTCGAGAGCGATGTCACTCAACTCGAGCCGGCGGCCGAGCGTGCGTGCCAGGATCAACGCCTTGCGCGCGACGTCCGTGCCGGAGAGGTCGTCGCGCGGATCGGGCTCGGTGTAGCCGAGCTTCCACGCCTCGCGCACGGCGTCGCTGAAACGCTTGCCGTCTTCGAGCGCGGTCATGATGAAACCGAGCGTGCCGGAAAACGCGCCGGTGATGGTCTCGACGCGATCTCCCGCCTCCTGCAACTTCGCCAGCGTATCGAGCACGGGCAGGCCGGCGCCCGCGGTGGCTTCGTAGCGCAACGCGAGGCCGTGCTCTTTGGCCGTGTCCATCAGCCGGTCGAATTCGATTTGCGGAACTGCAAGCGGTTTCTTGTTGGCGAGCACGATGTGGAAGCCGTTCTCCAGCGCTTCCTGGATGAGAGGCGCGGTCTCTTCCGACGTGAGGTCGATGAGGATCGGCCGGTGCGACGGGAGGATCCAGAGCTCCTCGCGCATCATCGTCTGCAGTTGTTTGAGCGTGAGGTGGTGTTGCCCTGCGAAGAGTCGCGTGCCCGACGCTTTCTGTTTCGCCAGTTTTTGCAGCGCCGCGACGGTGAAGCCGTTCTCCTCGATCCGGATGCCGGAGCGATCGGCGACAGCGGTGACTTTCACATCGAGCCCCAGCTCGTTGCGCAGATGTTTTTCCTGCGCGGCAAGCTGCGAGGCGAGCTCGCGGCCGATCTGGCCGAATCCGAGGAACGTGAGTTTCGACTCGCGTCCGGAGGTGTCGGCGAGGGGATGCAGCTTGTCGAGTTGATATTCGGTGTGCAGCGCCTGCAGCGCGCGCGTCGCGTCTTCCTCGGACACCGCAATCGTGATGTTCAGCTCCGAGGATCCCTGCGCGATGGCCACGACGTTCACGCGCGCGCCGCTGAGTGCCGAGAACGTACGCGCCGCGATGCCGGGACGACCGCGCATGCCGAGGCCGACCACGGCGATGAGCGCGACATCGTTCTCCGCGCGGATGCGGTCGATCAATTTCGACTTACGCTCGAGCAGGAACGTTTCTTCGAGCGCCGCCACCGCATGCGCCGCCTCGGCGTGGGGCAACACGAAGCAGATGCTCGCTTCGCTCGAAGCCTGGCTGATCATCGATACCGAGTGCCCGGCTTGCGACAGCGCGGTGAACGCGCGACCGGCGACGCCGGGAACGCCGATCATGCCCGAGCCTTCGATCGAGATCAGCGACTGGCGGTGAATGGCGGTGAGCGCCTTCACGGGATACGCGCCCGGCTTCACGTCATCCGCGATGCGCGTGCCGGGCGAATGCTCGCGGAACGTGTTGCGAACGAAGAGCGGAATCTTGCGGTCGAGCAGTGGGATCATCGTTCGCGCATGCAGCACGTTCGCGCCGTAAAACGCCAGCTCCGCCGCCTCGCGATAATGCAGCTCCGAAAGCAGACGCGCCGAGGGAACGCTCTTCGGATCGGCGGTCATTAGTCCATCGACCTCCTTGAAAAGCATGACCGAACGTGCGCCGACGCTGCGCGCCAGGATGGCCGCGGAGAAGTCCGACCCGCCGCGGCCCAGCGTGACCACTTCGCCGTCCGGCCCGCTGCCGAGATAGCCGGGCATGATCGCCACGCGACCGCCTTCGAGGATCGGCAGCACGTGCTTCTTCGCGGCGCGCTCGCAGCGATTGAAATTCGGCCAGAGACTGCCCATGCGGCGCTCGGTAATGATGACGTCGTACGCGTCGACATACTCCGCGGGAATGCCCTGCTCGCGCAGCACGGCCGTAAAGATGCGGGCCATGGTCCGCTCGCCGCGGGCCACCAGGGCATCCTGCGCGCGCGGCGTGAGCTCGCGCAGCACGGCAATGCTCTCCGCCATGGAGCGCATTTCATTCGCGGAGTCGAGCACGGCCTTGCGCAGCTCCTCGGCGCGCGCACGCTGCGTGATGACGCCGGCGATCAGCTCGTTGTGCCGCGTTTCGAATCGTGAGGCTGCGGCCAGGTAGGAGTCGCGATCGCCTCGCAGCGCCGACTGTGCCGTGTCGAGCAGCGCATCGGTGATTCCGTTGGCGGCGGAGATGACGGCGGCCACGTTGGGTGCGGCGCGGCGTATGTGCTCGACGGCGGCGCGGATGGCCTCCACGGACCCCACGGCCACGCCGCCGAATTTGAAGACATCGATATTCATGGCGGCGGAGTATACCGACTTGCATCTATTTCACTATTTCGTTAAATTGTGAAATGTGAAAATTGAGTCGAAGATCTTCGGCGCCCTGGCGGACCCCACCCGCCGTCAGATCCTGCAGGACCTCAAGGAAGGCGAACTGCCGGCCGGCGAGATCGCCTCGCGCTTCACCCTGTCGGCGCCGGCCATCTCACGGCATCTCAGCATCCTGGAAACGGCGGGGCTGGTGACCTCGCGCCGCGAAGCCAACCGCATCTACTACCGCGTCGAAGCCGAGCCTCTGGCCAATGCGCTTGGGGATTTTCTCAGCGCGGTCTGCCCGACGCAAATCATCCAGCGGATGAGGAAGCGGGGAGGGTGATACATCGCGAGAGCCGCCCCTCACCCTAACCCTCTCCCCACCGCGATGAACCTGCGGCGGGGAGAGGGGACTGAGTTTTCGCCAGATTCAAGTCCCCTCTCCCCACGGCGGCTTCATCGCCGAGGGGAGAGGGCTAGGGTGAGGGGCGGCTCTCGCGTTGTATCACCACTTGATCGCGATACACGTACGCGATCCTGAACGTCAGCGTCTCACCGATGGGGTCGTCGAGGTTCCGCATCGCAACTCGCCGCATCAGAGCAGGCGACTTTCGCATTCAGCAGAATCACGGCTCGCTATCGTCCGGGCGGACGAGTTGACCGCGCAACTCCGGGATCTCTTCGCGAAGACCGAGGCGGGCGAAACGGGCGGCGACACGCGAACCAAGGCCCGCTCGAGTGTTGCTCTCATCCCTCACCGCGTTGCTGAGAATCTCCCGAACTTCCTTTTCCATGCTGCGGCCATCCTAACCCCGGCCGTCGCTTTTGAAACCCTGCTTCAACGTTTGATGCCGCGGTAGAGATACGCGATGCCGAACGTGAGCGTCTTGAACTCGACGGATGAGAAATCTGCGGCGCTGCGCATCAACGCTACGAAATCGTCTCCACACGGAAAGCGGCCGGCGGATGATTCGAGATATTCGTACGCGTCCTTGTCGCCGGTCACGATTCCGCCCAGCCTGGGCATGACGCGACGCCGGTAGAAATTATAGATGGCGCCGAAGAGGCGGCTGCGCGGTTGGCCGAACTCGAGGACGATGAGCCGTCCGCCGCTGCGCAGTGTGCGGGCCATCTCGGCGATGCCTTTGCGCGGGTCGTTGACGTTGCGGATGCCGAACGAGATGCTGGCCACGTCGAAGGTGGCGTCGTCGTACGGAAGGTGCGTGACGTCGGCAACCTCGAATGTGATGTCCGGCGCTTTCTGGCGGGCTACGTCGAGCATCTCCGGAACGAAATCGGTCCCGACGACGCGACCGCTGGAGCCGACTGCTTTGCGGAAGGCGATGGCCAGATCGCCAGTGCCGGTCGCGCAGTCGAGTACCGCATGGCCCGGCTTCGCCTGCGACCAGCGAACGGCCTTCTTTCGCCAGAGATGATGAACGCCGCCGGACAGCACGGTGTTCGCGCGGTCGTATCTCGTCGAGATCGAAGCGAACATCGAACGGATCCGGTTGGGGTCGGGGCCGGTGTAGTTGGACATACAATCTGGCCCGGATGTCTCGCGACTTCGCATTCGTGCAGACCGCGCCCGACCGTGTGTTCGTGGGGTGGGGTCCGTTCGAGCAACTGCCGTTCCGGCGCTCCGAGCGGCCGGCATTCTACGTCACCGACTTCTTTCTCGATGACGTACACCCGTGGCGCCATCCGGCTGCGTGGGAGGAGTTGACGTTCGAGGAGCTGGCGGCGCGCTTTGCGGAGGATGAGGCCGCGCCCACGATCGAGTGGGAAGCGCCGTTGCTCGATGATTTCAGGCGCCTGTTCGACTCGGCGCGCGATGCCATGGAGCGCGGCGATTTCAACAAGATCGTGCCGGTGCTGTTCGAGAACGGGCGGTTCACGCGGCGCGGGAACTGGTGGCGATATTTCTTCGAGAAGCTCGTGTTGCTGCCTCCCGGTCTGCGCGCGTATGGCTACTCGCATCACCAGCATGGAATGGTCGGCGCGACTCCCGAGGTGCTGTTCGAGGCCGAGGCGCACGGCTATCGGACGATGGCGCTGGCGGGTACGCGTCCTGTGTTGCGAGCCACGGAATTGTTGAGCGATCCGAAGGAACGGCGCGAGCATCGCCTCGTCGTCGACGACATCGTCCGGCGTCTCAGTCCGTTCGGCAACATCGAGATCGGCCCGCTTGGGTTGCTTCATCTGCCGCACATCGCTCATCTGATGACGCCGATTTTTTTCGCGGAGAACGACGGGAACGAAAAGATGTCATTCGCGGAAATGGTGCGCCGCCTTCATCCGACCGCTGCGCTTGGTGTCTCGCCGCGCACGCAGGCGGGAGAGCGCTGGCTGCGCGAGGCCGATCGCGGCGTGAAGCGGCGCACGTTCGGCGCTCCTTTTGGGATCGAGCGCGAGGATCGCTCCGCGCTCGCGCTCGTGGCCATCCGCAACGTGCAGTGGCATCACGATACGGTTCGTGTTGGCTCCGGCGCGGGCGTGCTGCAGGAGAGCCGTCTCGAGCGCGAGTTCGAAGAGATGCGCCAGAAACGCGATCAAGTGAAGTCGCTGTTCCACATCGAGTCATGGGCAACCCTCGCGAAGCAGGCCTGAACCTGGCCCGCGCGTCGCGCCTGATCGACGACGTCCGCGCGGCGGGCGTCACGGACTTCTGCGTCTGCGCCGGCTCGCGCAACAGCCCGCTGCTCGTGGTCCTCGGTGCGCGCGAAGATGTGCAGTTGTTCTCGTTCGTCGACGAAAGATCGGCCGCGTTCTTCGCCATCGGACGCGCCAAACTTCACAGTGCGCCTGTCGCCGTCGTTACGACCTCGGGGACCGCGGTGGCGGAACTGCTGGCGGCGACGATCGAGGCGTTCTACTCGGGCATTCCGCTGATTCTCATCTCCGCCGACCGTCCGGCGCGATATCGCGGCACCGGCGCACCGCAGTCGATCGATCAGGAAGGAATCTTCGGCGGCTACGCGGAGACGGAGTTGGCGATGTGGACGCGCAAGCGTCCGCTGCACATCAACATCGAGTTCGATGAACCGCTGATCGATGGATCTTGGAACGCCGGCGTCCCGCCGGCTGGCCTGGCGGCGTCCTCGCCGCCACCGCGAACGAGCGCCGGGAC
>JALYJW010000094.1 GCA_030775085.1 Acidobacteriota bacterium | reverse complement strand
GCAGTGGAGAGCACCGGTCGAACGAACCGTGAGCGTTGCTTTCTCTACGGCCGACCGCCGACTGCCGACTGCCGACTCGTTCGCTACTTGCCGTCGCTCTGCAACGCGCGCGCATCGTTGATGCGATTGTCGATCGACTCCTGGCGCTGCACGATTCCGCCGGGCGAGGAGCCGTTGCGAATGGCGTTGTCGAGGTCGCTCACGAGGCTGCGCAGATCGCTCATCGCACCGCGCACCTTGTCGCACGACTCCGTCGCGCAACTACAGGTCGACTCCGCTTCCGAGATCTGCGTCTCGACGTTGGTGCGGAACTCCGACCAGGCCGCGAGGTCATACGGCGGATTCACGAATCGCGCGAGACCACTGCCCCACGCTTCTGACGCGCGCTCGGCTTGGCCTACGCACGAGTCATCGCCCACTGCGCCGGCCGAGATGGACGTGGAACTGCCGCCTGTCTTCTGCGCCTTCACCCACGGCACAACCACCTTCCATGCAAAGAAGGCGATTCCGATGATAACGATCCACTTGACGAGGCGTCCGATGTCCATGCGCAGATTCTACGCGCGAACGGCCTCAGCCATGCGTGAGAACTACCTTGCGGTAGAGGCCTGGTAGAAAACCGTCTGCCACCTTCCGTCGCGGCGCACCCAGACCGACGTCGCGTACGCCTGCCAGGGGAACGACAGTCCGTTGACGCGGTACGACACGATGAACACGTGCGGATCGGCATGGATGAACCGCCAGTCGCTCAGCTCGAACTGCGCAGGCGGGAGCGGCGGTCCTGAAAAAACATCCGCGCGTGTTTTCCGATGAACGCCGCCCTGCACATCGCTTCCGTATTCGACCGACACGAAGTCCTCGGTGAACAAGTTCATGAATTCTTCGCGATCGACCGCCAGCGCCGGATTCCATTTCGACGTTTCCAGCCGCTGGATCTCCGCGTCGGAGGCGGCCACGTTGTCCGATGCCGTCGCGCAACCCGCCAGCACCGCGAACAGCAGCGCGATGCCTGCGATCGATGTCTTTGTCATTACCGCCTCCGTGGGTGGTCCGGATGCGAACATCGGTCCACATCGCCGCGCTACACTGATTGCACTCGATGCCCGGTCTGTTTTCCGTGCTGATTGCGCTGCTGCTGAGCGTGACGAGCGATCCGCTCGCGGAGATGGGCGTACATGTCACGCGCGGAGCGGCGCCCGGCTACATCGATGACGCGTTGTGCGGCAACTGCCACGCCGATCGCGCCGCGACGTTCCAGCACGTTGGGATGGCGAAGTCGTTCTACAAGCCGCGGCCCGCAACCGACATCGAGGACTTCGACGCGCCGCCGTTTTTTCACGAGCGCTCGCGTCAATATTTCGAAATCCGACGCCGCGGCGACGTGCTCGTGTTCCGCCGCTATCAGCTTGCCGCCGACGGTGCGCCGATCCATCTCTTCGAGCAGACCGTTGATTGGATCCTCGGGTCCGGTCATCACGCGCGAACGTATCTCTACGGCACTCCCGGCGGAGAGCTGTATCAGCTTCCCATCGCCTGGTACACGGCCACGCGCGAATGGCGCATGGCACCCGGTTACGATCGCCGCGATCACGACGGCGTCACGCGACGCGTGCGGCACGAGTGCATGTTCTGCCACAACGCCTACCCCGAGGGTCGCGGAACAGAGTCTCTCGTACTGGCGATCGCAATCGTTGCCCGCGCATCTTCCGGAAGGAATCGGATGTCAGCGTTGCCACGGTCCGGGAGCCAAGCACGCCGCGGCCGTCATGCGCGGGTTACCTTCGAAGGAAATTCGCGACGCGATCGTGAACCCGGCCAAACTCGACGCGCGGCGGCGCATGGACATCTGCTATGGCTGCCACATGTTGCCAACCGTTGCCTTGTCGGGCTCGCGAAAATTCGGCCGCGACATCTACTCCTTCCGCCCCGGCGACGCGCTCGCCGATTACGCACCTCCCCTCGACATCCAGGAAGCAGATCTGCCGCGCGCCGATCGATTCGAGATCAACCATCATCCCTATCGCCTCGAGCAGAGTCTCTGCTTCACGGCCAGCGAAGGGAAGCTGAGTTGCCTCACCTGTCACGATCCGCATCGCAAACTGAAGCCGGAGCAACAGGCCGCGCATTACCGCAACGCCTGCCTCACCTGTCACGCGAAGCCGCATCACGCGTCCGAAGACTGCACGAGCTGTCACATGCAAAAACGCAGGACACAGGACGTCGTGCATGCGGTGATGACCGATCACTACATCCGCCGCAAGCCCGGCGGGCCGGAGCTGCTGGCGCCGCTCGAAGAGCGCGATCCGTCAATCGACGGCATCGACTTTCTCAACGTGCATGACACACCCACCGGCGCACTCGGCGAGCTCTATCGCATCATCCCACTCGTGCGCGCCACCAGCGGTGCGGACGCTTCCGCGGCACGCCGGCTGGAAGAGGTGATCTCGACCGCGAAGCCTCCGGAGCTCGAGCCTTATCTCGATTTGGCCTCGGCACAGTTGCGTCAGCGTCGCTACGCGCAGCTCGAAAAAACCGCGGCACTCATCCTCGACCGCGCACCCGGACATCCGCTGGCGCTCGAATGGATGGGCATCGCTCGCACCGCGCAGAGCGGCAATACCGAGGAAGCCATTCGCTCTCTCAAGGAAGCATTGAAGGGCGATGAAGATCGCCCCGAGACCGAATTCAACCTCGGCATCTTCCTCGCCGGCCGCGGTCGCACCGAGGAAGCCATCGTGCATTACGAACGCGCCCTGGCCGCCCGTCCGAACCTCACCGCCGCCTGGATCCGCCTCGGTACCGCCCGCCGTGAATGCGGCAACCTGCAAGGCGCCATCGACGCATATCGGCGTGCCCTCGAGATCGACCCAACGCAAACACGCGCATCCACGGCTTTAATCGATGCGCTCACCGCAAGTGGGAATCACGATGAAGCAGCGCGATATCAGGAACATTTTGGAGTGCGGTAGCCGCAGCTACCGCTTTTGTATGTTCGAGCAGCGCGGTGACATACAAAAGCGGCGGCTGCGGCCACCGCACTCCAAAATCAATCCCGGCTCACCGCGAGATACACAGCCACCGGCGCCAGCGTCAGCCAGATGGTGAGCGCGAGCAGGAGCGGGACGGTCCATTGGGAAAGCGTTGCGATGCTCAGCAGTTCTTTCGGCGCGAGCAGGTTGTAGGTGCCGGCGATTGCCAGCGCGATGGCTACGCCGGCGATGACGCAGATTGCCTGGACGATCGTCACCACGCGCGCCGCGTTGCGTGCGGCCTCTTCGCGTGCGCGACGCTGCACGCGCCACCACACCAAACCCGAGGAGGGAACGCGTGCGGTGCGAACGGCGGCGCGGAAATCGTCCGTCATCAGCGACGCGATCTTCGCGCTTTCGCCGCAATGCGCACACGCGGCCACGTGCGCGCGTGTCTCGTCATCGCAGCCGTCCGGCCAGCGTCCGGCGCGGACGAGAGCGACGGTCTCCTGTTCGCGCGGGCAGTCGCTCATCGCCGCTCCTTCGTGGCCGGCCGGCCCAGTAACTGCGCCATCTTGCGTCGCGCGCGGAGGAGCAGGATCTTCACGCTGCCGCTCCGGACGCCGAGGATCTCCGCGATCTCCGCGTGGGACGAGCCGAGGGCGTACGCGAGCCAGAGCATCTCGCGCTGCATCGGCTTGAGGTGCGCCATGGCGCGCGCGAGATCGGTACTGGCCTGGAAGCGCTCCGCGACACGCTCGTCGACGCGCAAAACCTCCGCGTCCTCCTCGGCATCGATGGCCACGGCCTCATGACGGAAACGAAGCTTGCGCCGATTGGCATCGCGGGCGATGTTCGTGGCAAAGCAGAACAGCGAATTGCGGCGGTGCGACTCGCTGGCGTGCGTGGCATTGGCGCGGAAGAAACGATAGAAGACTTCCTGGAGCAGATCGTCGGCCAGTTGGCGGTCGCCGGTGACGCGCGCCAGGTAGACCCACACCGCGCGCGAAGTCCGCTCGTAGAAGGCGCGGAACGCATCCTCGTCCATCGGACCGTGCGCCGCATCCGCCATCGACCGGCTTTCCACGCCCGAAAGCGATGCGTCATTCATGACCAGGTCGTGCGTCATCTCGCCATGATCCCATGTTCGCCGCTCACTCGCTCAGCGCGGGTGCGTCGGAAGTCTCGGAGGATGCGGCCGGCCCGAGAAGGCCGAGCCGCTTCGACAGGACGAACGATACGAAGGCCGAGAGCAGGAATCCGCCACCGATGGCCACGCCGAGTGTCCCCATGGCCAGCAACGGCTGGCCCGCGGATTTTTCCACTCCGCGGCTGACGACCATCATTCCGAAGCCGGCTGCAGCGAGGATCAGTCCGGCCTGGATCGACCAGAGGATGCGTCCGATCGGCACACTCACCGCGCGCGGTCCGGCATCCAGTGCGATCGGGGCGGATTCGAGGAAGCGCTTGCCTCCCGGCGTCTGCATGTACGCCAGCAACTCGGCATTCGATCCGAGGCGGTCCATCAGCTTGCCATGCACCTCGGCCTGCGTGCGCGTGAGACGGCTCCAGCGCCGATGCTCGATGAGCGTGCGGATCAACCAGACGAACGAGCCGGTCACCAGCAGCATCACCATGAAGATGGCGACCCCTTCCAGCGTCTCGCGCCAGATGCGCTCACTCGTGCTTTCCGGACGCGAATCGTTGGGAACCCAGATGCTCTCCAGATAGAACGCCGGCGTGTGCGCGATCTCCGGATGCTGCGACACGAACGCGGCCAGCCCGGGATAGTTCGCCAGATAGGCCTGATTCGAGAACAACGCCGGATCGAGCTTCAGCACCCGGCCCACCTGCGGCGGATACTTGCTCAGCAAATTCTGCAACGCCTCGCGCGTCTCGTGGCTGTCGGCATACAACGTCGTCGAGGCGGTCGACGTGACGACGCTCTTTTCCGGCTGTTCCGTCGAAGTCGTTGCTTCCTGCGCCGCCGCGTCCATCACGACGATGATGACGAAGATCAGGCAGGCAATGAGTCTCTGGGGCATTCTCGCTCCCTCCAATGCCGGGTGATACGCCGGGGAGCGGGATTGGTGAACAGTCCGGTAGCTGAACCTTCTACTCCATCACCGCCAACTCCGACTCCGCCGTCACGCACGTGCCGAAGTCGCGCAGCAGGCCATCGCGGATGTCGTAGACCCAGCCGTGGACGGCTAGCGCCTGGCCGCGCGCCCAGGCGTCGCGCACGACCGTGGTCTGGCTGACGTTGATCACCTGCTCGATCACGTTCAGCTCGCAAAGACGGTTGTGACGGTCGGCCTCATGCTCTCTCGCATCGAGGTCCGCGCTGTGTTTCCTGCGCACGTCCTGCACGTGGCGCAGCCAGTTGTCGACGAGACCGAGCTTCTCATCGCGCAACGCGGCCAGCACGCCGCCGCAGCCATAGTGTCCGCACACGATGATGTGGCCGACGCGGAGCACGTCCACCGCAAACTGAATCGCGGAAAGGCAGTTCAAATCCGCGTGAACGACCACGTTCGCGACGTTGCGATGCACGAACATCTCGCCCGGCAGCAGCCCCACGATCTGGTTCGCGGGCACACGGCTGTCGGAACAGCCGATCCAGAGATACTGCGGTACCTGCTGCTGGGCCAGACGCCCGAAGAACTCGGGATCCTGCCGCGTCACCTCGGCGGCCCAGGCACGGTTGTTCTCGAACAGATCGCTCAAAACACGCATCGCGCCATCTTAACGGCTGCCGCTCACTCCACACCGAGCGCTGACTCCGATGAAGACGGATGCCTTCATGAATGACCTGCCGTTTCGCGCTCCGATCGCAGCGTGCTCAGCTCTTCGCGAATGGTGCGGAGCTCGGCCAGAACCGTTTCCATATCGTCGGCCTCTTTCTTCTGCTCGGGCGCGAGAAACACGCTCGCCACCAGGCCGGTGAAGGTCCCGAAGAGACCGACGCCGGCGGTCATCAGGACGATGGCGATCACACGCCCTTCCGTCGTCACGGGAAACTTGTCGCCGTAGCCAACGGTGGTGATCGTGACCAGCGACCACCACAAAGCATCCCCCGCCGACTTGATGTTCGCTTCCGGTACGTTCTCGACATTCAGGATGGCGATGGAGGAAAACAGCGCCAGCGTGATGGAGACGAGGGCCACGGTGGCGAACGTTCCTTGCGCGCGATTGCGAAACAGAAACCCGAGGAGCACCTTCGTGGAGCGAAACGCGCGCAGGATGCGCAGAATGCGCACGATCCGGACGAGACGCCCCCAGCGCAGAACATCGAAGGTCGGAATGCTCGAGACCAGATCGATCCAGCCCCAGCGCATGAAGCGGCGACGATCGCGCGATCGGACCAGCCGGATCGTGAAATCGGCCAGAAAGACAACGCAGATCGCGTCGTCGATGTATCGCAGCAACAGTCGCACGTCGGGCGGCAGCGGCACCACCGTCTCGACGAAGAGCGCGATGAGCACGTACACCGACAACACCAGCATCACGAACTGGAAGGGCCCCGGTTGCTCGTCAACAGGCTTGGTGGTCTCCGTTACTGCCGTCATGCGGAGAATGTCGCCGAGATCGTCGCTTTGGTCAATGACCGTCAGAAGAACAGGTGCGCGACGGGGGTCTCGAGTACCGCGTAGCGGTACAGAGAGGGTAGCCGTGGGTTGCGCGCGCAGACGCGCTACCCACGGACAAGAACGTATTTGAAGTCGCACCGCGTAGCCGGTGCTGAGAATCGAACAAAACGATCGTCGAAATCGATCTCACTCTCCGCACCACTGACGTGGTGCGACTCGAGAATGCAAACCTCTTTCCGTGGGTAGCGCGTCTGCGCGCGCAACCCACGGCTACCGTCTCCGTACCGCTGACGCGGTACAACCCGCCGTTCGAAGTGTCCAAACTCCTGACGCGTGCGTCAGCACGCGAAAGAAAAATTCACACCCCCGCTGCGTGAAATGGCCAGGCCGCGATCAGTTCCTGCTGCGTCCCGTTGTACCGATCGCGATCGACCGTACTCCCGGCGGTTTGCAGCGGTGCCGGCGTCGTACCATCGGTGAATTGCCACAGATCGCAGGACTTGAAGGCCGGCGGCAGCGACGGTTGCGAAACGTTCGAATACTCGGCGATCCAGAGGCCGCACGCTGCCAGCGGCGACGTCTGCGTGATTGCGTTCAGCAGATTGCTGCCGTAGATGAGCGGCAGGTATCCGAACTGCTGCTGCAACAGAGTGACGAACTGCTCCGCCTGTTGCAGAGTCATCTGGTCGCCTGCCAGCTCTTCGTAATCCAACGCCACGAGATCGCCCGGCTCGAGCTGCGCCGTCTGCGTAAAGTTCTGGATCTGCTGACTGACGTCCGCGGCCGTCCCGAAGTGATACGCGCCCCACAACAATCCGAGCTTCTTCGCCTCCGCGCGCCGCGTCGCGTACATCGGATCCTGGAACGTCGCACCTTCCGTCGCCTTATGAATCACGGCCACGATCCCGGCGCTCTGAGCAGCCGCCAAGTCGATGGAGTTGTTGTGACTGATGTCCATGATCCCGTCGAACATGATTCCTCCTCTTGAATCACAAGCATACTTCGGCAGCGATCCTGCGATCCTATACTGCTGAAATGCCTCAGGACGTAGCTGTCGCCGGTGCTGGCGTGATTGGTCTCACCTCGGCGATCGAGCTGTTGCGGGCCGGGCACCGCGTGACGATCTTCACGCGCGAGCTTCCCGCAAACACCACATCCGCGGTTCCGGCTGCGATCTGGTTCCCGTACCACGCGCGCCCCGAGGGCGACGTCAATCGGTGGGCGTTGTCGACGCGCGAGCGCCTGCGCTCGCTCGCGCAAGAGCCATCCTCAGGCGTCCGATGGGTCGGCTTCTCGCGTGTCTGGGTGGATGCGCCGCCGCCGGTCGAAAGCTGGGCCACACCCGCGGAGATCACGTGGCTGCACGGCGACCAGCTTCCGCGCGGCTTCCGTTACGGCTACTGCATGTCCGTACCGCTGATGGAAAACCCCGCCTACATGATTTACCTGAATGGACTCTTTCAGCAGTTGGGCGGCCGGTTCGTGGAAGGCGAGATCCGAGCGCTCGCCGGCATTCCTGCTTCCTACAGCGCAGTCGTCAATTGCACCGGCTATGGAGCCAAAGCATTGTGCGACGACCCGGAACTGCAGCCCGGCCGCGGCGTGGTCGTGATCGCTCACAAGATCGCGTCAGAGCGGCATCTCGTTCACGACGAGCGAAACGGAGCGCTCATGTACGTCGTCTCGCGCTCCGGCGACTGCGTGATGGGCGGTTGCGACGAGACCAGCGACGTTCTGGCCACGTCCATGAGCGAAGCCGAAGCCATCCTGAAGCGCTGCGCCATCGTCGAAGACTGCGCCGATGCGCGCATCGCGACCGTGGAAGTGGGCATTCGCCCGATTCGAGACGCCGGCGTTCGTCTCGAGGCTCATACGGTCGATGGACGCACGATCGTCCACAACTACGGGCACGGCGGCGCAGGCTTCACCCTATCGTGGGGCTGCGCCGAGGATGTCGCTCGTCTCATTGGATGAGCGCGATCTCATTGCGGACGAGAAGTGCCAGCGCGCCGATCTCTAATGAAACGTCCCGAAGGGACGACAGAGGGTAGCCGGTGGCAAGCCGCGAAGCGGCGCCGCCACCGGTGAGCAGCGGGGGTTGTCAAGCGTCGAGTCTGTGTTAGAAACTCCGGATGCCGGCCGACCCAAGGGAGGCAGAGAACATGACGAAGAGCCAGCCGAAGACAGACCAGTCACCATCTGCGCGCATCGACGCGCGAATCGCGGATCTGGGCGACTGGAGGGGCGAGATGCTCTCCCGGCTCCGCGCCCTGATCAGGGAAGCAGACCCCGAAGTGACCGAGGAGTGGAAGTGGAACAATCCGGTGTGGTCGCACGACGGGTTGATCTGCACCGGCGAGACGTACAAGAAAGTCGTGAAGATGACATTCGCCAGGGGCGCCTCTCTGCAGGACCCGTCGGGCCTCTTCAATTCCAGCCTCGAAGGCAATACCAGGCGGGCCATCGATTTTCACGAAGGCGAGAAGGTCGACGCGAAGGCGCTGAAGGCGCTCATCCGAGCGGCCGCGGCGCTCAACAAGCCAGGAGTCTGAGAATGGGGCGCACGAAAAGCAAAAGCACGACGTTGTCACGAGAACAACGTGAAGAGCTTCTCAGCGTGTTGAAAGACCGCTTTGAGAAGAACATGAATCGCCACAAGGGTCTTGCATGGGCGAAGGTCCAGGCAAAGCTGGAGGCCAGTGCTGAAAAGTTGCGGTCACTCCATGAAATGGAACGAACCGGCGGTGAACCGGACGTCGTCGATCACGATCAAGATTCGGGCGAGTACATCTTCTATGATTGTTCCGCGGAAAGCCCTACAGGCCGTCGCAACGTTTGTTACGACCGTGAAGCGCTCGACGCAAGGAAAACATTCAAACCCGACAACAACGCCCTGGACATAGCCGCCGCCATCGGCATCGAGCTTCTCACCGAAAAACAATATCGCCAGTTGCAGAAACTCGGCGCCTTCGATACGAAAACGTCGAGCTGGATCGAAACACCTGCTGCGATCAGAAAACTCGGCGGCGCTCTCTTTGCGGATCGCCGTTATGACCACGTCTTCGTCTATCACAACGGTGCGCAGTCTTACTATGGCGCCAGAGGGTTCCGCGGCTCGCTCAGGGTCTGACCGAGTGTCGCGAGTGCCAGGCCAGCGGACGACCAAAACACGTCCCGCCGCCATGCAAGCCATCGCGAGCCGTTGCCATCGCGTTCACGTAGTCGTCATAGGTTTGGATATCGGTCAGATCGACAACGCGCCGCGCCGCCGCGATGGCCTGAGCATTCTCGTTCGACAGAGATGCTTGGATCTTCTCGAAGAGAGACAGAATGCGCCGCTTCATCAGGCCCGCCTGGTGAACCTTCCCGGAAAGCCCATGTGTGTGGACGCGCCACTCGGCAACCGTCTCCTCGACCCGCCACATGACATCCACTCGATCGGCGACGCGAAGCCAGGCCGCCCAATCATCGAAATGCTCGATGCCAGCGTCGAATCCGCCGACGGCCCGCAACGTCTCCGTCCGCACCAGGACGGCGTTCACGTGCGGCGTGCAGGTGAGCAGATCGCAGAATCCAACCGCGCCTGACGTCATCTGCTGCGTCGGAACATCCTCCAGCACTACCGCAGAGCCATCGACGACCCGCCTCGTCATGCCGAAGCACAGACTCGCCCCCTGCTGCCTCGCAACGGACAGAAGAGCGGATATTCGATTGGGCAGCGCAATGTCGTCGTCGTCGAGATAGATGACGAACTCACCTCGCGCGTGCTCCAGGCCGAGGTTCCGGGCACGCGCCACACCCAACTCGGAACCGCGCACGACTCTCAGCTCAACATCGGTATCGACTGGCGGCGCGACGAACGTACCCCCGTCATCGACCACGATGACTTCGATACTCTGATGCACCTCAGCCTGGACGGACGCAATCGCGTCGCAAACCACCTCAGGGCGACCGTGAGTCGTAATCACCGCCGTTACTTCGGGAGACATGGACCGCATGGAGGATACCAAATCGCCCAGCACGCTTGGTGGCGGCGCTTGATGGCGACGAGAAGAATCCATGCCGGCCACGAAAGCCAGCGTGGTCATGAGGATTGGGGCGAAGCCGTCGCGGTTGGCTTCGCGGAGGCATTAGCCGGCTGTCGTCCCGGAGGGATTGAAACGCAGGGGGAAGCGCTCGGGATGCTCGATCGATTCGACCGACAGATCCACGTCCAGATCCGGCCAGTAAAGGTGGTCCGGTGACGGCCAACGGACGTTCACGATCTGGCTCACGGGTGCGCCGGCGAACCACGAAAATGTCTTGAAAGAAACGAAGAGCTCGCGGCCACCCAAATGCAGCCAAAAGCCATGCTTCGAGATACTTGCCACTTCAACTTCTGTGGTGGTCACGCCACCGCTCTTCGATTTCGACATGTCGCTCCTCGACGATGCGAAGAATCTTTGTGACTTCGCGCGCGGAGATCCCATGATTCTCCGCCAGTTCGATGCGAGGCTCAAGCCACACCTTCAGTTCCCCGTCGGGCGATTCGACGTGGATGTGGATGCGATCCTCTTCGAGTGAGAAGAAGTGGAAGCGATATCGCCCCTCGCGAAAAACGGTCGGGCTCATAGCTTCGGGATCCAAGAAGCGACGTAATCGACCGCGGCGGGAAACTCGATGCGAAGAGGTCGTGCCATAGCACGCCGAGGTTCCCTCGGTCGCAACGGACTACCGAGGAGTCTCCTTCAGGTGGAGGAATCGGGGCAGGAATCTCCTCGGAATGGAAGGTCGTGAGCCGTGGCATCTACGAGGAGTGGACAGGGCGGCGCCCACGCGCGAATCGAAGGTGTGGCCCCACGACTAGCGACTAGCGACTCGCGAGAATCGAAGGTGTGACCCCACGAAGGAAGCCTCCGCCAAGGAAGACTCACCCCGAAGAAGGAAGGTGTGACCCCAAGGAAGACTCTCGGGCATATGACCAAACGATCATAACGCGCTAATCTCCGCCGATCTATATTTCCTGCATCGCGCCGCAGGTCCGGAGCTCCGAGCTTAAGACGATCATGGCGAGTTTTCGGGATACAGCATCGCTTCGCGTAGCCACGGCCGATCTAATCATTGCCACACGAACGCGACGGCAGCTCACACAGGAAGCGCTGGCAGAGAAGGCAGGAATATCTTATGAATATGTGAACCGCATCGAAAACTACCGCGCTCTCCCGTCGCTAGCTGTGCTGTCCAAAATGGCGACGGCCCTTGGGTTTTGTCGGTTGTCAGAATTCCTACATACCGATCCTTCGGGATTACTGTAACAAAACGCAACTCATTGATGAATTGCAAGGAAGGACGATCATATGGGAAGTACAGCAATAGAGGTCGTGAAAGTACTCGCGCCATTAGCACTTCAGCAACTGGCAAACGCGGCGTCAAATCTGGACAGCAGCGAAGGCTTTACAGCAGCAAAGACCGCACGACGCTCAGTACGCCTGGTCGAGTCGCCCGCGGATCTCGGCGACACAATGTTCAACGACACGTCGGAATACGTCACGAACCGCTTTTCCACAAATTACGGCTACTTCTACAGCGGCAGCGCCTCCGTTCCAGCGAATGGCGGAATTGTCGTCGCCGGGGCGCAAAACATCATCTGCTGGGATCCATCCAAAAATGAAGAGAGCGACATTCAGAAGTTCGTCAGTGATCAGCTGCAAGGCACTTTCCCGGCAGGCGTCACCATTCAGGTCGCGCAGAACTTGAGCAACATCTTCAAGGAACGTTTTACCGCCGTCGACCTCGGATGGACCCCTCTCGACAAACGGTACATTCTGCCGTTCTCAGAGTCAGGAACCAACCAGATCTTGTTTATCGACATGGAAATGGTGACGTCGGCCGGCTACGACCCGAACAACAATCCCATCGGGGTTGCCACGTTCGTTTACGTTGCATACACGCCTAAGGCCACAACGACCTCGGCAGCAGCGAGTCGCAAACGGTAAATCGCGACAGAACAGCCGAGCGGCCGGCGCTGTAGTAAGGCTCCACACAGTGTCATTCCGAATCGCGACGACGGGAAGGAAGTCCCTGAATCGGGTTCAATGCATCGCGAGATTCAACAGTCGTGTTCCTTGCAAGATGGAGACGGCTACCAAATCGTCGCTACGTGTAAGTGCGTGCCTTCGCGTCGGACGCAGATGCATCGGGATTCGCCTCAGTGCAAAACAGGCTGGCCTTCTCGGCCAGCCTGTTCGCACGCAACAGCATTTGATCGTGATTAGACAATGGCGGCTTCCCCGATCACGTCTCCCTCTTCCACACGCTTCGGGTTCCGCCTCTTGAACCATTCCTGCACGTCATCAAACAACGAATACAACACCGGCGTCGCCAGAAGCGTCAGCAGCAGCACGAGGGTCTGACCCCCGATGATCGTCGCGCCGATGGCGCGGTTGGTGGCGGCGCCGACTCCGCTGCTGGCGACGAGGGGGATCATGCCGGCGACGAAGGCGAGCGTGGTCATGAGGATGGGGCGGAAGCGGTCGCGGTTGGCTTCGCGGATGGCTTCGGCGCGCGGGAGGCCGCGCTCGCGGAGTTGGTTGGTGTGGTCGACCTGGAGGATGGAGTTTTTCTTCACGATGCCGAACAGGACCACGATGCCGAGGGCGGAGAAGATGTTGACGGATTGGTTCAGGAGGACCAGGGACAGCAGCGCGAACGGCACGGTCATGGGAAGCGAGAGGAGGATGGTGATGGGATGGACCCAGCTCTCGAACTGCGCGGCCAGGATGAGGTACATGAAGACGATCGAGAGAATGAACGCCATCATGAACGCGACGCCGGCTTTCTGCTGCTCGCGCGCGCGTCCCGTAAAACCATAAGAGAATGAGGCCGGCATTTTCAGGTCGGCGGCTTTCTTGGACAGCAGATCCATGACGGCCTGCGAGGAGTAGCCGGGCTGCATGTTGGCCAGGACCATGACCATGCGGCGGCGGTTGAGGCGGTTGATGACGGACGGGCCGGTGCCTTCCTGCAGCACGACCAGATCGCTGAGCCGGACGTTCTGGCCGCGGCCGGACGGGACTTCAATCTGGGAAATGGCGGCTACGTTGTTGCGCGACTGTTCGTCGGCGCGCACATGCACTTCGTATTCTTCGCCGCCTTCGTAATAGCTGGTGGCTTGCTGGCCGCCGACCAGGACATTGAGCGTGGTGGCCAGGTCCTGCACGCGGACGGCCAGATCGGTCGACTTGTCGCGGTCGATGCGCACGCCAAGCTCCGGCTTGCCGACCACGAAGTTCGTGTCGACGTCGGTGGTGCCGAGCTTGGGATCGCGAATGACCGCGGTCAGCTCGCGCGCGTACTTGTCGAGCTGCACGAGATCGGGGCCGCCGATCCAGAACATGACTTCGGCATCCGCGCCACCGCCGAATTCATTGACCGGCGCGACCTGCGTGCGCAGGTTGAGGCGCTGGTACTGCGGCAGGACCTCGGTGCGGATCTGGTCCATGACTTCGTACTGGTCTTTGTCGCGCTGCCCGAAGCCTTTGAGCTTCACGTAGATCGAGGCCAGGTTGAGCGTCTGCTGCGGGTCGTCGCCGATGGTGATGACGGTGGTGTCGACGTCGGGCAGTTTGCGCACGCGCGTGGCGATCGATTCGCTGATCTTTTGCGTGGTGGCCACGCTCGAGCCCTCGGGCGCGCGCATGGTGATCATGAACTGACCTTCGTCATCGAACGGCAGGAAGGTCTTGTCGACCACCACGAACAGCGGAATCGTGGAGAGGAACACGAGCACCATGGCCGTGACGATCACCCAGCGATGGGCCATCGACCAGTCCAGCATTTTGACGTAGACGCCTTCGACTTTCGCGTAAAGGCCCTTGCCGCGCGTGCCGGCGCCTTCGTGGCCGCCGGGGTGCAGGTCTTCGCGGCGCAGATAGCGCGCGGCCATCATCGGCGTGAGCGTGAAGGAGACCAGCAGCGAGACGGCAATCGCAAAAGCCATCGTCACGCCGAACGAGTACATGAAGCGCCCGACGATGCCGCCCATGAACGCCACCGGCAGGAAGACGAC
Organism: Acidobacteriota bacterium; assembly: GCA_030775085.1. GTDB lineage: Bacteria > Acidobacteriota > Thermoanaerobaculia > Gp7-AA8 > Gp7-AA8 > QHVT01. The sequence continues at coordinate 8,298 of JALYJW010000094.1, read as the reverse complement.
GATGAGCGACATCGACGTGGCCATGACGGCCAGGCCGACTTCTTTCGTGCCGTCGATGGCCGCCTGCGTCGGCGAGAGGCCTTTCTCTTCCATGTGCCGGAAGATGTTCTCGAGCACGACCACGGCGTCGTCGATGACGATGCCGACGGCCAGCGTCAGCGCGAGCAGCGTGATGATGTTGAGCGTGAAGCCCATGTAGGCCATCGCCGCGAATGTGGCGATGAGCGAGCTGGGGATGGCCACGGCGGCGATGAGCGTGGGCCGCGAGGTTTTCGCGAAGTACCAGAACATGGCCGCGCCGATGATCGCGGCAAGCCCCACGGAGAGGCCGCGCGGCAGCGGAATCGAATCGCCCCACAACAACGTGTAAAGCGTCATCGTGCCGGTGAGCATCAGCAGCACGTGCCAGAAGCGCGGCGAGGAGAGGAAGAGCCAGACGATGAGCGCCGCCAGGATCGACCCGAGGATGAGATGCTCTTTGACGGCGTCGACGGCGGCGATGACGAACGTGGACTGGTCGCGCGTGATGTCGAGTTTGTAGCCGGCGGGAAGCTGCGGCCGCAGATCTTCGACGCGCTCTTTGATGCGGTCGGCCACGAGGATGGCGTTGGTGCCGGACTGTTTGCGCACCATCAGCACGACGGCGCTTTTGCCGCCCACCGTGGCCGCCGATTCAACCTCGGAGATGCTGTCTTCGATGCGGGCGACGTCGCGGACGCGGATGGGTGTGCCGTTGATGGTGGCCACCGGAATGGCCCCGAATTCTTCGACGCTGGCCACGCGACCGTACGTGCGCAGCGTGAGGTCGCGCAGACCCTGTTCGACTTTGCCGCCCGGGATCTGGATGTTCTGCGACTGCAGCGCGGCCACGACCTGCGCGGCGGTCAGTCCCTGTCCGGCAAGCTTTGCGTTGTCGATGATGACGTTGATCTGCCGCGGGCGCGCGCCGATGACGAGCACCTGGCCGACGCCGGAGACGGTCTCCAGACGACGCCGCAATGTCTTGTCGGCGTACTCCGAGACACCGCGCTCGCCGCCGGGGCCGGAGACGGCGATGGTGATGACCGGGATCGCGCCGGGATCGAGTTTCTGGACGATGGGCGACTCGACGTCGGTGGGAAGATCGCCGAGGATCGAGCTGACTTTGTCGCGCACTTCCTGCGCGGCCACGTCGCCGTCTTTCTCGAGATCGAAGCCGATCTGCAGCACGGAAACGTTCTCGGACGAGAACGAGTAGAGCTCGTCGATGCCGGAGATCGTATTGACGGCTTCCTCGATCTTGTCCGTGACCTCGGTCTCGACCTCTTCCGGCGCGGCGCCGGGAAGGACGGTAATGACGGTGACGAACGGGAACTCGATGTTCGGGAACCGATCGACGCCCAGTCCGAGGTACGAGAACGCGCCGATGACGACCAGCGCGAGAATGATCACCGTCGCGAAGACAGGACGGCGAACGCAAATTTCTGCGAGTTTCTGCATGGCGTTTTAGCTCTCAGCTCGCAGCTCGCAGCTCTCAGGCCCGTCCACCCGCTTTTCCTGCGAGCTGAGAGCTGCGAGCTGCGAGCTTTGAGATTCTTAGTTCACATTCGTCTCGACGCGCGCAAACAATCCCGGCCGCAGCCTTCCATCGCGATTGGCGAACTCCGCCTCGGCGAACATGGTTCTCGTTTTCGGGTCGATGATTCCGCCGACGGTTTTGATGGTGCCTTCGAACGTTTCGCCGGGATAGGGATCGACGCGGGCGGTCACTTTGTCGCCGACGGTGATCTTGCCGAGGAGACGTTCGGGGACCTGGAAGCGGAGCTTGAGCGGCGAGAGCTGGACGAAGACGAAGGCCACGCCGGCATCGCCGAGGCGGGCGCCGACGTCGGTGCGCTTCTCGGCGACGATCCCGTCGACCGGCGAGCGCAACGTGGAGTCCGCGATCTGCTGGCGGAGCAGCGCCACCTGCGCGTTGGCGCCGGCGTAGGCCGCGGTGGTCTGCTCGAACATCCCCTGCGAGCGATCGAACGTGGCCTTCGGGATCGAATTCTTGGCCATCAGCTCTTTCTTGCGCTCGAGATCGCGCGCCGCTTCGTCGCGCGCGGCTTTCGCACGCGCGGCGTCGGCCTGGGCGGACTGCAGATGGATGCGCGCGTAATCGCTCTCGAGGAGTAATACCGGCTGTCCGCGAGACACGCGCGAGCCTTCGTCGACATACAACTTCGCGACGCGGCCCGGAAGTTTCGGCGAGAGCTCGGAGCGGACGGGCGACAGGAACTCGCCGGTCGCTTCGAAAAGGCTGGACGACGCAGTCGCAGTGGCCGCGGTTTCGACCGCAGCGGTGTTGATCGCGGCCACATCAGCCACGTCGCTCGGCAGCGCGGGAGCGTCCGCGGATGTCGTGGCGGTGCTCGTGGTCTCCGCCTTCGACTCATCCGAGCATGCGGCGAGGCTCAGGACGAGCGGCGTGAGGATCATCAGGATCAATGCACGTTTCATGGATTCTCCGGCTTAGTCGGCGGTCGGCAGTCGGCGGTCGGCAGTGGAGACCGCTCCGCTGGTTGGTGATGTTTGGGTTGATGTGGGGTGGTTCGAGGGCTCCACGATGATGTCGGCCGCAGGAGGCGTCGTGGCCGGGAGGTGGCTACTGCCGGCCGCCGACTGCCGACCGCCCGACTGATTCTTGCCCGACTGATGGATCAGTTTCACCGCGTCGGTCATGGCGCCCGCGGCGTACCAGACGCGGAGCTCGGCGAGGTCGCGGTTGAGCGTTTCCTCGGCGACGGCGCGGCGCGCATCGGCGAGAGAGGTTTCGGAGGCGGAGACGTCGAGCGACGTCGCTTCCTGGGCGCGATAGAGATCGAAGGCCTGGTCGTACTCGGCCTGCGCCGCCTTTAGCTGCTCATTGGCGAGCTGCAGTCCCGTCTCGGCGGAACGGAGATCGGCGAACGCGCGATGAATGTCTTCACGCGCGATCAGCTTTGCGTCCTCGAGATCGAGCTCGGCCTGCTTCTCGACACTCTTCGCGGCAGCAACGCGCGCGTGGACCTCGCCCGCCTGGAAGATCGGGACGTTGAAGCGAAACGCGCCGTACGAATACTTGCTGGCGGGGAACGGCGTCCTTTGCTGGATGAATCCGCCGTCGAACGTCACGGTGGGCAGCCAGAAGCCGCGCTGCTTCTGCACTTCCAGCGCGGCGATGCGGATGTTGTTCTCGGCGATGTCGATATCGGGACGTGAGCTCGTGGCGCGTGCGATCAGATCGCTCTCCGACGGCAGCGCAGTCAACGCGCGCTCGGGCGCGGTCACTTCGATGGCGCCATCGAGATCGAGATCGGTGCGCAGTTGCGCGACGGCGTGCTCGCGCTGCTGCACGGCCACCGCGGCCAGTCGCTGCGCGGCCTTCATGGCCGTCTCGGCGCGGAGCACGTCGACCTTGGTCACCTCGCCCGCTTCGTAGAACGCCTGCGCCTGATCGAGCCGCTTCTGGGCGAGCTCGATGTTGCGGCGCTCCACCTCGACGCGACGGTCGGCGTTGACGATTGCGAGATAGCTCGAGGAAACGCGCAGCAAGATGCTGTCCGTGGCGGCGCGTGTGCCCTCACGCGCATTCTCGATGGCGATCTTGGCCTGCGAGTACGCGCGCAGCTCGCGGCGGCCGGCAAAGATCGGCTGCGAGAGGATGACGCGATAGGCCCAGTCGTTGCGCGGGAGGATGGTCACGGAATCCTCGCCCTCGCCGCCGAACGACTGCTCGATGCTGTTGCGCGTGAGATCGCCGGACAGCGTGATCTTCGGCATGACCGCGGACAGCAGGTAGTCCTTGTTCGACTGCGCCACCGCCACGTCCTGCAGCGAGCGCTCGATGGTGTTGTTCACTTCGAGTGCGCGCTGCAATGCGCCGTCGAAGGTCAGTTTCGTTTGCGCCCGCACTTCAACAGCGCAAAGCGCGATCAATACGACAATCGATATTCGTTTCAAGTCAGCTCCGTTTCCGAATGCCGTCGAGGATCAGGCCGACCAGGAAGTCGACGTCGGCACTCTCGGCCGGCGAGGTCTTCTCGGTCAGCCGCTCCAGGATCACGGCCGTGCTTCCTTCGATGATGAATAGCGCCAGGCGATCCGCGTCGGCGCTGCGCAGCTCGCCGCGCTCGATGGCCTGGGAGAGGACTTGCGCCATCTTGTCGACGCGCTGCCGGTAACGCGGATGGCAGGTGCGCTGCTGGCGGCGCTGCTGCGCGGGAGTGCCCTCGGGCATGCGCAGCGAGAGGTAGAGGCGGAAGAACTCGCGGTTCTGCGAGAAGAACTCGAGCTGCGCCGAAAGCACCGCGCGCAGCTTGTCCTCGAAGGCGATGTCGCTGCGGTCGAGCGCTTCATCGATCTGCAGGAAGAGCTTCTCCATCGCGGTCTCGAACGTTTTCTCGACGAGCTCGTCGCGGTCGCGGAAGTAGAGGTAGATGGTCCCCTTGGCCACCCCCGCCTCCTCCGCGATCTCCTGCATCGTCGCCGCGGCCATCCCCTTGCGCGCAATCACACGCATGGTGGCGTCCTGGATCGACGCGATCCGATACTCCTGAACGACTTCTTCTTTCGATTTGGAACTGGCCATAGGCAACTCTTCCGTTCACCGCACTGAACGAGCGGTCAGTGAGCCAGAATTTCCGGTCATTTGCAAGGACGGGGTGGTCAGTTGTTGCTGGAACGTGACCGGGGAGTCTCAAAGTCGCAGAGTCTCAAAGTCGCAAAGAGTGCGGTTGGATCCATTGCGCGAGGAAACCGGCTCGTCCTTTAGCCCCGTCAGGGGCGCCATCTTTTTAGCCCCATGCCGTCAGGCTGGGGATCGCAATGTTGGTTGAAAGTGAGTCCCGCAGGGGCGACATCGAAGCGTGCATCCATGCTGCGATGTCGCCCCTGACGGGGCTCGTTCTGTTGCGAATCCGTGGTCCCCAGCCTTACGGCATGGGGCTAAAAAGATATCGCCGCTACGCGGCTGAAAGGCCGCCCCCCTCTTTGCAGCGCGGTGCCGTGCCTACGCACCAAAATCCACGCCGTCTCGCTGCGCCAGCCGGATAACCTCTGAGACTCTGCGACTCTGCGACTTTGAGACTTTGAGACTCCCCGGCGGTCAGCAGGCGCGTAAAGCTAGAATCCACCCCGTCAGATGCTCCAACCCGGATCCAGTCTCGGTCGCTATGAGATCCGTTCGCTCATTGGAGCGGGCGGGATGGGCGAGGTGTATCTGGCGCATGATGGGCAGTTGCAGCGGCCGGTGGCGTTGAAGGTGTTGTCGGCGGCGGTGCGGACGGATGACGATCTGCGGAAGCGTCTGGAGTACGAGGCGCGCGCGGCGTCCGCGCTGAATCATCCGAACATCCTCACGGTCTATGACGTCGGGCAGATCGGCGAGGAGCATTTTATCGCCACGGAGTACGTCGATGGCATCACGCTGCGGCAGCGGATGTCGCGCGGGGAGCCGCCGCTCAGCGAGACACTTCACATCGCCGTGCAGATCGCGTCGGCATTGGCGGCCGCGGAAGCCGCGGGGCTCGTGCATCGCGATGTGAAGCCGGACAACATCATGTTGCGGCGCGATGGTTACGTGAAGCTGCTCGACTTCGGTCTGGCGCGCACGGCCTCCGAGCCGAAGCCCGATGTCAAGAAGACCGATCCGTTCGTCGTGCGCGGCACGGTGTTCTACATGTCGCCCGAGCAGTTGCGCGGACGGCCGCTCGATACGCGCAGCGACATCTGGAGCACGGGCGTTTTGCTGTATGAATTGATCGGCGGACGCTTGCCGTTCGAGGGCGAGAGCTCCTCCGATGTGGCCGCGAACATCCTGCGCACCGATCCCGCACCGCTCACGCGGCCGCATGGCCTTCCCGTGCCGCAACGCCTGGCCTCCATCGTGGAGCGCGCCATGGACAAGGATCGCGCGCGGCGTTACCAGAGCGCGCGCGATCTGCTCGAGGATCTGCAGGCGCTCAAGGCGGATCTCGAGCGCGACGGCGGAGTCCCGTCCGCCGCGCCGCGCATGGCTACGACGGAGAGCGTGCTGATCGAAGCGCCTCCGCCGACGAATCTGCCGCACAAGCTGACGCCGCTCGTGGGACGCGATGCGGAGCGCGACGACGTGCTCTCGCTGTTGCGTAAGGACGACGTGCGCATGGTCACGCTCACCGGTCCCGGCGGCACCGGCAAGACGCGCCTCAGTCTGGCCATCGGCGCGGAGTTGATGCGCGAGATGGACGATGGCGTCTGGTGGGTGTCGCTCGGCGCGATCCGCGATCCGCGTCTGGTGGCCTCGGAGATCGCGGCTGTGTTCGACGTCCACGAAGGCGGCGTGCCGCTGCTCGACGGCGTGAAACACGCCATCGCCGGCAAGTCGCTGCTGCTCATCCTCGACAACTTCGAGCAGGTCCTCGACGCGGCGCCGCTCATCGGCGAGATCCTCAGCGCCGCGCCGAAAGCGAAAGCGCTCGTGACCAGCCGCTCGCCGTTGCGCATCGGCGGCGAGCGCGAATACGCCGTGCCGCCGCTGACGCTTCCGCCGCTCGATCTCCCACTCACCGCCGAGGCGTTGGCGGGGTATGCCTCGGTGGCGTTGTTCGTCGAGCGCGCCACGGCGGTGAAGAGCGATTTCGTGCTCACGGCGGAAAACGCGCATGCCGTCGCCGAGATCTGCGTGCATCTCGACGGACTGCCGCTGGCCATCGAGCTGGCCGCGGCGCGCGTGAAAGTGCTTCCGCCGAAAGCGATGCTCTCGCGCGTCGAGAATCGACTGAAGCTCCTCAGCGGCGGCTCGCGCGATCTGCCCGAGCGCCAGCAAACGATGCGCGCCGCGATCTCGTGGGGATACAACCTGCTCGAGGATTCCGACCAGCGTTTGTTCGCGACGCTGTCCGTGTTTCGTGGCGGGTTCTCGCTCGATCATGCGGAGAGGCTGGTCGAAGAACTAGTCGGCGGTCGGCAGTCGGCGGTCGGCAGTGGAACCCCCGTCCATACCGCGTGGGGTGGTGGATCTACTGCCGACCGCCGACTGCCGACTGCCGACTCGGTGTTGGACGGCATCTCCTCGCTCATCGACAAAGCGTTCGTGCGCCGCGACGCGGCGTCGAGCGAAGAGGCGCCGCGGTTCGGGATGCTGGAGACGATCCGCGAGTACGGACTGGAATGCCTGACGGAGCAGGCGCGCGATCTCGATGTGCGGCGCGCGCACGCGATGCTGATGGCGGCGATCGCGGAGGAGAACGAGCTCGAGAGCGATCTCATCGAAGCGGACGAGGACAATTTCCGCACGGGCATCGAATGGGCGACGCAAACAGGCGACGCGGAGCTGGCGTTGCGGCTCGGCGCGGGACTGTGGTGGTCGTGGTACGTGCGCGGCCAATACGCCGAGGGAAGACATGCGCTGGCGACCATCCTGGCGGTGCCCGGCGGTGAGAACGTTCCGGTGCGCGCCAAGGCACAGACGGGCGCGGGCGGAATGGCGTTCTTCATGTGCGACTACGAGCACGCCATCACGCTGCTCGAATCGAGCATCGACCTGGCCCGTGCGCACGGCGATCCGATGAGTCTCGCGCGGTCGCTGCAGTTTCGCGGATCGATCGCACGCGAGCGCGGCGAGTACGAGCACGCCATCGATCTGCATCTGTTGTCACGCACGATCTGGCAGGAGCTCGAGGATCGCGGCAACGTCGGACGCTCGCTGAACTACGTCGGCTTCGCATCGTGGCTGAACAAGGATTTCGCGCGAACGCTGGAGCTATGCGAAGGAACGCTGCAGCTTTTCCGCGAGCGTCGCGATACGGAAGGCGTGGCCTGGTCGCTGTTGAATCTCGCCGCGGCATCGTTCTACTCCGACGATCTCGAGCGCGCCGAAGAACGGCTGGATGAGTGCCTGTCGTGGTCGCGCGCCGGCGGTTACAAAGAGGGCATCGCCTGGTCGCTGAATCTCCTCGGCGCGGTGTTGCGTCACCGCAACGAATCATGGCGCGCGGAAACGATCCTGCAGGACAGCCTCCGCCTGCACTGGGAGCTCGGCGATCGCTGGCGCAGTTGCAGCGTGCTCGAAGCCATCGGCGGATTACGCCGCGACCCCCGCCTCATCGGCGCCGCCACCATCCTCCGCACCCGCCTCGGCACACCGGTGCCACCGGTCGAGCGCGCGCAATACGACGCGGATGTGGCGAGCGTGGGAACGTCACCATTCGATGTTGGGGATGCGGTGGAAGAGGCGTTGGCGTAGCGTTAACTTTTTCGCGAGAGCGGCCCCTCACCCTAACCCTCTCCCCTCGGCGATGAACCCGCCGTGGGGAG
>JALYJW010000093.1 GCA_030775085.1 Acidobacteriota bacterium | reverse complement strand
CAGCTGCCGCTTTTCTACATACGAAAGCGGCAGCTGCGGCTGCCGCACTCCAAAATGATTGCCACGAAAAAAGATCCCGCGCGATTCGCGTCCTGCGAAGCAATCGAACCAGGCCACCGTGTACTCGTGCGTGGCATCGCAGGCGCGCGAGATCGCGTCGAACTCGTCGAGCGATCGGAACGGCACGCGCTCGACCATCATCTCCGCCGATTCGATGCGGCGCAGTTGAATCGCGGCGGTGGTGATCAATCCCGTCAATCCGAGCCCGCCGATCGTGGCCGCAAACAACGGATCGCCGGGCGCACATCGCGTGCGCGATCCGTCGGAGCGCATCAGCTCGAACCGCAGCACGTGCCGGCCGAACGTTCCGGCGCGATGATGATTCTTGCCGTGAACGTCGTTGGCGATGCAGCCGCCGACGGTCACGAATTTCGTTCCGGGCGTCACCGGCAGGAACCATCCTCGGGGCACGGCCATGCGCAGGATGTCGTCAAGCGTCGTTCCCGCTTCGCACTCGAGCAGGCCTGTCACTTCGTCGAAGCTGCGGAAACGATTGAGGCGCGAGGTGTCGAGCAGCGTGTGATCGTTGTTGAGCGGCACGTCACCGTAGCTCCGCCCGAGGCCGTACGGCAGGAGTAGATCGTCCGCGGGCGGCGACGCAGTCGTCCACGTCAGATCGACGATACGCGCGGGACGCGACGGAGGGTAACGCCCCCACGATTCGTGCGTGGTCATGTCGCGATCAGAAACAGCAGCGCGATGAGCGCGCCGACGACATAGCTTGCCGGATCGCGCGCGGCCACGACGATCGGGTCGTCCTGAATCTCTCCGCGATGCGCCAGGAACCACATGTGAGCAATCCAGTAGAGCAGCAACGGACAGACGAGCCACAACAGTCGCGGCGACTCATAAAACCGCACCACCTGTGGACTGGTGAGATACAGCGCCAGGACCAGCACCGCCATGTAGCCGCTCGTCACGCCCATGCTGCGCAGCAGATCGCGATCGCCGGTCACATATCCGCGTCCCGGCACGGCGTCCGTGTCCTGCGAGGCGAGCAGCCCGAGGTCGGCGTAACGCTTGAGCAACGCCAGCCCGACGAAGAGGAACACCGACAGCGCCAGCAGCCAGTCCGATACTTCCACGCGCGCCGCAACGCCGCCCGCAAGCACGCGCAACGTCCAGAGCGCCGACAAGGCCAGCACGTCAAGAAACACGCGCCGCTTGAACCAGAGCGAATAAACGAGCGAGAGAACGCAGTAACCCGCCACGTACCAAAGCAGCTCGAGCGAAACACTGTACGCGATGGCCCCACTGGCAGCGATCAGCGCAAAGGCCACGACGATGGCAACCGCCGGCGAAAGCGCGCCCTTGGCGATCTCGCGATTCCGCTTGCTCGGATGCGCGCGATCGAAATCGAGATCGTGCACATCGTTGATGAGATACATCGCCGACGCGGCCAGACAGAACGCCGCGAAACCCATTGCCGCCGGCCAAACGGCGGACGCATCGCCCGTCCTGTGCGCCAGCACCACCGGCGCAAACAGCAACACGTTCTTCGTCCAGTGCAGCGGCCGGAGGGAACGGAGGAGCGCGAACGTCATCGGCGGGATGATATGCGGAACGCGTTCGTACGACGTCTAGGGATCGACTTCCTTATTTTCAAGGATTATCCGAAGAGACTCAATTTCCCAGAATCCCCCGCACCACCGCACCCGCGCTTTCGCCGTTGGCGACGGCGCGGACGATGGCGCTGCCGACGACGATTGCGTCGCAGCGGTCGCGGAGCATGGCGAAGTGTTCGTGGCGGGAGATGCCGAAGCCGACGGCGATGGGGTGTTTGAGTTTGCCGCGTACTGCATCGAGACGGGTGAGCAAGGCGGGATCGAGATCGCTGCGCGTTCCTGTCACTCCGGTGGTGGAGACGTAGTAGACGAAGCCGTCGCTGGCTTTGTCGATCGCGCGAATGCGTGTGTCGGTCGAGGTCGGGGCGAGTAGAAACACGGTTCCCAATCCCTCGGCATGCATGGCCGCGCGCAGGTCAGCGGCGGATTCGGGAGGGAGGTCGGTGAGCAGCAGCGAGTCGAAGCCGGCCGCTTTCGCGTCGCGCGCAAACGCCGCGGGGCCGTAGCGCAGGACGGGGTTGAGATACGAGAACGCGATCAGCGGGATCTCGCTTTTGGAACGGATGGCGCTTGCGATGGCGAAGACGGCGCGCGTGGTCGTTCCCTTCGCGAGGGCGCGCATCGACGCCGCCTGAATCACCGGACCATCTGCGATGGGATCGGAGAATGGGATGCCGAGCTCGATGGCGTCGGCGCCGGCCTGTTCGAGCTCTTCGACGATCTGCACCGTGTCTCCGTCGCCGCAAGTGACGTAGGCGATGAGGCCGCAGCGTTTTTCTCTCTTCAGGCGTTTGAAGAGCGCGTCGACGCGGGTCACGAATGCGACTCCAGATTCGCGATCTGCGGTACGTCTTTGTCGCCTCTTCCCGAGAGGTTTGCAATCACGACAGCGTCGCGGGCAATCGTGTGGCCATTGCGCAGGAGCCAGCCGAGAGCGTGCGAGGATTCGAGCGCGGGGATGATGCCTTCGCTTTCGCTGAGCTTATGGAACGCCTCGAGCGCGAGGTCGTCGCTGCAATCGTGATACTCGACGCGGCCGGCCTCCTGGAGCATGGCGTGCTCGGGTCCGATCGATGGATAGTCGAGGCCCGCGGAGATGGAATGCGTTTCGGCGATCTGGCCGAACTCGTCCTGCAACACCATCGAGCGCGTGCCGTGCAGTACGCCGAGCGCGCCGCCGGAAAAACGGGCGGCATGATCGCCGAGGGACGTGCCGCGGCCTCCTGCTTCGACGCCGATCATTCGGATCGAGGAGTGCTTCAGCATCTCGTAGAAGAGACCGATGGCGTTCGAGCCGCCGCCGACACATGCAATCGCGACGTCGGGCGTGCGCCCGATGCGCTTTCTCAGTTGTTGGAGCGCCTCGCGTCCGATCACCGACTGGAAGTCGCGCACGACCATCGGATAGGGATGCGGACCGAGGACCGAGCCGATGATGTAGTGCGTGGTGCGGACGTTCGTGACCCAATCGCGGATCGCTTCGTTGATGGCATCTTTCAACGTCCGGCTTCCGCTCGACACCGGCACGACTTGCGCGCCGAGGAGACGCATGCGGAAGACATTCAGCTCCTGCCGCGCCATGTCGACCTCGCCCATGTAGACCACGCACTGCATGCCGAAAAGCGCGCAGGCGGTGGCTGTGGCCACACCATGCTGCCCCGCACCGGTCTCGGCAATGATGCGCTGCTTCCCCATCCGCTTCGCGATCAGCGCCTGACCGATGGCGTTGTTGATCTTGTGCGCGCCGGTGTGCGTGAGATCTTCGCGTTTGAGAAACAGGCGAAAGCCGCCGGACAGCTCCGCGAATTTTTTCGCTTCCGTCAGCGGCGTGGGACGTCCGACGAAGTCGCTGAGGATTTCGCCGAGCTCGTGCTTGAACTCCGGGTCGTGTTTCAGTTTCTTATAGGCGCTCTCGAACTCGTCGAGCGCCGCCATGAGCGTTTCGGGAACGAACCGGCCGCCGAACTGCCCGAAGAATCCGTGGCGGTCCGGAAAGACAGGACTCATGTCTCCCTCACCCGATCGAATAGCTTGCGCAGCTTGACCTGATCCTTCACGCCGGGCGCCGACTCGACGCCGCTGGCCACGTCGATGGCATCGGGCCGCACGGCGCGAATGGCATCGGCGACGTTGTCGGGCGTGATTCCTCCGGCCAGGAAAAATGGCTTCGATCGCGGCACGCGCGCGAGCAGCGACCAGTCGAAAGTCTTGCCCGTGCCGCCGGATTGTTGCGCATCGTGCGTATCGAACAGTAGCCACTCCGCGCTCGTGGCCACGACCGGAACGGTCGCGCCGACGTGAACGCCTTTGATGACCGGCTTGCCGACGGCGCGCACGGCTTCATCCGATTCGTTGCCGTGGAGCTGCAGATACTCATTGCCGGCGATCTCGGTGACGCGCCGCATCTCTTCAACGGACGCATCGCGAAACACGCCGACGCAATACAGAGGATGGCTCTCAATGGGACGGCCATCGTGACGCGTGCCCTTGCCTCCGCTCCACTGCACCTGGGCGATGATTTTCGCGGCGCGCTTCGGATCGATGTAGCGCGGCGAATCGGGCACGAAGATGAATCCGAGAAAGTCGGCGCCGAGCTCCGCCGCCATGTGCGCGTCATCCGCGCGGGTGATTCCGCAGATCTTGATTTTCGTCATGTCGTGACCAGTGTACGCACAGCGGCGGCGCGATCGTCCTGCCGCAACAGAGATTCGCCGACCAGGAACGCGTGAAAGCCCGCTGCGCGGAGTCGTTCGACGTCCGCACGATTGCGGATGCCGCTCTCGGCGACGCGGACCGTATCGCTCGGCATGAGCGCCCCGAGACGCTCGGACGTGCCGAGGTCGACGCGAAAATCGCGCAAATCGCGATTGTTCACGCCGATGATGCGCGCTCCACCTTCGACGGCGCGCTCGAGCTCCTGCTCATCGTGGACCTCCACCAGCGCATCGCAACCATACGCTTCAAGCAAGCCGATGAAATCGAGAATGCGGCGCGCATCGAGGAGCGAAGCCAGGAGAAGAATCGCGTCCGCACCGACGGCGATACCGCGCATGATCTGCGACGGCTCGACGATGAAGTCCTTCATGATCGCGGGAAGCTGCGCCGCCGTCTTTGCACGCGCGATCCATGCGTGCGAGCCGTGAAAAAACTCCGGCTCCGTGACGACCGAAATCGCCGCGGCGCCGCCGCTCGCGTAATCGCGCGCGATGGCCTCGACATCAGGATTGTCGACGATCGTGCCCGCCGACGGAGACGCCGACTTGATCTCGGCGATCACGTTCACGCCGTCGCGCATGATCGCGTTCCGAAACGCAAAGGGCGCCCTCGCTGCGGCCTGCTCGCGCGCGGCACGACGCACATCCTCGACATCCATCGGAGCCTCACGAAGCCGGGAGCGCGTGCGCTCGACGATTTGATCGAGCACAGTCATCGCGCCGTCTCTTTAGAGTGCGGTGGCCGCAGCTTTTGTGTGCTCGTGCGCGGCGCTAAAGATCTTTCGTTGCAATGTCTGCCGCCCCTGCTGGGGCGGGCATCTCGAAAAACATGCGGATCCGGTGGCGTCGCAAAAAACGCTCCGCCACCGGCTACCCTCTGGCTGCCCCTCCGGGGCAACGCAAATCGCGCCACCTTTTTGGAGTGCGGTGGCCGCAGCCGCCGCTTTTGTATGTTCGCTCGCGGCGCTGTGGGATACGAAAGCGGCAGCTGCGGCTGCCGCACTCCAAAAGGCTTCGCGCCGCAGCGCTTTGGAGTGCGGTGGCTTGCCGCCGCTTTGGGTAGCGTGCAACCGAGCGGAGTCTGCGATGAGCGCAGAACGCGAGGCGACCATTGCCCCGGAGGGGCAGCGAGAGGGTAGCCGGTGGCAAGCGAGGAACGAGCGCGGCCACCGGACCTCGTTGTGCCTTCCATCCCCCGCCCCGGCAGGGGCGGCAGAGCATCGACAGATCGCCCGGTTGTCGCTACGTGGCGCGTGACTGAAAGCGGCGGCGAGCCGCCGCACTCCAAAGCGCGCCGCGCGGAGAGGGACGCGCTCATGTGTTGGTTTCCTTCACGAGATTGGCGAGCGTTTCGAGCGCGCGACCGCTGGCAATTGACTCATGCGCGAGCGCCACGCCGTCGCGGATCGTCGGCGCAAGTCCGGCGACGTAGAGCGCGGCGCCGGCGTTGGCGATGACAACGTCGTGTCGTGCGCCGCCAGCGTTTCCAAGAACCGCGTGCGCGATGTCTGCGTTTTCATCGACATCGCCGCCGGCGACATCCTCGATCGGATGCGTTTGCAGGCCGAGCGCCTCCGGCGTGATCTCGTACTTGCGAACGTCGCCATCGCGCACTTCGCAGACGAGCGTCGGCGCGGAAACCGAAATCTCGTCGAGGCCGTCGCGGCTATGGACGACCAGCGCGTGCGCGGCTCCGAGCGCGGCCAGGACGTGCGCAACCGTTTCGACGAGACGTTCGGCATAGACGCCGAGCACCTGCCGGCGTGCGAATGCGGGGTTCGTGAGCGGGCCGAGGATGTTGAAAATCGTGCGCACGCCGAGCTCGCGCCGCACCGGCGCTACTGCACTCATGGCCGGGTGCAGTTTCGGCGCGAAGAGGAATGCGATTCCGGCTCGACGGAGCACCGATGCCATTTGCGCGGCGTCGAGATCGAGGTTCACGCCGAGGGCGGCGAGGAGATCGGCGCTGCCACAGGAGGACGACACGGCGCGGTTGCCGTGCTTGGCGACTTTCGCACCTGCACCCGCCGCGACGATCGCCGCGATCGTGGAGATGTTGAACGTGCCGCGTCCGTCGCCGCCGGTGCCGCAGGTGTCGACGAGCGTTTCGCGGAAACCGTCGTCGCCGAGGTCGAGCGGCGTAACGCGCTCGCGCATGGCCAAAGCGGCGCCGGCAATCTCCTCCGCGGTCTCCCCTTTCATCCGCAACGCGACGAGCAACGCCGATTTCTGGACGTCGGTGGTGAGGCCGTCCATGACCTGGCCGAATACTTCGTGCATCTCGTCGCGCGCGAGCGAGTGTCCGTCAACGATGCGCTTGATGGCGGCGGCAATCATCGGATGCCGCCGAGAAAATTCACGATGAGTTGATCGCCGCCGATCGTGCCGTACGACTCGGGATGGAACTGGATTCCGAAGATGGGCCGTTGGCGATGGGAGATGGCCATGATGTCGCCGTCGCGGCTCTCCGCGTCGATGCGAAAAAAGTCCGGCAGCGTTTCGCGGGCAACGATCAGCGAGTGATACCGCGCCGAGTGCATCGGCTGCGGACAATCGGCGAAGAGGCCTTCGCCGGCGTGCGTCACTTCGCTCACCTTCCCATGCACCGGCACGTCGCCGCGCACGACACTCGCGCCAAAGGCCTCGGCGATGGCCTGATGACCGAGACAGACGCCGAGGAGAGGAATGTCCTGGTTGGCGCGAATGAGATCGATGCAGCGCCCCGCGCGCGCCGGCGTGCCCGGGCCGGGCGAGATCACGATCGCGCGCGGACGTTCATCGAGCAATGCCTGCGGCTCGAACGCGTCATTGCGGATCACGCGCAGACGCTCGCCGGCCAGACGCTCGATCTGCTGCACCAGGTTGTAAGTAAAGGAGTCGTAGTTGTCGACGACGGTGATCACTGTGCGTTCCCTCGCAGTTCATCGGTGGACAGGTGGCGGGACGTCAGACACACCATCGCCAGGGATGCCAACGCACGATCAGGGAGCGATGTTGCGAGGAAGGTCGATTAGAGGAGCCAAAGACGCGAGCCGGCGCTGACGCTCCGCACGGTCTCGTTCTCCTGAAGGCTCGTCATGACCGGCGAAGGGTAGCACAGACGGGATTGAGGATTGAGAATTGAGGATTGAGGATTCAAGCCCGGTCATCCTCAATCCTCAATCCTCAATTCTCAATCCCGCAACGCGGTCCGGTCGATGGCCACCACCTCGCCCGGCTCTTCGTTCTGCATGGTCAAACGAAGCTTGGTCGATTCGAGCGGGAGGAGGTCGATCTGGTCCAGGTTCTTCATCTCGCGGCCGCTTTGGGCCATGCGCTGCAGCTCCTCGCCTTTCGGCCAGAGCATGCGGTCGATGGAGCCGATGGCGGCGTTGTATTTTTCGACCGTTCCCTGCAGCGCCTTGCCGACGCCGGAGAGGTGCTCCATCACTTTCACGAAACGATTGAACAGCTCGACGCCGGCGTCGTGCATTTTCTTCGCGTTCTCTTCCGTCCGCTCCGCTTTCCAGCCCGCGGCGATGGCGCGCAGCAGCGGGAGGAGCACGGTGGGCGACGCCAGGTAGATCTTTCGATCGACGGCATATTCGAAGAGGCTGGCGTCGGTGACGAGCGCGGCGGAGAGGAAGTGCTCGCCCGGCAGGTACATCACGGTGAAGTCGAGCGTCTCGCCGATGCTGCTCTGGTACTCGCGGCGGCTGAGTGAGTCGATGTGCCGGCGCAACGTCTTGGCGTGCGACAAGAGCAGTTCGCGTTTGCGTGTTTCGTCGGTTTCGTTCGAGGCCTCGGCGTATTCGGCGAGCGGCGCCTTCGAGTCGACGGCGATGACTCGCTTGTTCGGCAGGCGGACGATGAGATCGGGACGGATGCGCCGTCCTTCGTCGGTAAGAAAGGTCTGCTGCAACTCGAAGTCGCAGAACTCGCTCATGCCGGCCATCTCGACGCAACGCTTGAGCGAGCTCTCACCCCACGAACCGCGCACTGTCGGCGACCGCAGTGCATTCGAGAGGCGCGAAGCCTCGCGCTGCGTCGACTCCTGCGCGATCAGCAGCGCGCGGATCTGTTCCTGCAATCCGCCGTAGCTGGCGTTGCGCGCCAGCTCGCTCTTCGTGACCTCGCCGCGATAACTCTCCAGCATCTCGCGCACGGGCGTCAGCAGCGATTCGATCTCGGCCTTCTTCGTGTCAAGCGCACCCGTGACCTGCGTCTTGTTCGTGTGAACCAGCGCCTCGCTGACGTCCTTGAACGCTTTCTGCGCGAGCGCCGAGAAACTGTCCTCGATCTCCTTGCGCAACTGCGTGTGGTTGGCCAGCACTTTCGAGGTTTCGTCCGCGCGCGTTTCTGCGACAGCTCGCCCCTGCTGCGCCTCTTCGACACGAAGCTGCATTTCGTGGCGTGCGCGCTCGCTGCGCTCCCGCTCGATCCGCGCGGCGTCCCGCTCGGCTATCACACGATCGCGTTCCGCGAGCACCCGATCGCGTTCGGCATGAGCCCGCACCGCCTCGGCACGTTTGCTCGCGCGCCCAACCACCCATCCCCCAATCGCACCCGCAACGAGTGCGATCGCGCCAAGAACCAACGCCGTGACCGTCATGCAGTTATTTTAGCTCCATCAGCGCGTCGATCACCCGCTCGACTTCGCTCTCGTCGTTGTAGAAATGGGGAGAAAACCGCAGCAGGCCTTCTCGCGGAGCTGTGACGATGTGGCGCTCCTCGAGCTGCCGGTGCCACCAGAGGATCGATTTTTCTACGTTTGGTGGAGTCGCGCCGATGATCGGAGAAGCGATCGGATGCGGCGACGCAACGTGCCAACCAATCGATTCGAGACCATCGGCAAGCAGCGTGGCGATGGTAATGGCACGCTCGCTGACGACGCCGATTCCGATTTCGTGAATGAGATCGAGCGCCGCGCGCAATCCGTAAACGCCGTTCGTGTTCAGCGAGCCGGCCTCGAAGCGGCGCCCGCCCGCGACCAGCGTCGTACCCGTGTTGATGAACTTCCCCTGCCGCTCGATGTTCGTCCAGCCCGTCTCCAGCACCGTGAGCTGGTCGCGCTTCTCCTCCGCGACGTAGAAGATGGCCGCGCCTTCCGAGGCGCACATCCACTTGTGACCGTCCGCGGAGAGGAAATCGATCTTCGCGCGCTTCACATCGATCGGCAGCACGCCGACGCTCTGAATGGCGTCGACGCAGAAGAGCACGTTGCGTCGCTCGCAAAGATCGCCGATGGCGTCGAGGTCCGCCGTGAAGCCGTTGTGAAAAGCGACGGACGACACGGTCACGATGCGCGTGCGATCGTCGATCAGCGGCTCGATGGCATCGACGCTCGGAACATCCGCGACGCGAACGCTCACTCCGCGATCCTCGAGCCGCTTCCACGGCGTCCAGTTCGACGGAAACTCGAGCGCCGACGTGATCACATTGTCGCCCTCGCTCCACCGCAGCCCTTCCGCCACGAACGAAAGTCCCTCCGAGGTGTTTTTCAGGATCGCAATCTCATCAGGCTGCGCACCGATCAGACGCGCCGCCGACTCGCGTACCGCATCGATCTCCGCATACCAGGCCCGCCAATGCAACGCCCCGAAATCGCGCTGATCCGCGGCATGCCGCGCCATCGCCTCATGCGACCGGACCGACAACGGCCCCACCGCGGCATGGTTGAAGTAGACGAGATTCTGCGTGACGGGAAACAGCTCGCGAAAATTCACGAGAGCGATTGTCGCATCGCGAGAGCCGCCCCTCACCCTACCCTCTCCCCTCGGCGATGAAGCCGCCGTGGGGAGAGGGGACTGGTTGACGCGGTACGCGCATGACCCGCCAGAGGCGCGCGCAGCTCAGTCCCCTCTCCCCTCCGGGGAGAGGGCTAGGGTGAGGGGCGGCTCTCGCAGTGAAGCCTGACCATCCGAGGGACCGCGCCTTCATCGAAGTGGCATCGAACAGCGTCACGGATGCTCTCCTCGAGCGCGCCGACATCATCGGCTTCGGTGAAGATCGACTCGCCGAGGGCGCGCGCCGTATAGCCGCCCTCGGGTGCTTCTTCGACGAGAAAAATGAGCTCGTTCATTGCGCAACCATTCTACGCGCGTTCAGAACGCTCCGAGTTGCGCGAGATACGCGTCGTAATTGCGTTTCATCTCGCCGAGGGAATCGCCGCCGAACTTCTCGCGCATCGCGGAGGCGAGAATCACGGCCAGCATGGCCTCGCACACGACCCCGCATGCCGGCACGGCGGTAACGTCGCTGCGCTCCCACTGCGAGCGATGCGCCTCGTGCGTTTCGGTATCGACGGAGGGCAGACCGCGGCGCAACGTCGAGATCGGCTTCATGTACGCGCGCACGACGACATCCTGCCCGTTCGTGAGGCCGCCTTCGAGACCGCCGGCGCGATTGGTGGTGCGGTGATAGCGACGCTCCTCGTCGAATTGAATCGCGTCATGAACGTCCGACCCGAGGCGCTGGGCCGCTGCGACACCATCCCCGATCGACACCGCCTTCACCGCATGAATCGACAGAATCGCCTGCGCGATGCGGCCGTCGAGCTTTTCCGTCCACTGCACGTACGACCCGAGACCAACCGGAACGCCATGCGCGGCGACGACGATCGTCCCGCCTAACGTCTCGCCGGCTTCCTTCGCCCGATCGACTTCCGCGACCATCGCCGGCTCACGGTCGCGATTCACGGCGCGCAACGGCGACTCATCATCGACCGCACCAAGTTCGTCCCACGCCGGCGCATAGTTCGGATCCCCGGCCCCACCCACCGACACGACGCCCGATCGAATCTCGATCCCGAACGCCCGCAACAACTCCTTCGCGATCGCCCCCGCCGCCACCCGCGACGCCGTCTCGCGCGCCGAAGCTCGCTCGAGAATGTCGCGCAGATCCGTGCGGTCGTACTTCATCCCGCCAGCCAGATCCACATGCCCCGGCCGCGGGGCATGCACGCGCCGCTTGTGCGCCTCCGCCTCGTCGACCTCCCACGGATCCATCGCCCCGCGCCAATTCTCGTAATCAGCGTTGCGAATCGTCATCGCGATCGGAGACCCAAGCGTCTCCCCGCCACGAACACCCGAGGTGATCTCGGCTTCATCCGTCTCGATCTTCATCCGCCCGCCGCGACCGTAGCCATGCTGGCGTCTCTTCAGGTCATCGTTGATGCGTTGACGGTCGAGACGCACACCGGCCGGCATTCCGGTGACGATGATCGTGAGCTGCGGGCCGTGGGACTCACCGGCGGTCAGGAAGGAGAACGTGGACATCGGAGCGCCAGTTTAGCGTGAGGCGTTCACCCGCGGTGCGGCGCTCTCAGTCCCCTCTCCCCGCAACGGCGGGGAGAGGGCTAGGGTGAGGGGCGGCTCTCGCGCCTACTGTCTGTTCAGCGCCGGTTTCGCGCGCACACACCACGCCGTCCCCGCCACCACGAGCAGCACCGAGATCAACTGCGCCACCGTGAACGGCCCGAGGAAACGGTCGTCCTTGGCGCGCACGATCTCGACGAGAAAACGCTCGATGCCCAGCATGATCAGGAACAGTCCCCAGGCCAGACCGCGGCGGTGCGGACGCTTGTTGAGCCACATCAGAATGGCGAACATCACCAGCGCGGCTGCTGTCTCATAGAGCTGCGTCGGATGAACTGTCAGCACCTGATAGTCGGGAATCGACGGATCGACGTTCGCGCCGAACTGCCGCAACTGCTCCGCGGTCGTTGGCGGCGCACCTTTCGGAAAGGCGATGCCGTACCAGGCATTGGTGGGACCGCCGTAATCGTCGCCGACCAGAAAGCATCCAATGCGACCCAGCGCATAGCCGATCGATAACGCCGGAGCCGCGGCGTCAACGGCAGTCAGGAAATCGACCTTGTTCCGCCGGAGCACCCACCAGCCGGCCAGGAAGCCGCCGATCATTCCTCCGTACCAGACCAGACCAGCGCGATCGAACAGCAGGTGCCAGTCGCGCATCAGAATCGCGTAATAGACCTTCGCGCCGAGGATTCCGCCGAGCGCGCCGGCCACCACGACCGATGACGCTACTTCTTCATTGAGTCCATACCGGCGGAACTGCCGCGCCAGGACCCATCCGGCGGTGATGAACGCCAGAAACATCATCAGACCGAAGGTCGTGATCTCGAAGCTGCCGATTTTGACGAGCGTTGGCCACATGCGGGGCGGAGGATAGCGCAAAGCGGCTGAGGCTCGACGCCGGGAGAGTCGCAAAGTCTCAAAGTCTCAAAGTCGCAAAGGTGTCAGCGCGGGAGATGCCTTCCTTTGAGACTTTGCGACTTTGAGACTTTGCGACTCCGATCTCGGGAGACAGGCACCGATGACCTACGCGGTCGCCTTCTCCAAACTCGCCTTCTGATCCGAGATGAACCGGAACACGTCCACCTTGCCGGCCTGGTCGAGGTGCTGGGAGACCTCGAAGAGCTGCACCGACAGCAGCGTGTTCAATCCCTCGTCGAGTACGGCCTTGCGCTTCTCGAACGGAAGCTCGGAGATGTTGGCGATGAGCATGTTCTCGTCGAAACGGCCGAACTGGTCGAAGAAAACGCCTGCCCAGAGCTCGTCCGTCTCGGCGTTCTGGAGGATGGTCATGAAAACGTCGCGGGCCTGATCCTCGCCCACGCTCCGCTCCAGCGCTTCGAAGAGACGCCCGAACATGTCGTTGTAGGTGGAGATGACTTTCAGCAGCTCCGGCGAATCCTCGACGTCGAGGAAGATCGGACGGAACGACTTCTCTTCATGCACCGGCTCGATGAGCCGCGCCGAGAGAAGCTGGAAGAGGATGCGCGTCACTTCGAACTCCGTCAGCTCGGAGCGGCCGGTCAGCTCGCGCACGTTCAGGCGGCCGTCGATGGTGTTGTAGACCGCGACCTCGCCTTCATTCAGATCGAGCCCCGCCAGATCGGCCACGCCGCCGGGAACTTTCGTGAAGATCACTTCGAGGCTGGGGATCTTCTCGCGGATGCGCTCCGACTCATCGAGACGCCGGATGCCCTCCATGATCACGCTCGGCGTGTTGATCTGCAGGACGATGCGCTCCTGCACCAGCTCCTCGGAGGAGTCGTAGAACGCAAACTCGCCGTCTTTCCAGCCGAACAGCGAGTAGATGACCTCCAGGACGTGATTCTTCACGCCCCACCAGAGATCCTTCGGCGAGATCGCGCCCATCTGCACGAGCAGCTTCCCGTGCCGGAGCTGCGGCGTCACGCGACGCTTCGATTCGTCGTACTGATCCTGCGTGATCTTGCCGTTACGCAGCAGAAATTGGCCGAGCGAATGCTCCGGCGAGCTCGAGCTGGCGAAGACGATCTCTCCCTCTTTCCAATGGATGCTGCGCTCGAGCTGCTCGCGGCGCACGACCAGCTTTCCGCTCTCGCGGATCATGGCCATGAAGCTCAAGACGTCGGGCAATTGGATCTTCGAGAGATCGCCCTGAAGGATTGGTCGTTCCTGCATGGGACCTTGAATCGGCCACAACAATGCCAGCAGAACCAGCCCGGTTCAAGGGTTATTCGGGCCCGCGCGAAAGTCACACGCTCGACGCTCGCTATACTTCCGTCCCCATGAGCGACGACGCAAACGTCCGCCAGGCCGTTCCCTTCTTCCGCGTCTCGAACATCGAAGCCGCCCTCCGCTACTACGTCGACGGCCTCGGCTTCACGATGACGAAGCAATGGATCGACGACGGCAAGCTCCAGTGGTGCTTGCTCGAGATCGGCGGCGCAGCCCTCATGCTCCAGCAGTTCCGCACCGAAGGACACGACGCTTGGAAGCCATCCGGCAAAGTCGGAGAAGGCGTCTCCATCTCCTTCATCTGCAACGACGCCCTGGCCATCTACCGCGCCGTCACCGCTCGTGGCATCAAGGCCTCACGCCCCTTCGTCGGCAACGGCATGTGGGTCACCTCCCTTGCCGATCCCGACGGCTACCAACTCGAATTCGAAAGCCTCACCGACATCCCCGAGGACACCGTTCTCGACGAATGACCTCTCCATGCAAACCGAACCTGTCGAATCCACGGTGATCGCCGAGATCGGACACGACCCCGACACCAACGTCCTCGAGGTCCGATTCCACAATGGCCGCGTCTACCACCACTTCATGGTTCCGCGATCCGAGTACGAAGCGCTCATGAGCGCCGAATCGATCGGCGCCCACTTCAACCGCTTCATTCGCCCCCGCTATCGCTCGACGCGGATCGAAGGTTCGCTCGTGTAGAGTATAAGTTCCCATGTCCGAGCATGCGCCCACGGTCGACTCCGCGATACTTGGAGCGCTGAGGTGAACTGCGCCGCACCGTCGCCAAGAGCTACAATCTCAACGTGAGTCCGACGGTGAGCGTGAAAGAGCCCTTGTCCTCGATAGGTCAGCCGGTACCGGAGCTACCTGTAGCAGATGTCGAACGGGCGCAGCAGCACTATCGAGACGCCCTCGGCTTCGAGATCGGCTGGCTCGATCCGGAAAAGGACATCGGAGCTGTGTCACGAGGAGACGCGGTGATCTTCTTCCGGAGGAGACACCCACCGTTCGTGCCTGCGGTTCACTGGGTGTTTGCAGCAGATATCGACGCCACCTACCGCGAGCTTCAGACTTCAGGAGCAATCATCGTCGAGCCTCTCGAAACCAAGCCATGGGGACTGAGACAGTTCACCGTCGCAGATATGGACGGGAACCGCTTCTACTTCCACCACGATTGACATTCGACGTGCAGAGCACTCGCACCGCCGGACGACTTGGGTCGCTTGAGCCTCCAATACTCTTCGCGTGCTGGCTTGCGCCGGTGAGCGCCAGGCCGTTGGGCGACCATGTCGCGTGTGGGTTGGCGCGGCTGAGCGCTTACACCTCAGGCGTGTACCCCTCGAGGAGCGCCAGATCGCTCGCGACCTTTCTCTTCGTCGACCAGCACCAGAGGCCGATGGCGGCGCCTGAGACAACGAGCAGGATGGAAGCGAACAGGGTGAAGCGACCGAACCACACCAACTGCCCGACGCAGGCTGTGGTCTCCGCGACGAACAGCCCGCAAACAAAATAGACGAGGTGCCTCTGACGCTCGGCCCGCAGGCGCGTGAGCCTCACGTACTCTTCGACGCTCTCGCCCAGCGCCTGCCACGTGCCGCGACGGTTCCACCATACAAACGCGCTGGCCACGAGCATGAAGCTCCAAAGCGTGATCAGCCACACGAGCTCCCACGGCACGAGGCCGTCGCTGGCGACAACGATGGAGAGCCCGGCGAACGCGACGACGAGCGCGATCTCACCCGCGGTCATGATCAGCTGGCGCCGGCGATGAGCCGCTGCGATCCTTCGCAGTGGTGATGCGTCGACGCGATCCGTCGTCCCTTGCCAGAGCATCGTCAGGTCATTCCATTCACTCATTGAGTTTCTCCGTCAGCATGCGACGCGCGCGGCTGAGGCGCACGCCGGCATTGTTCTCCGTAATCCCGAGGATCTCCGCGATCTCCGCTCGCGTCAGCCCTTCCAGGGCGAGGGTGAGGATCTGGCGCGGGGCCGTCGGCAGCGACTGCAACGCACGCATCAACACCTCGATGCGCTGTGTTGCACTCGCCTCTGCCTCGGGCGTCGGACCGGGGTCGATCGCAGGTGCGGCAGCATCGAGCGAATCGGTGGGAACGCGCGTGCGGAAGCGATGCGTGAGCGCCCGGTTGTGAGCGACGCGATACACGAAGGTCTTCTCCGAACACTCCCCTCGAAACCGGGTAAGGGACCGCCAGAGCGCGAGCAGAATCTCCTGCAGCAGGTCCTCGCGTGCGGCGACGTCGCGCTCCCACGCCGAGGCCAGCCGCCGCAGCGCGGGACCGTAAGTGTTAACGACGCTCTCGAAATCGGTCATCGATCCGGATCAGCGATCTTCTCGTGAACCTCGACCGTGTTGTTGCCACGCCGAAACGCGACGACGAGCGTCGAGGGCCAGGTGGAATCGGCGCGCTCGATCGTCCACCCACTGGCGTCGACATTCAATCCCAGTCCCGGGTTGATGTAACGCGATCCCTCCACGCGCCACGCCTGCTGGCCGCGCGGCACGCGCGTGACGCGCCCAGCTTCCTCATATTCGAGGATGTCGATTTCCACACGTCCGAAGAGCAGGGCCAGGGACATGTTGAGATCCCCGCCGCCATCGGCGAAGCTGCTCGCACCGGCCGCCAGACGCGTCGCGCTGGCCACTCCCGGTGCGTAGACCGCGGCGTCGAACGGCAGCCAACGACCGTCGATGAGCATCTCCGTCCAGGCGTGACCTCCCCAGATGCCTCCGTAGTAGACATAGCCCATGGCAATGCGCGCCGGGATCCCGCGCGCGCGGGCGAGCGACGCGAGCAGCGTCGCGAATCCAACGCACGTGCCCTTGCGGTCGCGGATCAGCTCCGACGCGGGAGCCATCACGATACCGGCATCCATCTTCATGTTCTGCGCGACCCACTTTGTGAGCGCGCTGCCCACCTTGAAGGGCTCGGCTTCTGCCGTGATCTCTGCCGCGGTCTTGATGATCTCCGGGTTCGCCGATTCGATGAGAGCGTTCGGCGTGAGGAGCTCCTTCGTGACACTCGCACTCTCCGAGCTCCCACCGCCGCGCCGGATCTCGACCGTGTTCCGATCGAGCATTCTCTGGTTGTGTGTGACGAAGGCTGGCAGCGGTTGCGACGGATCGCGCGGAGTGACGCGCAGGACGATGCGGTCGACGGCCGAGGGGTCGGCGAGGCGCACGTTTGCGTGCGCGACCGTGCGCTCATATAAATCCGCCGGCAGCTCGCCGTTTGCCGAGAGGGCGGCCTCCCGTGTCGCGCGGCACGTGCTCATCGCGCCGAACGGCCCTTCCATCGTGTCCGCGACCGTAATTCCGTTCGCGTCGACCCACAGCGTCCGCGGCATCGGCAGGCCTTCGATCCGCTCCTCGATCTTCGTGGCGTACGCGCCGTTGCAGGTGGCGTCCTCCGTCGCGAGGACAGTGCGCTTCACATGGACCACGCGCTGCATCTCCGGAGAGAACATGGAGTACTCGAGCACGTCTTCGATCGCCTGCAACGCCACGGTGCGGCGGACGATCGCGACGGGTCCGAGAATCGGCGCGCTGCCTTTCTCCACGAAGCGCTCGTTCGGCGGCGAGGCCACGCGGATGCGATCGCGCTCGACCGTGACATCGAGGCGCGAAGGCTGCTTCGACAGGAGCGCCTCGTGCGAGAGCGACAGCAGCTCGCCCTCCGCGCTCTCCGTCACTGTCGTGTCGAACTTCATCTCGACGTTGCTGCCGAGTCTCACGAGCTTCGCGAAGAGGATCGTGCGCGTGCGCTTTCCGTCGCTTTCCTCGGAGAGATAACCTACCGGCGTTTTACCGATCGAAAACACGTACCAGCGCTGCTCCGCCGCAAGACCGGGTACGCTGAAAAGGAAGAGAAGGAGAACTGCGGTTCTTGCTCTCATGCCGGTATTAGTCCGGCCCGATGTGATTTCGTTACACGGCGCTTTCGAGGAGGGAGCTCAGGAAGCGCCCACGTTCCCGGAAATCTTCGAGATCTCGAGACTCATGAATGAGGTCGAGAAATATCGCCTGCGAGCATTTCTCATGATTCCTCGATGGCGCTCGACCCGAAGACGGCTACGACATTTCGCACCATTCAAGAGCTCCTCGGCCACTCCGACGTGCAGACGACCATGATCTACACCCACGTCCTGAACAACGCCGGCGGCCGTGGAGTTCGGAGCCCCCTCGAGACCCTCTGACCCCTCAGCGACCCCATCCGTCAGCCTATCCCCGCCGCACTAGGCCGACCGCCAATCCTGCCAACGCCGCCAAGAGCGTGACTAGGCCGAACGTCAAGATGAACGAATGAGCGACAAGATGAAGACCCGACTGAAGTTATACTCATTGCGGACGTACCAGTGGCATCCGTGTTGAGCGTTTTGAAATGGTACCTCCAATCAGGTTAGCAACGAGTTAGGCGCTTACGTTCGGAGGGCGGGTTAGGACAAACTGCGGTATGCGCATCACCGATCAGATCCGCATCACAGAGCTCTTGCGCCTCGATGTCTATCGAGACGGTGGCTCGGTCAGCGTCTCTTTTCAAGGTGACGACGGTAAACAATACTGCCTGTTTTTCGGAATTCGAAGCGAAAGCTTCCATGAGAAGGTAAAACGGTATCGGCAGCCGGTGTTAAAGATCTCTACACCATCCGAGTACACGAGTCCCGTAACCGGCGTTTCGTCGGCTGATTGGAGACGTGAGTCTCACGAGGTCGCGTGGGGTGAAGCCGACACCTTCCTCCAGACACTGCGACCCCTCTCGCAGGACTTTCAGTCGAACTACTCATGGGTTTTCGCGGAGATGCTTCGCGCGGTAGCCTGCGAAGGTGGGCGGGAACACTCCGGATCATGCGAGAACCCTCTGGAATGACTTCGCGCCTAACTCGGCGTTGGACCGGACTTTGGCCCAGGGTCTGATACGCTTACTTGCACGTCTACCGCGTGGGCCGAAGCCGGTCAACTGGAGACGTTGGGCGACGAACGCATGGCCAAATCGGACAAGCACACCAACGTGACGAGCATCGCAGTATCACCGCGGTATCGTTACCTCGGTTCGCTGCGCAAAGACGGCGGAGGTGGGATGGACAGTGAGTATCCGAAAGGTGCCAGTCTAGAACCGTGGGAAGTCCCGTCGGTCCTGACCGCCCTCGAGCAGAACCTCCGAGACACCATCGATATGACGGATGGCCGTGACGATGGATTGGTCGAGTACATCAAGATCCTGTCGGGAGTGATCCTCAAGCTTGAGGAAGCGAACGGTGGCCCGGTCAAGTAACCGTCGCCCAACTCGCAGTTGCACCGGACGCGAACCGCTGTTTTACTGTCCTCCGAGGGCCCTGCTTCATCGCGTCGCGGTTCGCGCCGGTGAACTGCAGGGCCGTTGGGCGGCTGAATGAGAACGCGAGATGACGGCCAGCGAGGTCCTGTCGCAGTTTGCCTGTCGCTTCGGCGCGAGGGGACCGACGTCGAAATGACCATGGATGACGTGGTGCATCACTCTGACCGGAAGGGTGACACGCACTGGCATCACGATCGGTTTATAACTTTCGCGAACGTTACCGCCGCGCAGCTGAACGGAGAGATGTCGGAGGATGACTACGCTCGTTTCGGGCGATTCGTCTTCGGTTCGCTGAGTGCGCTCGCCAAATTTCGGCTGCCCGAGGAACCGTAGGCAAGAAACGCCCCCAACTCTGGGTTGCAGCCGACGCGGTCGGCTGCGTTCCTGGCTTCCAGGTTGTGCCATCATGCCGTCGCGGACCGCGCGGCTGAACCCTGGTCCGTTAGACGCTGAGGATCATATGACATACGACGAATTTGTTTTTGCGATGACAGACGCCCATCAGCAGGCGCAGCGACGGCTGTCGGAGGCGAGAGGCCACCAGTACTGGTCGATCCCACAAGACCAGCTTCTAGCGTTGTATCAAAAGTATTCGAACGCCAACTTCACAACTCTTCGTCCTTCCGCGCAGACCGCCATGATTGTCGGATTTGTGGAGAGCGCCGCCCGCAACCGCATGGGCGAGATATATGAGGGTGCACTCAACGAGCCTTGGGCGTGGCCGGAGGTCGTAGCTCGGTGTCGGCGGGAACTGAACGACATGGCGGCTCAGGTCCTCGACGACATGGACGCGGCACTCGGCAGGTCCTGAGCGGGCGTCTAACTCTGGGTTGCAGCCGACGCGGCCCGCTGCGTTTCTGCCTCGTAAGTTGTGCCATCATGCCGTCGCGGGCCGCGCGGCTGAACCCCTGGTCCGTTGGGCGACGAACCTATCGTGAAGATCAAGCGAACTCCTTCCAAGCTCGAGAAGAAGGCGAGACGGGGTCACCGCGGATATCCGGTGGCCACGGTTGCTTTTTACGGTCCCGATGCGTCCCGTGCTAGCAAAGTTGCTGTTGGCATCATCCCCATCGAGGGCGCGGGCGCAATCGACATGCAAAGGTGGTTCTCCGAGACAGCAGACGTTCGCCGCGACGCCCCGATCGGGGCGGAAATCCTCGCGTTCATCAGGGCCCACGGAGCTGTGACGGTGGCAATGGCGGACCGAATCATCGGTTGCCCGCACGAGGAAGGCATCGACTACCCGGAGGGCGAGACCTGTCCGAAGTGTCCGTTCTGGGAAGAACGGGACCGATGGAGTGGTGAGTCACTACCTACGCAGTAAACCGTCGCCCAACTCAGCGGTTGCACCGGACGCGAACCGCTGCTTTACTGTGCTCCAAGAGCCCACGTCATCGCGCGCGGTCCGCGCCGGTGAACCGCGGGCCGTTAGGCGGCACGGCCGGCTCGGCAGTGCCATCGTGCGTGTTTGGTGTCCGAAACCTTCGTGGCATGGCGAAAGGAGAACAAGATGCCAGACGTGGTTCCGTTCTTGACTTATGAGGACGGCATTGCCGCCCTGGAATGGTTGGCCGAAGTGTTTGGATTCACGGAGACAGCTCGCTTCACGTCTACCGATGGGAGGCTTTCTCACGGAGAAATGTCGATCGGGGATGGACTAATCATGTTGGCCAGTCCGTCGCCGGACTATGAAGCACCCAAGCGACATCGCGGCAACTGCGAGATTGCCGCCTCATGGTCCGCTCTGCCATGGATCATTGATGGTGTTCTCGTCTATGTTGAGGATGTCGATGAGCACTATGCTCAGGCGAAGGCCGCAGGAGCTGTTATCTTGTCTGAGCCGGAAGATGGGCCGCCAGCGCGACGATATCGAGTTGAGGATCTGGAAGGACATCGATGGATGTTCATGGCACGAAACTAGCCGCCCCGGTATTCACCACTCCCTTTGTGTCGGAGTGTGGCAATGAGAGCCGGGATTGAAGCAGATCCAAAATACTTTGAATTCCTTCGTGCTCGCCTGAAACCACCGGCTGTCGGCGGCTGGTAAGTTGCAAGCACGAACGCCTAACTCGGCGCTCAAGCGGACTTCGGCCGCGCTTTGTTACCCTTACTTGCACGTTCCCGGCGGCGGGCCGAAGCCGCTTAGCTTGGGTACGTTAGACCGCCGATGCGCCTGAGACGCCGAATCGCACCTGTCCTCGCGTTCTTCACCGCGCTGCTTCTGTTCGCCGTCTCGGCAGTGGTGTATTCGGAGTTTTGGGTCCATCAGCCGGGCGTGGAGGAGCTGATCGCAGCGCTTCCGCCTTCCGAACGCGATCTTCCTCCAGCGATCCATGCGGTTTTCTCGAAGGTCGATGAGACCGAGATCAACAGGTGGATAGCGCGGAACCTTCTGTGGCAAACCACTGAGCGCACGAGAATGGGACGATGGCATCTACGCTTCGCCCTCTGGGAGTTGCTCGTGCCATACAAGTACTCTCGCCGCGTTCGTCTGTCACTCTTCGCGCACTTCCTGGTCGCGGAGAGCGCATCTGGCTTGGAGCAGGTCAGCGAGACTCTATTCGCCAAACCCGCGCATCAACTCTCGCGCGATGAGGCGATTGGTTTGCTGGCAGTCACGCGAAGCCCTAGGCGCTTCTCGCCGAAGCGACACCCAGACGCCTACGAGAAGGAAGTGGAGAGACTTCGGTGAGCTGGGGGCGGTCTAACTCGGCCGCTGCAGCCGACGTCAACCGCTGCCATGTGAGTCCCGAGTGCGTTACTCTTGCGCGCGCGGTTGCCACGGCTGAGCGGCAGGCCGTTGGACGGCGCAGGCACGACTTCCGTGAAGCCACCAGAAACCACCTCGATGCGAGACCGCGTTACGTTTCCGGCGTACCTGATCCCGTACGCGTGTCTGGAGTGTCGCAAGGCGTTCAAGCGCCACAACGACACTGATGCGCTCACCATGAAATGCCCAGAATGTGGCGGAAGCGCTCATCGTACGAGTCGCAAGTTCAAGGCACCGAGGCGATCAGATCTCCAGCAATGGGAGAAGGTGCGATTCCTGCTGGAGCACGGGTTCCGTTTCTTCAGCGTCCGCGACGACAGCGGAAGTTACGTGCGGTATCCGGAGACACTCGCGGAGGCACGCGAGTTCGTTCGAAAATATCGCAATCAGGCGTGGGAACCGATCGCACCGGGATCGTAGCGCCGTCCAACTCGCCCGCTGCAGCCGACGGCAACCGCGGCTCTCTTGTCGTAGTTTGCTACTCTTGCGCGTGCGGTTGCCGCGGCTGAGCGGCAAACCGTTAGACGACACGCTAAAACCCACAGAGCCACAATGGTGCCTAAGCTCGCTCACTCGGCTACTCGCGCAGCCTGCGTCCCAGGCATGATCTCGGATGGGCGGGTTCGGTGTCGTGGCCGGCACGGTTCGCTCGCACCTCGGAATCGGTTTGAGGGAGTGAACAAATAACAGGCATCGTCGAGCCAGGTGTCAGCTCGGTCGTCTCTCGTGGCCTGTGCATCGCGAATGGCTCGGTGCATGGTTCGTTCGTCTAACTCGGCGCTCAACCGGACGTGAACCCGCGCGCCAAAAGTCGCAAGAGCTATACTTTTCGGCGGCGGGTCCACGCCGGTTAGCTTGGATCCGTTGGACGACCTGACCGTGCTCACGAAGCAACAGTCTAGAGAGCGGTGGCGTGAACTCCGCAACCTCGTCAACGAGTGGGATCCTATCGGGCTCGTTTCTGATGGCGCTCCTGAAGACGAATACGAGTGTGTCGTGGGACCAGTCCTTCGCATGCTGGAGACCTCTGAAACGCCAGAAGCAATTAGTGCC
>JALYJW010000092.1 GCA_030775085.1 Acidobacteriota bacterium | reverse complement strand
TCCGACACCCGAGTTGTTGCTCGTGGAGCCTCCCATCAAACAGGTGATGGCTTCCCGCGAGCCGATGATGGTCACGGTCTCCAAGTTCCTCGGCGGGCCCGGCTCCGATTTGCTCATCGCGCCGATGATTGCCGCCGAGACGATCGTCGGTCTCATCGGCGTCGGCGGCAAGGAAGTGCGCGGCGAGACGAAGGCGGGGAGCTTCATCGAGGATGACCTGCGCTTCCTCGATTCGATGGCGTCGATCGGCGCGGCCGCCATCGACAACACCCGCCGCTTTCACAAGCTCGACATGGTCCGCGAGACGCTGGCCGACGAGAACCGCGCGCTCAAGCAGCGCATGCTGCGCGACTATTCGGACCGCCTGATGATCGGCGATTCTCCGAAGATGCAGCGCGTGATCGACCTCGTGTCCCGCGTCGCCGATTCGCAGGCCAGCGTGCTCATTCGCGGCGAGTCGGGGACCGGCAAGGAGATGGTGGCCCGCCTCATCCACGGCAACTCGCCGCGCAAGGACGGACCATTTGTGGCCATCAACTGCGCGGCCCTGCCGGAGACGCTGCTCGAATCCGAACTGTTCGGCATCGAGCGCGGTGTGGCCACAGGAGTCGAAGCGCGGCCCGGCAAGTTCGAGCTGGCCAAAGGCGGAACGATCTTTCTCGATGAGATCGGCGACATACCCCCGACGCTCCAGGCCAAGTTGCTGCGCGTGCTGCAGGAGCGCGAGATTGAAAAACTCGGCGGCCGCCGCCGCATCCCTGTCGACGTGCGCATTCTCTCGGCCACGCACCGCAATCTCGAGGAGATGATCGAGAAGGCCGAGTTCCGGCAGGATCTCTACTATCGCTTGCGAGTGGTCGAGATCGTCCTGCCGCCGCTGCGGGACCGGAAAGAAGACATCCCCAAGCTCGTCCGCTTCTTTCTCGATAAGTACGGGAAGCGCGAAGGCCTGCACGACGTCCGCATCACGCAGGAAGCGTTGCAGAAGATCATGCGCTATCCGTTTCCCGGAAACGTGCGCGAGCTGGAGAACCTCGTCGAAGGCGCGCTCGCGCTCACGACCGATCCGGTCGTCGATCCCGCCGACCTGCTGTTGCCGGACGAGGCAGTGACCGGGACAGGGGAGCGCGAGCTCTCCGGCGACCTGCCGACACTCAGCGATCTGGAGGCGCGCTATATCGCCCGCGTGCTCGTGTTCACCAAGGGAAACGTCTCGAAAGCTGCCAGGATTTTGGGCGTCGATCGCAAGACTCTCTACAAGCGCCGTGACGCAATGTCCCAAATATCCACACATGGTGACTTTTGGGACATTCACTAGTAAGTATTTGAAAAATATGGATCTTGTTGTTGAGTTCCAAGTTGAAACCTTCGAACTGGGTAAAAACTCCACAAGTTCTCCGTCACCTTCATTTTGCGAACGTGTCGTGTAAACTACGCCGCGCCAGAAGCTTAGGAGAGATTCCACTGATCAGAGCCCTGTGGCAGTCGCGTTGCTCAAGCGTGCCCCCGACAATTCAGGGGGGACACCATGAACAACATCGCTCAGACTCGCACCCTTCGGCTCCGCTCAGGACAGGCCACCCGGCTCGAATCCGCGCTCTCGGCAACCTACGTTTTGCCTGCCATGCTGGCGGTCAACACGGTTGCGTTGCTGGCGCTCGACCAGATCGGCGGCATCCCGCAGTGGGTCAAGTCCGCCGCCGCGCTTTTCCTCGCCTTCTAGTCGCCGGAGCAATCCCAAGGACGAACAGGCCATGACTGCGACTGCCGAGCGGCAAATGGAGCTGACGCTCCCGATGATCCCGGATATCGAGATCGCTGCCGCGCGTGCGGCCGGCAACCTCGCCCGGGAGCTCGGCATGGCGTCGGAAAGCATCGATGAAATGGCTCACGCCATGATCGAAGCGTGCATCAATGCACGCGAGCACTCCGGTAGCGCCGATCGTCGCATCTATGTAAGAATCACCGGCACCTCACTGGGCGCGGGCAATTCGCGCATCGATATCTGGATCACGGACCACGGCAAGGGATTCAATGTGACCGAGGCCCGCTCACGGCGCCAGCAGCTCGGCACCGTCCACAAGCGCGGGTGGGGCCTTCAGATCATCGAAGCGCACATGGACGAGGTCAGCATCTCCACCAATCCGGACGGTACGACGATCCACATGGTGAAACTCGGGAGGAGTGCCTCTTGAGCCCCCGGCTCAACCGCACGAAGGAAGAATCATGACGGATGAACTGAGAGTCGCGGTCGATCGCCGCGGCGCCGCCGGCGCGGTCCTCTACACGAAGGGATACATCAACAACGTCGGGGGCGAAGAGATCGCCAACCGCGCCTACGAGCTCATGGACGGCGGCGTGCGCACGCTGCTGCTCAATCTGAAAGAGACGAAGATCGTCAACTCCATTGGCATCAGCATCCTCATCGAGATCATCGAGAAGATGATCGATCAGGGTGGACGCATCGGCTTCTGCTCACTCACACCGGTCATCCACAAGACCTTCCAGATCATGGGCCTGGCCAACTACGCGGCGATCTTCGCTGATGAAGAGACGGCGGTGAAGGAGCTGGCGTTGTAGGACGGCGGTTGGGCGATTGAGCCATGGAGCTGTTCGCAGCGGCTCCATGGCTCAACAGCTCAGCGGCTGAATAGCGCCCTCTCCTGATATTCTCCTTCCGGTCATGGCCCCGGTCCGTCGTTTCACCGACTTTCTCACTGAGCTGCAGCAGTTGGAGAAAGCCTCGGTCGCCGCACAGGGGCCGCTCATTCTCGAGGCGTTCGCGCGCCACACGCGTTTCGATGGCGGCGCTTTGTATCTGCGCGACGGACGGAGCAGCGGTTTGCGTCTGGCCGCGAAATCAGCGAGTTGCGTGGCGCCAGATATTCTTGAAATCGATATCCGTGCCGAGGATGCACTCGTACCTGTGCCCTCGGTCGTGGTGCCGCTGCAGTCCAATCGCGAGACCGTGGGCGTGCTCGCGCTCTCGACCCAGACCATGCATCCGGACGACGATCTGGATGACGACGTTGCCTTCGCACGTGCGGCGGGCGGTTTCGTCTCGACGCTCATCGCCAATCAGCGCCTCACGGTGGAGATGCGCGAGGGAGATTTCCAGCTCAAGTACCGTCTGTGGGAGCTCGAGTCGCTGTACGACATCGGCCTCTCCATCGCTTCGACGCTGAATGTCGATGAGCTCGCGGACGAGATTCTCTTCCGCATGATCTCGCTGACGAATGCCCGCCGCGCGGCGCTCTATCTGCGCGAGGGCGGGTTCAAGCTCTATCGCTCCTTCGGCGACGTGCGCGAAGGTTTCCTCGAGACCGAGCTCAGTGAGCAACTGGTTCGCGAAGGAAAACCGTTGACGTTCGAGGGCGGCGCGGCCTGTCTGTTCCCGGGCTGCGCCACGTTCGTAGCCGTGCCGATCAAGGGAAGCAACGATGCCGTGATCGGCGTGCTCGCTGCTGCCGATCGCGAGATGCGCGAAGGCGGCCTCGGAGCGTTCGAAGCCAACGAGCTGCGGTTGCTTTCGCTGTTCGGCAATCAGGTCGCCATTGCGTTGGAGAACGCGCGTCTGCACCGCGATGCGCTGGAGAAGCAGGCACTCGAGCGCGACCTGGAACTCGCGGCCACCATCCAGAGCAACATTCTGCCGAAGGCCATCCCGCAGATCGACGGCATCGAGATCGCCGCGCTTTCGCGTCCGGCGCGCCAGGTAGGCGGCGACTATCACGCCTTCTTCGTGCGCGAAGGAGTGATCACCGCTCTGGTGGCCGATGTGGCCGGGAAGTCGATGCCGGCGGCGCTGCTCGTATCCGCGCTGCACGCTGTGTTGCAGTTGCTCTTCGCCGAAGGCCGCGAGATCGGAGACATCGCCGCGGAGCTGAATCGCCACATCCACAAATGGTCGGCGGAGAACAAATTCATCACCATGGTCATGGTCTCGATCGATCGCGAGAACGAATCGATCTCGTACGTCAACGCCGGACACAATCCCGCATATCTCATCGTCGACGGCAAGATCGACACAATGAAGTCGCACGGCCTCCCGATCGGAATCCTCTCCGGAACGCGCTATGTGACGCAGACGCGCGCGTTCCCCGCCGGATCATGCGTCGTGCTCTACAGCGACGGCATCACCGAGGCCGAAGACATCCGGGATGAAGAGTTCGGCAACGAACGGCTGGAAGCGCTGCTCGAACAACACATTGATTACAGCGCCGCCCTCATCCGCGACCAGATCGCCGACGCGGTCGATGCATTCGTCGGCGAAGCCCCGCAGAAGGATGACGAGACGCTGGT
This sequence comes from Acidobacteriota bacterium, assembly GCA_030775085.1. Classification (GTDB taxonomy): domain Bacteria; phylum Acidobacteriota; class Thermoanaerobaculia; order Gp7-AA8; family Gp7-AA8; genus QHVT01. The sequence continues at coordinate 18,877 of JALYJW010000092.1, read as the reverse complement.
GATCGTGCGGCGCGCGTAGGGCAGGATCTGCCTGGCCCTTCTCGGCTAACTCAGAGTCACACGAGGATAGATTGGACCATTCGGCTCTGAACGCCAGAGCCGCACGAATGCCCAACACACCGGCGTGGAGTTAGGCCGCGTAGAATAGTTGCATGAAGCGCGCGCTCGCCTGGACTGACTTGGAGTTGCACGAACAACTCGGAGAGGGTCAGTCTGGAACGGTATACAAGGCCGTGGTCAAAAGGGGTAGCGGCGGCTTGGCTGCAGGTACAGAAGTTGCCGTTAAACGCTACAGGGCATGGGTCTTGGACGAGCCAGGCCAAATGGAGCGGATTTTTCGAGAAGTAGAAGCGGGCCGACGCATCAAACACAAGAATGTCGTGCGGATCCACGGCGCAATCCTCGACGAACGGGGCCACCCGGCGCTGGTGATGCAGTTCTGTGGCGGCCCCACCTTAGAGACATTCTTGGCGGCGAACAGACTGACAACTGCGCAAGGACTCGAGATCTTGGCTGGAGTTGCCCGCGGCGTTGCCGCTCTTCATGCGGAGGGCATCACTCACCGCGACCTGAAGCCAGCCAACATCATCATGGCCGAGGAAGGTCCGACAATCGCTGACTTTGGCGTAATTCGGAGCGACAGCCTGCCGGAGCAAACCACGTCAGGGGCCTTCCTGGGAACGATCCGGTACGCTGCCCCGGAATATCTTTTCGGTGCCCAATACGACTCTCGGATTGACTTGTATAGCTTTGGCGCGATTGCATATGAGATCGTGATGGGTCGTGCCATTTTTCCCAGCGAACAGCACTGGGCCAAAGTCGTGGCGGCAAAGGCGATGTCTCTCGGGATGAATCGAAGTGATCTTCGCGAGATCGTTAGGCGCGACAACTGGCCTACGGCATACTTTGTCGATTACGTACTTCGTCATACTCTCACGCAATTGCCGAGCGAGCGAACGCTCGATTTGCCACGGTTTGCGAATGCGATTGAACAACGATTATGGGATGGACGCTTTGCTGTGCACGACGGAACTATTGACAGTGGACGCAGCTCGTTCGAAGGACGCTACGCAACGGCTGATGACGCCGCCGCGGAACTTCGAGCGCGCCTCAGCGCATTCGACTTGTACGACGTTCTCTCTGTCATCGAGGAACATTACTGGGAGGAAGACATACCATTTCGACGCCTGCCGAACCGCGTCCGACATTGGTTAATATCGCGAGGCATTGCCACGATCATGCCTCCGGAAGCTGGTCACGTCGGCTCTCGGCAGGTTTTTGATCCTGCAGTGCGAGAGGCTTTCGCGTTCGGCTTACTGGCCTCGTAGTCAGGAGCACGGGGAAAGCCGCACCCTTTCGTCGGCCTAACGGACGTCCTTGGTGCAAGCTGCACGGCCGGTCCCGCGTGCCGAATTCAGAGCGGCGATTGCCGCCGATGACGCCGTCACGCGGTTAAAAGCTGAGCACGAAAATGATTCCAGTTCAAGACATGCGCTCGAGGACTACGAGAACTGAACACATTCAAGAGGCGCAACGCATCATACTGCCCTCCGTGCCGCATATCATGTGTGACAAATACGTCGCAGACTGGCAGGTACACGGCGTACATTAGGTCAATGATTCCGGCCGGATTGCGCGTGCCGAAATCGCTCGACCACATCGAGCCGTAATAGATCGAAAAGGCATATGCCATGAGAAACAGTGGCCAGATGGAGGGTCGAGCCCCAAGGAGGTCATCGAGCCGGCTCAGGGGAAGTACTTTCCCTGTCTCCCGTTTGTAGATCTTGGCAGTGATACCGTACCGAAGCGGCCAGCTAGCGCGCAGGTAACGCCGAAAGAGGTCCGCCGCTGTCTTGGGGCGTGCTTTCGGACTGTGGCTGAACACCTCCCGCTGAAGCCGCTCCCGAAACGATGCATTGGATTCGGCAATGTTAGCTTCAAGTTCTCTGCACCACGCCATCGCTTCCAGGCGTGCCTCCTCGGAGATGGCGCTGGGAGCGGATATCGCAACATCAAAGTCGTGGCGCTCGTCTGCTACCGACCACCGAAGCTTGGGACCGGGCGATGAAAAGCGCTGGCACACTTGTCGGAGCAGATGGTTCGGCAGATCAAGCGGAGCAAATCCACCTTTGTCGTCGTCGCCCCCATCGCGCAGCTTACGAATGAACCTCCGGAGGGCCTCTCGCCGAACTGGATCGCTCGTTTTCGCAATCTCAAGCAGGTTTAGCAAACTAATGTATACAGAGTAACGATCGAACAAGTTACTGGTTAATTCGGGCTCCAGTGGGTCATCCAGCAAATTGTTAATGGCGCTGGTATCGAATAAGGCGACGGTCATGCGTTGGGCGATTGTCTCATGGTCGATTGGGTAGTCTGGCTAACAAGTATATCGACAGCACCGAGACCGCTTGATTCGCTGTCGTAGCACCCAGTGATGGCTTGCCGCCACCGCAAGCACCCACGCTTCGGCCTTCACACGACACCAGGTCTCCCTGATGCAGCGCGGCCGCGCGAAGCAGTTGATCGCTCAGGTCGGCCGTCCAACTGACTTTGCGGTGTTTCTGCTGCGCTCTGCGCTCTACGCGCCGACTACTTCCTCACGAACGCCGCGATGCGTTCTCTCGCTTCGTCCGATTGGAAGCACTCCATCTGGTGTTGCGCTTCGAGCTCGAGTTGCGAGCGGAGGTCGTTGCGCTCGGAGGCTTCGAGGGCGCGCTTGATTCCGGCCAGGGCGACGGGTGACGCGGCGGCGAAGGCGCGTGCGAGTTTGTCCGTCTCGGCGAAGAGTTCTGTTGCGGGCACCACGCGATCGATCATGCCGATCGCCAACGCTTCAGCACTGTCGACGGCGCGTCCGGTCGCGCAGAGCTCGAGCGCACGGCTCCGGCCGGCGAGGCGGGGAAGGAGCCAGGTGCCTCCCCAGTCGGGATGGAGGCCGATGCGGATGAACGACTCGCTGAATTTGGCCTGATCGGAGGCGATGCGATAGTCGCAGGCCAACGCCAGGTTACATCCCGCTCCGGCCGCCACTCCGTTGACGGACGCGATCACCGGCTTGGTCATCGACGCGATCTCGAGGATCACTTCACTCCCGGCGTCGAGGAGCGCGCGAAACGCCGCCAGATCGCCGCGTTGTTGCAGTCCGCTCATGAAATCGACGTCGCCTCCCGCGCAGAAAGCGCGGCCGGCGCCGGTGATCACTACCACGCGCACATCCGCATCGCGCTCGCACGCGCGTAGCGCTTCGAGCAGATCCTCGCGCATCGTTCCGATGAGCGCGTTGAGCTTTTCGGGCCGGTTCAGCGTGATCGTGGCGACGGCATCGGTGACGGATCGTTCGATGAGCATGCGGCGCAGTTTATCGAAGTGATCGGTCGCCTTGCGCCGCGCGGCTTGTGACTGAGCTCGCGAGTAGTTGATCAGGCATGGATCACGGCACGCGTGTATTCACCACAGAGACACAGCGCGGCTCGGCCGCAACCAAACCGTTGGCCATCGCCGATTTGGAGTGCGGCAGCCGCAGCTGCCGCTTTCGTATGCCACTGGCAGGAGCGGATAACGCCGCGGAGACTGCCGTTGTCTTCTGGGACCTCCGAATCCTCGTTCGGATTCGGCCGCAAAGGGTGCGGATGCCGCAGGCGGAACGCTGGCGTCTCGCCGGCTGATTCGGCGGCGTCCTCGCCACCGCCGCGTGTCGGTCGCGAGAGAGGCGCCAAGTCAACAGTTTGGCGGTGGCAAGAGAGTGGCGGCGCGGGACGCCGCCACATCAGCCGGCGAGGACGCCAGCGTTCCGCTTCGCCACATCGCGCTCGCATGTTCACGCAACGCGTGTGGCATACAAAAGCGGCAGCTGCGGCTGCCGCACTCCAAAACGTCGCCGCGCTCGCGAATTGCTGAGAATCTTTTCGCCCTGCGAAGAATTTGCGGGTTAGTAGTACAGAGGGCGACGGAGTGGGACGGAGTAAAGCAGATTCTGAAAAGGTGGGCGATGCAGTTCATTGCTGACCTCTGTGTCCCCTCTGTGTTCTCTGTGTCTCTGTGGTGAATACACGTGTGCGATCAAGGCGCGCCAGAAGTTCGTCGCGCCGGTATCATCCGCTTGGTGAAGCGCCCCTACTTTTTCGAGATCTTCGCGGTGGCGAATCTGATCGCGATCGCGATCGTGGCGTATGCGAGCTTGCGCATCATCGGATCGCCGCTGCGCCATCTGCTCGTTTTTGCGACTGGACTCGGGGTGCAGGCGCTGGTGGGGATCCTAATGCGGTCGGCGGTGGCGCTCGTTCGTCGCGATCGTTCGTACTTCTACGTCATTCACAGCCGTGCCTGGATCGCCGACACGTTGCGCATGATCGTGTTTGGCGCACTGGTGATCGTCGTTTACGGCTGGATCAAGCTGGTCGTTCCGATCTATCACCCGCGGCTCTTCGATCCGGAGCTTTGGGAGCTCGATCGCGCGCTGCTCTTCGGCGCGGCGCCGACGACGTTTCTGCTCGATCTCTTCGGCGCGCGATGGTTCCTGCGCGTGATCGACTGGTCATACGCGAACATTTTCTTCGCCAGCGCGTCGATCGCGTATGCGTGGGTGTTGTCGCATCCCGAGCGCCGCATCCGCATCGCTTTCGCGAATGGCAACGCGTTGCTCTGGATCACCGGCGGGTGGTTGTACATGCTGTTGCCTTCCCTCGGACCGGCACTGCGTTTTCCCGACATCTGGTTCGCGCATGCCGAGACGCTGCGGATCACGCAAGGGTTGCAGGCCGTGCTGATGCGCAACTACCAGAACGTTCTTCGCGCCTGGAACGGAGAGACGATCACCGAACCCATCCGCATCGTGTTCGGCATCGGCGCGTTTCCCAGCCTGCACGTCGCCTTTCAGGTGTACGTCTTCCTCTGGGCGCGGCGCGTCTGGCGAGGCGGCCAGGTGGTGTTCGGAGTCTTCGCCTTCGTGATCTTTCTCGGATCGATGATCACCGGCTGGCATTACCTGATCGACTCGCTGGCCGGACTGCTGATGGCATACCTCGCGTATCGAGTCTGTTTTCCGAAACATGCCGATGCCGACAGAGCAGCAGACGACATCGAACCAGACGACGCTCGGCGAGGTGCTCTCGGAACGGACGGCACCGGCGGCACCGGAGCTGGTTGAAGCTCTTCCGAACAATGGCGTCCGTTGCTACTCGTGCGGCCATCGCTGTCGCATTCCGGACGGACTGAAGGGCATCTGCAAGGTTCGCTACAACGAAGGCGGCGTGCTCAAAGTGCCGCGCGGATATGTCGCGGCGCTGCAGGTCGATCCGATCGAGAAGAAGCCGTTCTTTCACGCTTATCCCGGCGCGCTGGCGCTCTCGTTCGGCATGCTCGGCTGCGACTACCACTGCGGCTACTGCCAGAACTGGGTCACCTCGCAGGCCTTGCGCGATCCGATGGCGGTCGCGCCGCCGATGGATGTCGAGCCTGCGGACCTGGTGCGTTTGGCGCTGAAGCACGGCGCGAAGGTGATCACCTCGACGTACAACGAGCCGCTGATCACGAGCGAGTGGGCGGTCGAAGTGTTCCGCGAGGCGAAGGCGGCCGGCCTGGTGTGTTCGTACGTCTCGAACGGCAATGGCACGCCGCAGGTGCTCGATTACATCGCGCCGTTCGTGACGCTGTACAAAGTCGATCTCAAAGGGTTCCACGATCGCCACTACCGCGACCTCGGCGGCACATTGCAGCCGGTGCTCGAAACGATCAAGGGACTGAAGCAGCGCGGCATCTGGGTGGAGGTCGTCACGCTCGTCGTGCCCGGGTTCAACGATTCCGACGAAGAGCTGACCGGCATCGCGGAGTTCCTGGCCGGCGTCGATCCGGACATTCCGTGGCACATCACGGCCTTCCATACCGATTACAAGATGGACAACCCGAATACCACGCCCGCGCATCTTCTGCGCGCGTACGAGATCGGCAAGCGCGCCGGGGTGCGCTACATCTATCCGGGCAACATTCCGGGCGCGTTCGGCGACAAAGAAGGGACGCACTGCCCGACCTGCGACGCGCTGGTCATCGGACGCAGCGGTTTCCGCGTGACCTCCTATCGTCTGACCGACGGTAAATGTCCCGAGTGCGCGACGACGATCCCGGGAGTGTGGGACGGCCACGCGGATGTGGGACGCAGCGGGATTCCTCGCGCAGTTCACATCTAATCTAGTTGCTACTGCGCGCGGCCCTTTGCACGCCGCCGTTGTACCCTCCCGAGTGAAGGAGCTCGTTCCGCATGAGCATTCACGCCAACGTCAATCCTGTCTTCCACGGTCTGGGTCTGCAGTACGACCATGGAGAGACTCCCGCGGTAGCAATCACCCGGACCGGCAGGGTGGTCGAGGTGCATCGGACCGCGAACAGCTACAGGCTCTACCACCGCGTGGGGGACCTGCAGGAAGCGACGATCGTCTGGAAGCAGAGCCGGAGGTACGGCACCGGCGCCACACCGGACATCGCGGTCAACAACAACAATGCTGTCGTGGAGGTGCATAAGAACGAGGCCACCGGCCGCACGCTCTACTACTACGTTGGCAAGTTGACCGGCGACCGGGTGAACTGGGGGCAGCACCCGCAGTCGATCGAGTACGACAAAGGAGTCAGGCCCGCCGTCGCGCTCAACGACGCCGATGTCGTAGTCGAGGTGCACGAATCGCAGGGGAAAAAGCAGCTCTGGTACAACCTTGGACGCGTGCGGGGGAATGAGGTGGATTGGACTGGCAGCGGACACATCGGCGCTGGCGGCGCGCCGCGCGTGGCATTGAACAACGCCGGCGTCGTGGTCGAGGTGCACGAATCGGGGCGCGGAGCGATCGCGTACCGCGTCGGACACTTGAACCGGACGAAGATCTTCGGCGCCAATTTGCGGATCACGGGAGGTCAGAACCCGGCGGTGGCACTCACCGACGACGGCACCGTCATCGTGACCTACGAGTTCGGCAACCGCAATCTCTGTCGAATGGTGGGCACCGTCAACGGGGACACGATCGATTGGCTCACCGAACCGCTCAAATACGATGACGGCATGCGCTCGTCCGTCGCGGCCTCCTCAACGAAAATGTCCGTCGAGGTGCACGAAGGGGACCTGTTGACGACGTTGTGGTTTTCCACGTCGCTCTTCACGAACCGCGCTTCGTGGATGAAGGACCGGCTCTCCACCCTCGGCAAGACGAGGCTCGGCGACCTCGTCCTCCCGGGCTCACACGACTCCGGCATGTACCTTTCGGGTATCGCCGCGCTCGGAAAAACGCAGCAACTGTCCCTCTACGGCCAGTTGACCGCCGGCGTGCGCTATTTCGACCTTCGAATCATGAGAATCGGTCGGTCGGGCCCGTTCGTGATCTATCACGGCCCAATCATCGGCCCCTATCTCGCCGAGGTCCTCAAGGACATCCGCCGCTATGCGATCGAAAAGCACCGCGAGCTCATCATCCTGAAGCTGTACTTCCCGATGCGCAGTGCCGGCGAATACCAGATGCTCGTCAAACAGATCTCGGACAGCATTGGCGACTGGCTGGTGACATCGAAGCCACCCGGCAAACAGCGCCTCGCCGACGTGACGCTCGAGGAATACGTCGAATCCGTCGCCGAGGGCCCGGCAATCCTCGTCGTGGTCGACGGCGAGTACGCCGTCAACGCCAGCAACCCCGGCTTCTGGGTGTACCGCAACTGGACTGCGGGCGCTCTCGCCGCCGCCGAAGGCGACCTGCGAGTCTTTGACCGATGGTCCGACAGGGAGATCTTCGAAAAAATGAAGAACCACCAGTTCGATCAATTCGAGAAATACACCGGGAAGATGCAGAATGCCCCAACCCTGCCGTGCGACCTGTTTCTCCTTTCCTGGACGCTGACGCCGGGCACCGGTGTCTGGTTCGCGGCGAAAGAGGCGAACCGCCGCCTTGGCGAGTACATCCTGAAGACGAGCCGTCGCAATCAGTTCGGGCAGATGATCAACCTGTTGTACGTCGATTACGTGGAATACGCCCGCGTGACCGACGTCGCCCTTTTCCGGAACGCCGAGGTCACGACGAGCGATGCCGCGAGCGCACCAAAGCGTGCAAAGAAAACGAGGAAGGTGGCACGGTCTTCCAGATCCTGAACCTCGGACGCTCTGAGCCTTTCCGCGTGCTACGCTTCGCGCCCGTTTGCACCTATGGATCTCATCGACATTGCCAATATCTCGGAAGTCCCGCTCGGCCGCGCCAAGGCGTACGACGTGAACGGGCGAACGATCGCGCTGTACCACACGGCGCAGGGCTTCTTCGCCACCGACAACACCTGTCCGCATCGCGGCGGGCCGCTGGCGGAAGGCGATCTGATCGGAAATGAGATCAACTGCCCGTGGCATGCGTGGGGATTCGACGTCGCCACAGGAGTCTGCGGCGGCGATCCCGATCTGCACGTGGTTGCGCATGAAGTGCGCGTCGAGGGCGAGCGCGTCCTGGTGAGGTTGTCATGAATCCCAAGCCGCTGCGTCACGTCGATCTCTACAGCAGCGCCGGCAGACTCGAGGCGCTCTATCGCGAGTTGCAGGATCCGGCCGGCATCGCGGTGGTCTGCCATCCGCTCACCACCGGCGGCGGGACGCTGCACAACAAAGTCGTCTTCCGCGCGGCGCGCGGGCTGGAGAACGCGAACGTGGCCACGCTGCGCTTCAACTTCCGCGGCGCAGGTGCGAGCGGCGGAAAGTTCGAAGGCGGCGACGGAGAGCAGGAGGATGTCTTGGCGGCCATCGAATGGGCCCGCAAGAAACATCCCGGCAAGAAGCTCTTCGTCGGCGGATTCTCGTTCGGCGCGTGGGTCTCGTCGCGCGTGGGTTGCGAGTTGCCGGAGGTCGACGCTCTCTTCTTCATCGGCACACCGGTGAACAAATACGACTTCGGCCATCTGCGCGATTGCGAGCGGCCGATGCTCTTCATTCACGGAACGCAGGACGAGCATGGCGACGTCGTAAAGGTCGACAGCCTCGTGCAGAGCATTCGCAACGCCGAGAGCGTGACCATCACCGGCGCGGACCATTTCTTCACCAAGCAGCTCGACGGTGTGGAGGAAACGATCCGCACCTGGGCGGAAGAAGTGCTGGCCTCTTGACGCGTATGCTGTAAAAGCATACGATTTTCGGACTGACAGGTGCCCGGCATTCATTTCCTCCTTGCGTGAACCCTTCTCCTGTTTGGTGCTTCCTCGGGCACCTGTCAGCCTTCAAGCGCATCACGCAGGAAGCGCAGACCTTCGATCGTCCTCGAGCCGTGCCACGTGAAGAGATGGCCAGGAAACGGGCCAATCACACGCGTGCCCCTGATCCCCTCGGCATCCGCGCTCGTGAAGAGATACGGCTCGTCCGGAAGAAACACGATGTCGGGCCGAAGCGACATCACCTCTTCTAGCGCGATTTGCGGATAGCGCGTCCGATCGCCGATGACGTTCTTTCCTCCGGCGCATTCGACGAGCCGCGAGACGTACGTATCGCCGCCGCACCACATCCAGGGATCCTTCCAGATCGGGCAGGCAAACGAGAACGAGCGCCGCGGCAGCGCCGCGCGTTCGGTGCGCAATGCATGCACGAGTGCCGCTGCGCGTTCGGCACGATGGTGAATCGCGCCGAGCTGCTCGAGCAACGCTTCCACATCCTCGACGCTTTTCGGCTCCGTCACGAACACCGGCGCAAACGCTTCGATGGCATCGCCATGACGCCGGAGATTCTCCTCGAGGTTCATGTATACGAGATCGGGAGCGAGCGAGCGGATCTCCTCCACGCGCGGGTTCTTCGTCCCGCCAAGGCGCGGCAAGCCGAGGTTCGGCGGAAAGATGCAGAAGTCCGTGATACCGACGACGTCATCGCCTGCACCCAGCTCGAAGAGCGTCTCCGTGATCGACGGCACGAGCGAGACGACGCGGCGCGGCGGCGTCGGGAAATCAAACGTGCGACCGAGGATGTCGTGCATGGTTTGGAGTGCGGTAGCCGCAGCTACCGCTTTTGTATGTTCGATGGCTGCCAGTGGCATACAAAAGCGGCAGCTGCGGCTGCCGCACTCCAAAACACTACCGAATTTCTTTGCGGTATTTCGGATCGAGCGCGTCGATCAACCCGTCGCCGAGGAAGTTGAGGCCCATGACGGCGGCCATGATCGCGGCGCCGGGAAAGATCGTCAGGTGATTGGCGATGCCTAGGTATTGGCGGCCGTAGGTGAGCATCGCTCCCCATGATGGTGTCGGTGGTTGCACGCCCAGGCCGAGGAACGAAAGTGAGGCCTCGGCGAGAATGGATCCGGCCAGGCCGAGCGTGGCCATGACGATCACCGGATTGATCACGTTCGGAAGCACATGCAGCGCGATCACGCGCGGTGACTTCGCGCCCATCGCTTTCGCCGCCGTCACGAACTCCATCTCGCGCACCTTCAGCACCTGCCCGCGGACCAGGCGCGCGTATCCGACCCAGCCGATGATCGCCAGCGCGAGGATTACGTTGTTCAGACTCGGGCCCAGCACAGCCACGAGCGCGATCGCGAGGAGAATGCCGGGAAACGCCAGGAGGATGTCGCAGAGGCGCATGATCAGGGCGTCGACGATCCCGCCGAAATAGCCGGAGATCGCGCCGAGCGTCACGCCGATCAGCGAGGCCAGAATGACCACGCTGAACCCGACGCGCAACGACACGCGCGCGCCCCACACGATCCGCGACAACACATCGCGCCCCAGCTCATCGAGACCGAGCGGATACGCATCCGAAGGCGCTTCCAGCCGCGGACCCGCAGGCGTCACCGGATCGTGTGGCGCCAGCACGGGAGCGAGCAACGCGCACACGACCAGAGCCACCGTCAGCAGCAGGCCGGCGGAGAAGGCGAAGTTGCGTACGAGGTGTTTGAGCGTTTTCATATTTGAGCTCGCAGCTCGCGGCTCGCAGCTCTCAGGGAGGGCGGCTGGACTGCGAGCTGCGAGCTGAGAGCTGCGAGCTTCATTCGAGTTTGATCCTCGGGTCGACGATCCCGTACAGCAGGTCGCTCATGAAATTCACCATGATGTAGGTCAGGGCGATCACGAGGATCGAGGCCTGCACTTGTGGATAGTCGCGGGTGGTGATCGATTGGATGAGCAGGCGTCCCAGGCCGGGCCAGGAGAAGATCTGCTCGGTGATGATGGCGCCGGTGAGCAGCGAGCCGAATTGCAGCGCCAGAATCGTGATCACCGGGATGAGCGCGTTTTTCAGCGCGTGGCGGAAGATGGCGCGCGCGCGGGTGACGCCTTTGGCGATGGCGGTGGTGACGTAGAGCTGTCCCAGCTCATCGGCCAGGCTGACGCGGATCATGCGCGTGAGAATTGCGGACAGCGCCAGTCCCATCGTCACGGATGGCAGGACCAGCGACTTCAGGCCCTCTTCGCGTCCGGAGACGGGGAACCATTCGCGATTGATGGCGAAGGCGATGATGAGCAGCGGACCAAACCAGAAGCTCGGCATCGACACGCCAATGAGCGCGAAGAATCGCGCTACGTTGTCGATCCACGAGTTTCGATAGATCGCCGAGACGATGCCGAGCGGGAAGGCGACCAGCAAGGCCACCAGCATCGCGCCGAAGGCGAGCTGCATCGTGGCGGGATAGCGCGCCGCGATTTCTTTGGCCACGCTTTCGTTGGTGCGGAACGAGCGCCCGAGGTCGCCGTGCATCAGGCGATTGAGATAGGTGATGTACTGCTCCCAGAGTGGCTTGTCGAGTCCGAGCGCGATGCGCACGTTCTGCACGTCGTGAGGTCGCGCTCCCTCACCCGCGATCTGCACCGCCGGATCGCCCGGGATGAGATGGATGAGCGAGAAAATGAGCGTCAGGATCCCGAGGGTAATCGGGATCATCTGCAGGAATCTGCGGATGATGTACTGAGTCATTGTTCAAGCGATTGAGCCGATGAGCCACCGCTCAATCGCTCAACGGCTTCGCCTCGGTGCAACAAGCTCGCCGTCACGATGCGCTCTCCTGCTTTCCCGTGATGTTCCATCCTCGGATCTTCGTCACCGGCGCGAGGGTTCCGCCGAACATGTTGTACCAGGTGCCGGTGCTGCGCCGCTCGCGCGACATCGACTCGATGTTCGAGAAGGCGTCGACCATCGACTGCGTCCAGCGTAGGTTGGGAAGGCGCGCGGCCACTTTTCCGTCGCGAATGAGGAACGTGCCGTCGCGCGTGGTGCCGGTCATCAGCGCCGTCCGCGGCTCGAGCAGGCCGTTGACGTAGTTGAAGCGCGTGACCCAGATGCCGAGCTTCGTGGAGGCGATCATTTCTTCGCGCGTGGAGTCGCCGCCGTTCATGGTGAGGTGAAATGCGGAGCCGTGCTCGGGCGAGCCGAGGTTCCAGGCGTGGGCGGTTGGTTGGAGTCCGAGGCGATCGGCCCAGGCCGTGTCGAGCGCGGGCGTGCGGGGAACGCCGTTCTCGATGAGTGCGACGGCACGCTTGGGCAAGCCTTCGATGTCGAACGGGAAGGGGAGGTACGAGAGCGAGTCGTCGATGAGCGTGAAGTTCTCGCCGAGCATCCGCTTGCCCAGATTGCCGACGAAGAAGGACGAGCCGTCTTCGAAGGACTGGCCGGTGAACGCGATCATGTTCATCCACTCGAACACTTCCGCCAATGCAGGCGGCTCGAGGATGACGTCGTACGCGCCCGGAGCGAGGTCTTCGACCCGATCCGCTGCAAGAGTCGCTTTCAAAATCGCTTCGTCGCCGATCGCTTCCATGTCGACCTCGGCGGCGCGGCGCTCGCATCGCGTGGCGTAGCCGGAGCCGATGCTCCCGATTGCGATGGCCGTGGCGTCGGCGTGTGTCATTCGCGCGTAACGACGGACGCCATGCGTGTTGCCGCAGGCCACCGAGGTTGCCGCGGTCGTGTAAGAACCAGCGAACAACACGTCGCGGCCCTTGCCGAATCCGGTTTCGAACATGGCCCGCAACGCTTTCGCTTTGTCGAGCGCCGACATCGCGGCCGTGGCCTCGTCGAATGAATCGACGTCCGGAACGGGCTCGTTGTCGCGATAGAGCCCGCGGAAACCCTGCACCGCGCCGGAATGGCGTGCCGCCTCTCGCGCCACGCCGGCCGTGCGCACGATCTCGTCCTCGTCGAACGCCGTGGTCGTGGCCACGCCCATGGCGCCGTCGACGATCACGCGCAGCGTCAGCGACGCACTCTCTTCCGACATGTTCTGGTGCAGTTGGGAGTTCGCGAAGCGGCTGATGTTCTGATCGACGGAGATGAACGCGGCATCCGCTTCTTCCGCGCCCGCGGCAGTCAGCGCGCGCTCGAGAATGGCGAAGGAGTCAGGTTGGCTACGCATGGGTTGTCGGGGGGAGTCGCAAAGTCGCAAAGTCGCAAAGTCTCAAAGGACTGCGCAAGGGTTTTCTCCTTTGCGACTTTGAGACTTTGAGACTTTGCGACTCGTTCATGCGCGGACCAGCACCGTTCCAGCAAGCTCTCCGACTGGCACCACGTTCCTCGTATCGATGACGAGCTTAGCTTTCGCGTAGAGCGCGCCGTCCTTGAACTGGTCGTGCGGGGTGGAGAGCACGATGGCATCGTACTTTGCGAATTCGTGGGCCGTGCAGGGAACCGAGGCCAGGTCGAGATCGAACTTGCGCGAGCGTTTCGCGGTGGGGATGTAGGGATCGCAATACGAAACGTCGGCGCCGCGCTCGCGCAGCAGCTCGATCAGCTCGAACGACGGCGACTCGCGGTCGTCGTCGATGTTCGGCTTGTACGAAAGCCCGAGGACGAGCACTTTCGCATGGAGCACGCTCTTCCCCTGCGCGTTGATGGCTTCGGCGGTGCGATCGATGACATAGCGCGGCATGCCGGTGTTGACTTCGCCAGCCAGCTCGATGAAACGCGCCCACGTCCCGTACTCGGCGGCTTTCCAGGTCAGATAGAACGGATCGAGCGGAATGCAGTGCCCGCCGAGGCCGGGACCGGGATAGAACGGCATGAACCCGAAAGGCTTCGTGCTGGCCGCGGCGATGACCTCCCAGACATTGATGCCCATGCGGTCGAAGACCACCTTGAGCTCGTTGACGAGAGCGATATTCACGGCGCGGAAGATGTTCTCGAGCAGTTTCGACGACTCCGCGACCTCGGCGCTGCCGACCGGCACGATGCTGTCGATGGCTGCGCTGTAAAGCGCGACCGCCGCGCGGAGCGAAGGCTCGTCGATGCCGCCGACGACTTTGGGGATGTTCTTGGTGTGGTACTTCTCATTGCCCGGATCTTCCCGCTCGGGCGAAAAGGCCAGGAAGAAATCGGTGCCGCACTCCATCGCCCGGGCGTTGAATCGCGACAGGAGCTCTTCGCGCGTCGTGCCCGGATAGGTGGTCGACTCGAGCACGACCAGTTGTCCCTTGCGCAGACGCTTGGCCACGGCCTCCGCGGTCATGCGGACGAAGGAAAGATCAGGCTCGCGATGCGCGCCCAGCGGTGTGGGCACGCAGATCAGGATGGCGTCGCACTCGGCGAGACGGTCGTAATCATCGGTAGCCTGCGCGTTGCCGTTTCTGAACGCTGCCGCCACGCGCTCCGGTCCGATATGGCGGATGTACGACTCCCCGCGCGCCAAAGCCTCGGTTTTCTTGCGGTCCACATCGAAACCGATGACGCGAAACCCGCTCTCGCTGAAGAGCAGCACGAGCGGAAGTCCAACATACCCGAGCCCGATCACGCCGACCGTGGCGGTGCGGTCGCTGATCGAGTCGAGCAAGGACTGGACGGGTTCAGTTGGGGTCATAGTCCGGACCATATCAGAGCGGATTGAGAATTGAGGATTGAGGATTGAGGATTGGGGCGGCGCGCCTTTCTCAATCCTCAATTCTCAATCCTCAATCCCGTCCTCACCCCATCTCCACGCCGCGGAACCTTGCCGCCGGCGCGCCGTGCGCCACGCGCATGGTCTGCATCGGATCGCCTTTTCCGCAATTGGGGAGGCCCCAGATCTGCCAGGAGTCGCGGTCGGCCACAGCATCGCAGGAGCGCCAGAAATCGGGCGTGGTGCCGGTGTAGAGCGGATTGCGGAGCATGCGCCCGAGGCGGCCATTCTCGATCTCCCAGGCCACCTCGCAGCCGAACTGGAAATTGAGGCGCAGGTCATCGATCGACCACGACTTGTTCGTCTCCACGAAAATGCCGTGCTTCGTGTCGGCGATGATGTCGGCCAGTGGCGTGTTGCCCGGCTCGAGATTGATGTTCGTCATCCGGATGATCGGAATGCGGGAGGCGTTCTCGGCGCGGACTGTTCCGTTTGATTTTCGTCCGCCCACGTTTTTCAACATCGGAGCCGTATCGCGACCCGTCAGATAACCGACGAACATCCCGTCCTGCACGAGATGAAAACGCTGGCCCGGCACACCGTCATCGTCGTAGGCGAATGATCCGATCGAGCCTGGGATCGTGGCGTCGGCGACGATGTTCACGAGCGGTGAGCCATAGCGAAACGTTCCGAGCATCGACGGCTGCAGGAACGAGCCGCCGGCCAGCGAGATCTCCAGGCCCATGGCCCGATCGAGCTCGGTGGGATGCCCGCACGACTCGTGGACCTGCAGTGCGAGCTGCGCGGAGCCGACGATGAGATCGAACCGTCCGGTCGGCGCTTTCGGTGCGGCGAGGAGAGCCAGCGCTTCGTCGCGGATCTTCAGCGCCGTCGACGGCATGTTCAGTCGCTCGATGAACTCCCATCCCTCGGCTTGAAAATCGCCGCCGAACGGATTGGGATACGTGCGCCGCTGGAAGTCATCGCCGTGAATGGCCACCGCTTCGATGCCGCCGCCCATCTGCGTCGTGGTCTGCTCGATGAAACTGCCGACCGTTGATGCGAAGAGCTTCTCCTGCCGATAGCAGGAAATCTCGCCCGACACCTGATGGATCCGTGCGTCGCCGCGCATCGGTTCGGTGGCCTGCATCAGGTGCTCGATCTTCTTGTCGATCGGCACGGACCAGGGATCGATCCTGAACTCGGAATGCGAAGCAGCCACGTGCGGCTCGATCTCGCTCAGCGTGACCTGCTGTGTCGACGCGACATTGCTCGCCGCCGCCACCTCCAGCGCCCGCTGCGCGGCGCGCCGCATCGAGGCCTCATCGACATTGCTCGTGGCCGCGAACCCCCAGCCGTTCCCCACCAGCACGCGCACCCCGACGGCGCGGTCCACGGTCGAGGAAAGATGATCGACCTCGCCGTTGCGCACCTTCACATGCTGCTGATGCGTGGCGGTGTAACGAACGTCGGCATAGCGCAACGCCGGGCCGGCCAGCGACGACAACAGATCCTCGAGCTGCGAACGCTCCGGAAGCATGGGCGCGGGATTATAGAGGAGGGCGCGGGGCTTAGAATGGATGCATGGGCATCGAGGAAATCATCGGGAGCAAGCGGGAAGAGATTTTGCGCATCGCCGCGAAACACGGCGTGACGAGTATCCGTGTATTCGGATCGGTCGCGCGCGGAGAAGCGGGGCCCGACAGCGATGTCGATTTTCTGATCGAAACGGGGAGCAAGGTCACTCCATGGTTTCCGGGAGGGTTGGTCGCGGATCTTCAGGACTTACTGAGCCGCCACGTGGATGTGGTCGAGCCTGTTGCGCTGAACCGATACATGAAGGAGACGATTCTGTCCGAGGCGGTCGCGTTTTGAAACGCGATCCCCGCGTATACATCGAGCACATCGACGATTGCATCCGTCACATTGGCGAATGGGCTTCGGAAGGCCGGAACGTCTTCATGACGGACGTTCGCACGCGCAAGGCTGTGATCCGAATGCTTCAGGAGCTGAGCGAATCAGTGCGGCGCCTGGAACCGATCTTTCATGAAAAGTACACCGACTTCCCCTGGCGTGACGTGATCGGATTCAGGAATGTCCTGGTTCATGACTACCTGGGACTGAACCTGGATCGGATCTGGGAAATCGCGACAGAGCATCTTCCCGCGCTCAAACCCCAAGTTGCCCGCATGCTCGCGGAGCTCTGATGAAGCGCGCGTACTTTCTGCTCCTCGTCCTCTTCGCCGCGAGCGCTCATGCCGATTGGCAACGCGTCTCGCCCGGCGTCGACTATCAGCGCATCACCCGTGGCACGATCGACGCACATGTGGCGCGGATCGACCTGCGTAACGCCAGGTTGCGGGTGATCGCGAGCGAGGAGAGTGATCGCGGGCTGACGGTGAGCGAGTATGCGAAGAAGCGGAACGCGATCATCGCCATCAACGCCGACTACTTCGACGAGCAGCAGCGGCCGCTCGGGTTGTCGGCCGGCGCGTGTGGGGTCTGGACCAGGGGGCAGAAACTGGGACGCAGGCAGGGGCTGGTTGGCGTCGGCAAGCGGCGCGCGGAGATTCAGCAGAACACCATGACCAAGAAACGATGGATGTCGGGAGCGGTCTCCGGGTGGCCGCTGCTGAACAAAGGCTGCGCTCCGCTGGCGAAGCTTCCGGGCAGCGATCACTTCACGCTTGCACCGCATCCGCGCACGGCGGTCGGCCTTTCGAAGAATGGGAAGACGATGTACATCGTGGTCGCGGACGGACGGCGCGATGGCGTGCCGGGGATGACGCTGCCGGAGCTGGCGGCGTTCATGGACGAGCTGGGTGCGTGCGTGGCGATGAATCTCGATGGCGGCGGATCGACCGCGATGTGGGTCGACGTCGAGGGTGACTCTCCCCGCGAGCTGAACGGCGCGATCGTGAATCGTGTCAGCGACGGCGTCGAACGAAACGTCGGAAACCATCTTGCCATCGTCGCTTCGGGCGACTACAAGGGCTGCACGAAATGAAAGTCCTGGTCACAGGTGGTGCCGGGTTCATCGCTTCACATGTCGTCGATGCCTATGTCGCGCGCGGACACCAGGTGACGATCGTAGACGACCTGAGCAGCGGCCGGCGCGAGAACGTCAACCCGAATGCCGAGCTGGTGGTGGCGGATCTGCGCGATCCGGCCACGGCCGGGAAATTGCGCGGGCGAGGGTTCGATCTCGTCAACCATCACGCCGCGCAGATCGACGTGCGCGTGTCGGTGGCAGATCCCGCCGCCGATGCGGACCTGAACATCGTGGCCGCGCTGCGTCTCTTCCAGACCATGATCGACGACGGCGTGAAGAAGATCATCTTCGCGTCCAGCGGCGGCGCCGCGTATGGCGAGCCGCAATACGCGCCGCAGGATGAACAGCATCCGGTGACGCCGCTGTCGCCGTACGGCTGCGCGAAGCTGGCCATCGATCAGTACCTTTATTTTTTCCGGCAGGTCCATGGCATCCGCGCCATTTCGCTGCGCTACGCGAACGTTTACGGACCGCGGCAGCGCAAAGACGGAGAAGCCGGCGTCGTGGCGATCTTCGCCGGGGCGCTGCTCGAAGGGCAGAGGGCTCGTATCAACGGAACCGGCGAGCAGACGCGCGACTACGTCTTCGTGGAGGATGTGGTGCGCGCGAACATGGCCGCCTCGGAGCTCGATCTCGACGGCATCTTCAACGTCGGTACCGGAATCGAAACGTCCGTCACCGATCTCTACGAAGCGCTCCGCAACGCCCTCGGCGCCGACGCGCCGGCAGAGCACAGTCCGGCAAAGGCCGGTGAACAGATCCGCAGTGTCCTCGACGGCTCACGACTGCGCACGATCGCCAACCTCCCGGCGCCGGTGAAGCTCGACGAAGGATTGCGAAGAACGGTCGAGTGGCTGCGAACCGCTTCGTGACCGCCACGGCACGCGTTGAGTTTGGACACTTCCGCACGCCGTGGTGTACCGCGTTCTATGAAAGCGATTGTCAAGGGCAGTTTTCCTCTTTGCTGATTGCTTTTCGGTCTTCTCCCTTGCAATCAGCCCCGACCGACCGGAACGCGGCGATCGTGAGGACACGCGGG
>JALYJW010000091.1 GCA_030775085.1 Acidobacteriota bacterium | reverse complement strand
CCTTCAGCCCCTCACCCTGGCCCTCTCCCCGGAGGGGAGAGGGGACTGAAAAGGTGCGCCTCACGATTTTTTCTCCTCATCATCCTGTTTCGTGACGAGCACGCGGTCTCCGGCATCCAATCCCTTCAGCACTTCGACAGAACGATCATTCTCGCGACCCAGCTTGACCGGCACCTGTTCGACGTCCAGTGCGCCGCGGCGATGCACGAACGGTCCGTCCGCGCCGAGGAAGACGGCGTCGCGCGGAATGAGCACGGCTTGCTTCACGCGACCCAGCTCGATCGTGCCCTGGAATCGCATGCCGGGACGCATCTTCGCGGGATCGGTGCGATCGAGCTTGATCTCCACGCGCAACACTTTCAACGGATCCTGCGTGGCGCGGCGCTGCTGGACGGTCCGGCCGGTGCTGGTGACCGTGCCTCCAAACTCCTCGTCGGGATGCGCATCGAGTCGCAGTGAGACACGCTGATCCACTTTGACGCGTCCGGCATCGACCTCATCGACTTCACCCTCCGCTTTCATTTGCGTGAGGTCGGGGATCTCGATGATGCGGTCGGCCTTCCAGACGTTGTCACCTTCTTTTCGTTTCTCTCCGTTGCGGCTGGTGGTGTAGACGATCGTGCCGTCGCGTGTGGCCACGACGTTCATCTGCTGAATGGCCAGTTGCGTCCGTGCCACGAATGCCTCGGCTTCATTGCGCCTGCTTTCCAGCAACGTGATGCGTGCGCGGGCCGCACGCTCCAGCGCGGAGAGCCGCACGCGCACGGCCGTTGCCTCGCGCGTGGCGATGGCATGGTCGATCTCGGCTGCTTTTCGTTCGGCGATGCCGGTGAGATCGGGCGGCGCCTCGAGCTTCAGCTCCGTCTTGCGCAGCGTGGCCTCGGCTTCGGAAAGCCGCAAGCGCTCGTCTTTGCTCTGCAGCGCCAGATCGTTCCGTTCCTTTTCGATCTGCTTGCGCGATTCATCGGCCTCGGCGGTCTTCTCTTCCAATAGCCGCTGCAACTCCGTCGTGTCGAACGACAGCACCGGCTGGCCCTTCTTCACTTCGCTCCCCTCGCGCGCCAGGCGCGAGATCTTGAAGTTCCACATATCCTCGACCGGCGGCGGCCCGAGACTGTCCGATGCGCTCGAGACCAGCGTGCCGATCACCTCGAATCCCGTCACCAGATCGCCGCGCGTGGCACGCACCCAATCGCCCTGCCGATCGGCCGCAAGCTTGTTGCGCAACGTCCAGCCGCCGAGGAGGAAGAGCGCCAGCGCCATCACAGGAAGCGCGATTCGCACCTTACGCATGCGCCACCTCGGAGAGTCGCAAAGTTTCAAAGTCGCAAAGTCTCAAAGACTCGCGAACCAGGTTTTGAGCGGGAGGGCGGGCCTTTGCGACTTTGAGACTTTGAGACTCTGCAACTCCCCACGTCTCAGCCACGTCCCACCCCCACTACCGGCGCAAGCATCTCGCCTTCGGTCAACCCATCCAGCACCACGCAGTCCTGCGCGTTGCAGAGACCGAGCTTGATGTCTTTCGTCCGGCCGCCCGCGAGATGCACTTTCGGTGCGGCGCCGGAGAAATCGATCGCCGCACGCGACGCGAGCAGGGTTTGCGGCTGATTCTCGCGACGCACGACGATGCGGGCGGAGAGACCGGGACGCATGCGGTCCGGATCGAGGCGGTCGAGCGCGACCAGCACTTCGAACTGGCGGCGCAGCGATTGGCGGCGGCTCTCCTGCGCGACGGCGGAGATCGCGGTGATCTTCCCGGTGAACGGAACGCCCGGGAACGCGTCGAGCGTCACCGACACCGGCATGCCGATGGCGATCTTGCCGTCGTCGACATCGGCGAGCGCCGCCTTCACACGCAACGTACTGACGTCGGGGAGCATGGCGATGGCCATTCCGACGAACACCGTGTCGCCGGTCTGCAGCTTGCGGCCTTCCCACGGGATGTCGCGGACGACGATGATTCCGTCGCGTGGCGCGCGCAACACCAGCTCCTCAATGGCCCTTTGCGACGTGGCGATGTCGCGATGCGCCTTCTCGATGCGCAACTGGAGATTGCGCCGTTCCGCACCGACCGCCGTGCGCCGCGATGCCAGCAGGTCGACCGCCTTCTCGTGGCCGACGCTCGTCCGTCGCAACGCGGCCTGCTTTTCTTCATAGACCTTCGTGGCGATCAGATCGCGCGGCGTCAGCGCATCGAGCTTCGCCTTCTCCAGCTCCGACTTGCGCTTCTCGGCATCGAGCTGCAGTTGCTCGAGATCCGCGGACCATTCCGCTTCCCGCTGCTGCAGCTCCTGAAGGGCCTGCGTCAACGCCTGCCGCCTCGATTCGAGATCGGCGGTCAGCGCCGTATTGTCCAACTCCACGGCCGGCTCGCCGCCCTTGAGCAAAGCGCCGTCTTCCGCGATCCACTTGATGGCGGTCTGCCACGACGGCAGCGGCGGCACATTCAACGTCTCGCCGCGCGCCGCCTCCAACTCGCCCGACAGCACCAGGTCGGTGGCAAACTCCCCGCGCCGCACGCGCAGTTCCCCGGCCGGTGCGGTCTCGGAGTAGCCCGAGAAGCAGCCGCAAAGAGTCGCGGCAAGGAAGCTGCAGACGAGAATCCTAACCATGGGGTCCGATTGGTCAGACGATTGTACGAGCGAAAAGTTCGCAAATCCGCTCAGGGCGTCACATTTCGGTAAGGCAATATCCCCTGAAGACCTGAGACGCAATCGATCGGACCCGTCCTACAATTCGTCTCCCATGCCTCTCGCCGTCGCGCCACTCGAATCCGAACCGCGCTTTTTCCTGATCGAGACAGCGCCGGTTCAGGACGACTTCGCACAAGACGTCCGCGAAGGACTGACCGCTCCGCGCAAGTCACTGCCGCCGCGCTGGTTCTATGACGCGCTCGGGTCGTCGCTGTTCGATGCGATCTGCTTTCTGCCCGAGTACTACGTCATGCGTGCCGAGGCGGAAGTGCTGACGGCACATCGCCATGCCATCGCCGATGCCTTTGGCCGCAACGTGCGGCTCGTGGAGCTCGGCAGCGGCACGGCGCGCAAGACGCGTATCCTTCTCGACGTACTGACGGAGCGCCAATCGGAAGTCGAGTACGTGCCCGTCGACGTCGATGCGCTGATGCTCGAGCGCAGCGGACGAGAGCTGCTCAACGAATACCCGAACCTGCGTGTGCGGGCAGTGAGCGCGGACTTCACGCGCCCTTCGATTCCGCTGGAAGCCGCGCGCCGCCGTTCTGCTTCCGCGCGCGCACGCAACGTCGTGCTCTTCCTCGGATCGACGATCGGCAATCTCGATCCCGCCGACGCCGTGTCGATGCTGCGCGATCTGCGACAGGAGCTCGAGCCCGGCGACGCCTTGTTCCTCGGCGCCGATCTGCGCAAGAGCCGCGACATCCTCGAGCCCGCGTACGACGATCCCCTCGGCGTCACCGCCGCCTTCAACCTCAACCTCCTCGGCCGCATCAATCGCGAGCTCGGCGGCCACTTCGCCCTCGACACCTTCCGCCACCGCGCCTTCTACGACGAAGAACAAGGCCGCATCGAAATGCACCTCGTCAGCACGCGCGCCCAACGCATCCGCATCGACGCGCTCGATCTCGAGATCGACTTCCGCGAAGGCGAAACGATCCACACGGAAAGCTCCTACAAACACGACACCACCACGCTGGCCGCCCTGGCCGCCGCAAGCGGCTTCACCATCGAGAGACAGTGGACCGACTCGCGGGAGTGGTTTGCGAATGTCTTGATGGTGGTTCGCTAAAAAGTTTGGAGTGCGGTGGCCGCAGCCGCCGCTTTTGTATGCCACGGAGCGGAGCCTCCACCCTCCCAAAGCGGCGGCCTGCGGCCACCGCACTCCAAAAGTTCACAATCCACTTTCGGTAGAAGCGCTGCTGCGCAAAGCAGCGGCGGTCGTGCGCACGATACGTTCGCGCCGCTCGAATCCAGCCATCGCTCGCTCACGAACGTGCACCATCGCGCACGCTCTCGCGTGCCTCGCACGATTGAGTGTCCATTCCATTGCGCACGCGCGATGCGCAGCAACGTGCGCGGTTTCTGCGGCGCGTAGCCATCCGCGGGATCGCATCGGAACGCATGTCCAATTGTGAACAGACGCAGCGGCCGGTGCTGCCTACGATCGCGGCTCTTCCACATGTATTCCATAAAGCCCTCGGCGCCTGCGCAAGGACCGTCTCTTCGCGATGTGTTCGAAAGGCACACGCTGACGACGGCCAGGATGCGCCTCGATGCGCAGCGATCGTTCTACGCCACCGGCGATGATGACGACGCGCTGTACTTCATCGATTCGGGTTGCGTGAAACTCTCCATGGCCTCTGCAGCAGGAAAGGACTGCCTGCTGGCGATTTACGGTGCGGGAGAAGTGTTCGGTGAATCGTGTTTCGCCGGCAAACGCCACGAGACTGCCACGGCCATGAATCTCACCGTGGTCCGTCGCGCCACACGCCGCGCGCTCGTGGCGGAGCTCCATCGTACCGGCGCGATGGAGACGCTGCTGCACCACATCGCCGGACGTCTGGCCGAGCGGCAACTGGCGGTGTTCGATCTCATCACCATCGATTCCGAACGACGCCTGGCGCGGGCACTGCTCGAGTTCGCCGTGAAGCTCGGCATCGCGGACGGTCCCTTGCTCCGGCTCCAGCAACACATCTCCCATGAAGAGCTGTCCCAGATCGTAGGCACCACGCGGCCCCGCATCACCGCCTTCATGCAGCGATTCCGCACCCTGGGATTGATCCAGACCAGCGGACGCACCATCAGCGTTCATCGCTCGCGCACGACTGCCTTTCTGGCGCGCGATTGACTCTTTTGTTCCCTTCGAGACCGCACGAACCGCTGCACGAATGTATCTTTTCTCTTGCAGGCTCCACCACTCGGTTCAAGGAAGAGCACCTCACCCCATCGGACAAGAACCCGCGCGTGGCCCGCGCGCGGGTTCTGCGCTATCTGTCAGCGGATTCGAGAAATGCAGCCCGGAGAGCGTGTGTTCTCCCGTCCGGCTGCGGCACTTCCCTCCTCTTTGCATTCGCCGCCGCCGTGAGTATCATTCGCCTCCCGTGCCGGGGTAGCTCAGTTGGTTAGAGCGCTGGATTGTGGATCCAGAGGTCGACGGTTCGAGCCCGTCCCTCGGTACCATTCCCGCCGTCTTCGCGGCGGAATTGAGAATTGAGAATTGAGAATTGAGAAAGCGGGCGCGGCCCGGGTTTCAATTCTCAATTCTCAATTCCCAATTCTCAATTCGTAGGCCGCGGACCAAAAAGACAAACCAATGTCCGACCAGGTCCTCCCCCGCCTCTCCCGCGGCCTTCGCGATCTTCTGCCCGATCAGATGCTTGCCCGGCAGCAGATGGTCGACACCGTTCGCGGTGTCTACGAGCTTTACGGCTTCGTTCCTCTCAGCACGCCTGCCATCGAGTATCTCGATGTGCTCTCCGGCAGCGGCGGTCAGGAGGCGACGCAGTCGATCTTTCGGGTGACGAATCCTAAAGAAGACGAAGAGCTGGGTCTGCGCTTCGATCTCACGGTTCCGCTGGCCCGTGTGGTCTCGCAGTACACCGATCTGCCGCGGCCGTTTCGCCGTTATCAGGTGGCTTCGGTGTGGCGCGCGGACAAGCCGGACAAGGGTCGCTTTCGCGAGTTCACGCAGTTCGATCTCGATTCGGTCGGCGTCGAGAGCGAGATCGCCGACACCGAGATCCTGGCCGGCATGTGCGATTCGCTGGCGGCGCTCGGGTTGCCGGGCTATCTGGTCCGCTTCTCCAGCCGCGCGGTGTTGAATCTGTTGCTGGCGTTCTCCGGCATCGGCGCGGAGCAGGGCGTGGATGTGTTCCGTGTGCTCGACAAGCTCGACAAGGTCGGTCTCGACAAAGTGAAACGCGAGCTGATGGATGGCTACAAGGATGAATCAGGCGACATCATCCGCGGCGTCGGCCTGACCGCCGATCAGGTTGATCGCATCGATCGCTTTCTGAGCATCAAGTCCGACTCCCGCCGCGAAGTGATCGTTCAATTGCGCGAGCTCTTCGGATCGCTCGAAAACGCCTCCGCGCAGATCGACGTCATCGAACGGATCTCCAATCATCTCTACGCGCTCGGGTATGGCGATGAGAACGTCTCGCTGGATCTTTCGATCGCACGCGGCCTCGCCTACTACGACGGTCCTGTCTTCGAAGCGATCCTTCCCGACGCGCCGCAGTTCGGCTCGGTCTTCGGCGGCGGACGCTACGACGGTCTCGTGAAACGCTTCACCGGGCAATCGCTGCCCGCCGTTGGCGCGTCGATGGGTGTCGATCGTTTGCTGGCCGCGCTCACGCACCTCGGCAAGATCGGCAAGCAGAAAGCAACCGCCCGCGTGCTCGTCACGATGATGGACGCCAACCTGCACGCCGACTATCTGGCCATGACCTGGGAGCTCCGCCGCGCCGGCATCCCCACCGAGCTCTATCTCGGCTCCGCAAAGGGACCGGGCAAGCAGCTCAAGTACGCCGATCAGTACGACATCCCGCTGGCGATTCTCTATGGCTCGCAGGAAAAAGAGCAGGGCATCGTCACCGTCAAAGACCTCGTCGCCGGCCGCGAGCGCGCCCAGGCAACCGCGGATCGCAAGGAGTATCTCGGACAACGCGCAGGTCAGGTCGTCGTTCCGCGTGCGGAGTTGGTGAGCGCGATCCGCAAAATGCTGAGCGAGGTCGAATGACAACGACCATCACGCTCGACGGTTCATCGCTCACGATCGAGCAGCTCGTGCAGATCGCGCGTCACGGCGCTAGCGTCGAGCGCGATCCATCTACCGACGCAGCGGTTGCTCGGAGCGAGGCGTTGATCGCGGAGATCGTGGCGAATTACCGCAAGGCTTGGGAGGCGAAGAGCGCCGTGCCGAGCGAGTACGGCGTCACGACCGGCTTCGGCGAGTTCAAAGACAAGCCGATTGCGCCGGAGGATCTCGAGCAACTGCAGCGCAATCTGCTGCTGTCGCATTCGGTCGGCGTCGGCGACAACTCCGATCCCGACGACATGTCGAACTACTTCCCCGCCGAGGTCGTGCGCGGTGCGCTCGTCACGCGGCTGAATGCGTTTCTGCGCGGCCATTCCGGTGTGCGCACGAAACTCGTCGAGATCGTGCAGGCCATGCTCAATCGCGGCGTGATTCCGCTCGTGCCATTGCGTGGCTCCGTTGGCGCGAGCGGCGATCTTTGCCCGCTCTCGCATCTGTTCGTGACGTTGCTCGGGCACGGGCGGTTTTACACGCTCAAGGATCCAACGCTTCGCCCCGCCACCGACCTCCCCGCTCTCCTCGGCTTCGATGCCGAGGAGATGAAGCCGACGTTCAAAGAAGGCCTCGGCCTGGTGAACGGCGCGAACTTCTCCGCGGCCATGCTGGCTTTGGCGGTACACGACGCGGAACGTCTCGCGGAGATCGCAGACGGCGCCGCGGCCATGACGCTCGAAGCCATGGCCGGCTGCACGCGCGCGATGGACGCGAAGGTTCACGAAGAGCGCGGCCATCCGGGACAGATCGAGAGCGCTCGTCGCATCCGCGAATCAGTCACCGGCAGCCGCCTTGTCGAGCGCGCCGGTGCGGTCCAGGATCCGTATTCGCTGCGCTGCGCGCCGCAGGTTCATGGCGCGACGCGCGACACGCTGCGGTTCGTCCGCTCGATCGCGGAGAAAGAGATCAACGCCGCGACCGACAATCCGCTCTTCTTTCCCGGTGAAGGCGAGCCGTTCGACAACCAGTTCCGCGAGAACTGGCCCGAGTGGTATCGCGGCGATCTTCGATTCGCCTACTCCGCCGGAAACTTCCACGGACAGCCGCTGGCGCTGGCCGCC
Organism: Acidobacteriota bacterium; assembly: GCA_030775085.1. Classification (GTDB taxonomy): domain Bacteria; phylum Acidobacteriota; class Thermoanaerobaculia; order Gp7-AA8; family Gp7-AA8; genus QHVT01. The sequence continues at coordinate 15,432 of JALYJW010000091.1, read as the reverse complement.
GACTTCCTTACCATCGCCGTACACGAGCTCGGAAACATCTCGGAGCGCCGCACGCAAATGATGCTCGACGGCCACCACAGCCGCGGCTTGCCGCCCAACCTCACCACGCGCCCCGGCGTCAATTCCGGTCTGATGATCCTGCAGTACACCGCGGCATCGATCGTCTCCGAGAACAAAGTGCTCTGCCACCCCGCATCCGTTGACTCCATCCCAACCGGCGCCAATGCCGAGGATCACGTCTCCATGTCGACCCACGCCGCACGAAAATTGCGCAGCGTAATCTCGAACGTGCAGTCGGTGCTGGCCATCGAGCTTCTCACTGGCGCACAGGCCGTCGAATGGCGCGCAGTCTTCAACTACGACCCCAACCGCCCCGCCCCGAAACTCCTCGAGGTCGAGCACGCCGAGGCCCAGGCGAAGCAGTTCGAAGAAGCCGTCAACGGACGCGCCGCCAACATCGCCACGCAGTTGGGGCACGGAACGCGTGAGTTGTATTTGCGCGTGCGCGCAGCAGCGAAGCCGGTGTTGTTCGACCGGCCGTTGGATGATGACATTCGGGCGGCGCGGCGCGTGATCTCATCCTGAGCGAGGAGCGGATCAATTGGCGGTGGGAAGTGCCATATTTGAAACGCGATAGACCTTCCACGGGTCGGCGAATCCCTGGCGTGTCAACACGCGAAGGTTGAAGGAGCTATCCGGGATGAAGAACTCGCGGAAACCATCCCGGCTGACAATGACGCCGGACTCCGGAAGCACGGGCTTGCGGTCAACGGTTCTCACCGACTCTTGCCTCACCACTTTGTAGGTTTCCGTCCCAGCGCGCCATACACCGTCGCCGTCCGTGGTCCAGATCTCGACAAACGCTTTGGGATTGTCCGGGTCGCGCAGGTAGAGCGTGCGCCTTTTCCCTCCGAGACGCTTGAACACCTGTTGTTCACCGGCGACGATTGTCACTTGCTCTGTTTCTCTGTCCTTGAACGTCACGTCATACGTTCCGGCTCGGCCCCGCAGCACCCACTCACGGGATTTTTGTTTCAGAGTGAGGGCAGCGGGAACGCGAACAGGTGGTTCCTGAAGGACTACGATGCCGCGGTTCGGCTTCGCGCCGACAGAGACGCGCGCGACCTGCCCCGGCTCGATGAGAACCTTACTCGTCCACGAGTAAAAGTCGGTTTCGAGAACCAGCGAATAAGCGCCGCGCGGGAGGATCGTCTCTTTTCCAGTGACCGGCGTACGCGTTTGGCCGAGGCGCAGTACCAAGTCCTCATGAGAGACACTGCGAGGGAGCGAGGTGATGAGCAGCGTTCCCGTCGTCTTCTCCGGCAACGTGATCGTTTGTCGCGCCAACTGGTTTGGTGCGAGGTCGAGCGTTCCGGCGGTTTCACCGCCAACCTCGATCCTATAGCTCCCCGCGGGCGCGAGGAGTGGCTCATCTGTTTGACCTCTGAGCATCATGGCTTCTGAGATCAATCCATACGTGTCTCCGGTGTTCGCCGGCCCCAGGGACAGAATTACCACCGCTGGTCCGTTCGGCAGCGCTTGCCGCAACAAAGCTGCGATCTCCCGTAGCGTTTTCGCTTCGGACGGGAGCGCTACTCCGAACTCCTTCGAGATGCGCGAGATCGTCTGCCACCTTTGCAGTCGTGTATTGCCGCCAACCACATCATTCGGATCGTTGAAGCCCAATCGGGCCAGCCGGAACGAGATGGCATCATCCACCCACGATTCCTCGGGCGGTGCAACGGCAGGCACCCATACCGCCTCGCTCAGCGCGTAGCTTCCTCCCGGCAAGCGGCTGCGGACCTGGAACCAGGCATTGGCCTCCGCGCTTGCAACTGCGATGGCGAGCAATTGATCGGCGGCAGCGAGCGAGATCGGGCGCCACATCGTGCCGCCGCGATAGATCGCCGCGTCTACGGGAGCATCCGAGCTCCGTTCCGTGACCAGCACACCGGACTCCGTAATGCCCAGCTTGTACGCGCCGGTCACGTTCGGAATCACGTCCCCTTCCCCCATCCCCGCCCACCGCCCGAGCAACAGCGCCACCGCGACCGCGAGTGCGCCCGCGCCGAGCGCCTGCCACCAGCGTGGCCAGCCCCACAGCGGCGCACGCGTGCCGTCCGGCGAGCGTGCCGGGAGCGACGACGGGACATTGCGCGACGCTTCCTTCGCCGCCCGGGCGACGAGTGGCTTCGCATCGGCGTCCTGGACGAGATCGAGCGCCGCGCCTACTTCGCTCCGCAGCGGACCCGCGGCCAGCTCGCGCAGCGTCTCCGCCGCCGTGGCGTCGCCGAGCTGCACTCGATGCAACGCTTCGTCGAGCTGCCATCGGAGAAGCGCGACCGAGCCTTCGACCGGCTTCGATTCTCGCAGCACTTCGAGCAGGTACGCGCGCACCGCGCGCTCGCGCGCCGGATCCTGCGCCGCCGTTGCGAGTAGCCGCTGCAACTGCTCGGGCGGGAAGCGAATCGTCTCGCCGTAAAACACGCCCTCCGCGCCGAGGAACAGCATCACTTCCTCTGGCACCTCGGGAGCGAAGCGGCGGCGCAGCTCCTCTGCCAGCTCCAGCGACGCATGCGGCACGAACGCGATCAACTGCTTCATCCGCTCGACGTCTTCACGCGTCACCGAGCGCGGCGCCGAGACGGACAAAGGCGACTCGCCTGAATCCTGTTTGCGCGAGATCTCGACCGCAGCGGCGCGCACGCCCTTGCCCGTCATCGGCCACATGCGAATCGGAAGCTCCGCGAGCTCGCGACGCCAGTACGCCGGATTGCCAACAGGATGCAGCCAGGTGCGGAACGTCCACTTCCTCAGCAGACGTCCGAGGAGGTCCAGCGACTCGACCGGCAGGGCCTGACCGCTGCCAATGATCATCAGCGACGACGCGCTGCGCGTCGCCGCCAACTCTTCGAGCCGCACCAGACGATCGTGCGGCGTGCGCGAAACGAGCAGCGGATCGCCATCGAAAAACCAGCGATCGAGCACCACGCCCTGACGGGCCAGGTTGTCCGCGAATGAGTCGACCTTCGACCGCCACGGTCGCATTTGCCACGCGAGGTCGATGAGGAGCAGCACGGGGACGTTGCGCGGGGGCGGCTCGAAGATGAGATGCGGACGAAGTCCTTCGCGCAACGTGAGGCGCAGACTCTCTTCCACATCGAGCGCATCGCCGAGTGCGCCGTCGATCTCGCGCGCGCGTCCGAGGAGTGTCGCGACTTCCTCGACATCGCGTGGCGGCAGCGAAGGCTCGGACGGAATCACCCGCTGTTCGTAGTGGTGCGGCCCTTCCTTGCTCGCCAGGAGCTGCTTGCCATAACGCTGCGCCCACTGGCGTTGACGCCTGCGCACCTGAGGTACCGACGACGCGATGACTGCCATCACCAGAAGGATCGCCGCCAGAATCATCGGCCGCTCGGGCGTCTGCTCGCGTGCCTCGGGGACGACTGGAGGCTCCGGTTTTCCCGGTTCCGCGGAGGTCGAAGTGTCGGTTGCGACCGTATCAGGAACTGGATCGACAGGCGGAGGTGGCGGATCGAAATACCACCACGTGGCGGCAGCAATCGCCATCGCCGCCAGCAGCACGATCGCCGCGACGTGCCACGTCTTCCAGAGCCGAGGCTCAGGAGGAGTCGCAGGTGTCTGCTCCTGCTCCTCGCGCGCGAGCCATTCATCGAACAGCTCGCGGATGGTCTGCACCTCCGCGCGGTCGCGCGCGATCAGCGCGGCGATGGCATCGCGCAGCGCGAGCGGATCCGTTCCTTTCCAACGCGACACCAGCAGCGCCAGGTCGTTGTATTCATGAAGACCGACCCCCAGCTCGCGGGCGCGCAGCTCCGCGAGCAATCCGGCGAACGGGAAGACCGGCGCCTCAGTCGGCACTCTTGCGGATGGTATCGAGGTCACTCTTGTTCTTCAGCAGCGCGCCGAGATATGGAAGCTCCGATAGCGCCAGGTTGCGGAGCCGTTCGGGATCGACGCCGGCGCGCAGCAGCATCTTCACCCACACCAGCAGCTCGCCCGTCGCGGGCTGCTTCTCCAGGCGCGGCTTCACGTCGCGCAGTTCGAGAAACCGCTGAGTCGCCGATTGCACGAGCGCATCTTCCACGCGCAGATGCGAGAGCCTTTGGTGCAGGATCTGCTGCAGCTCCTCGCGCTGCGGAAACTCGATGTAGTGGAAGACGCAGCGGCGCAGAAATGGGTCGGGCAGTTGCCGCTCGTTGTTGCTTGTAATGATCACGATCGGCCGATGCGCCGCGCGCACCGGCTCGGAGCGGTCCGGCGGCGTGAACTCCATCTGATCGATCTCATCCAGCAGATCGTTCGGAAAGTCGCGCGGCGCTTTGTCGATCTCGTCGATCAACACTACCCGCGGCGTGTCGGAGAGGATGGCCTCGCCGAGCGGCCCGAACGCGATGTAGTTCCGCAGGTTCTTGGCCTGCGCATCGCCGACCTGAGCGTCGTAAAAGCGGCGCAGGTTGTCGATGGTGAACAGAACGTCGCGCGCGCGGTGATCCGTGCGCGTGTGGAAATGAAGGACCGGCAGCAGGCCAAGCTCCGAGGCCACCGACCAGGCCAGCATGGTCTTGCCGGTGCCGCTCTCGCCCACCACCAGCAACGGCTGCTCGACCGTCAGCGCCGTGTTGACGGCTGTGACCAGATCGCCCGAGGCGAGATACCGCCCCTGCTCGCCGCGCGAGTCGTACTGCACGCCGGGCGGTGTGGCGCCGTTTCCCTTGTAGCGATACCACGCCGTATCGGTCATGCCTTCTCCTTCAATTGCGGGCCGCGCGGCGCCGCATGAAATCGTCGATTTCGCCGAGGATGTCGCGCGAAGTGACGCGCTTACGCTGACGCAGACACTCCGCCAGCGCGCTCTGCTCTTTCTCGCTCAGACCCTTGTCCTCGCAGAACGTCTTCACGTGCTCGGATGTAATCGGAGCCAGATCGATCCGGGCCAGCGTGAGCACGGGCGTCGCCGCAGCACGAAGCTTCGTCTGCAGGCTTTCGGTCAGCGCGCGGGCCTGCTTCTCTTCGTCACCCTGTAGACCGAGCCATTTGCTCACGCCCGTGGAATCGCTCCAGACGATCGGTTGGATCGACTTCATGCGCATGGCCGGACGGGCCTCCGCGAGGAGCTCCGGGATCCATTCCGCGTAATACGTGACCAGCTCTTCATCATCGAATTCGTCGTCGATCTCGGGATGGATGAGGATGAGATTGCGGTGAGACATCCGCGTGCGAAGCTCGCGCGCGAGATGCTCCGGCCGGCAATCGAGTGCTTTCGCGATGCGCTCGCGGAAGGAGTCACGCGACACGGGACGCAGCGGCCAGTCGATCCGCACCCGCTCGTGCGCCGGCTCTTTCTTGAGATGCTGGTCGATGCGCGTGACGAAGTAGTCGTGCGCCTCGGAACGCGAGCCTGCGACGAGCAGCAGGTGATGCACCGGCTCTGCGTATACCGACTCCACCCGGTTCCACTGCTCGGCGCGGTCGCAAAACAGCGACGGACGATCGAGCCCTGTGAGCTCCGCAGCAACCGGCGAGCGAGGATCGGTCACCGGCAGCAGCGGCTCGGGCGGAGGACCAGCGGTGAACTTCCGGCCGCGCTCTTTCCAAGTCTCCCGCGGTCCCGGCTTCTCCTCCGCCACGGCACACGCGAGCCGCCACGCGGCCACGTCCGCATCCGTCTCGCCGTCGATCCACTCCTCGGTCACGAACAGCGACAACTGAGACGGCAGCTTGGCCTCCAGGTCCGCACGGGGCGCACGGAGGATCCCGATGCGCCGCACGTTCTCGCCCGCCTTGTCGCGCAGTGTGAAGAGCTGGATCTCCTTGCGCGAGTACAGACTGGCGATCCAGTCCCATCCGATCAGAAAAACGCCGCAGTGGGCGCTGTTGACCGCTTCTTCTAGCGCTTCCTCGAGATGCTCGCCAGCTACGATGTTCTCTTCGTCCAGCCACGGCTCATGCCCAGCCGCCCTCAGACACCGGGCCACATAACGTGCGAACTCGGCGTCCGCATGGGAGTAGCTGATGAAGACCCTCGCCATATCAGGAATGGATGTAAGTGTGGAGTGAACCTACACCGATCCCCGCGGCCTTGCAACGAGGCTCTCCTCAGGGTTGAAACCTCACCGCTGGAACGCGTAACTCACTTTCGCAAAAAACTGCCGGTTGCTGGGCTCGAAGTCGCCTTCCTGGTTCGTGACTTCCTGCAGGTCGCCGTAGCCAACGTAGAAGACGGTCTGCCAGTTCAGTTTGTAGGCGAAGAGCAACTGACTGGAGAGATCGCCGCTGTGCTGATTGACGAGGTAAGTGCCCGGCGGGAGGTTGGGATCGGGGTCGAAGCCGTAGAGCTCCTGGTCGCGATTGGTGCGTGTGTTCTGGATGATGGTGCGGAGGAACATGCGCGCGTTGAACGTGTACGTTGCCCGCACGCGCTCGACCTGTGAGGTGAAGAGGCGGTCGCCGTCGATGTTGAGCCAGCGCATGCTCGACGTGAGCGCCAGCGCGAGGTGATTCGTCGGGCGGATCGTGGCGTTGAAGTTGATGTTGGCACCGCGGCCGAGGCGGTTGTTCGAGAAATCCACTTCCTCGCCCACCCAGCCGTTCGTGCTGATGAACGAGATGATGCGGCTCACGCCGACCTGTCCTTCGAAATAGAGTCGGTTGCGATCGAACAGTTCGTTGCCGCTGCGGACCGTGTCGTGCGCGGGGCGGAGACGGATGAAGGAACGGCGCCGGCCGTCGGCGCCGAAACCTGCCGAGACCAGGCGATAGAGCAGCTCGCCGTCTTGTGTTTGCTGATACTCGCCGTTGCCGAATACGCGGATGCGGCTGAAGAATCCTTTCGGTCTCCACGTTTGTCCGCCCTCGGCGTAGCTTCCCCGCCAGCCGACCTGCGGCACGAATCCGTTGTCGGCGCGGAACTCCTTGTCGTAATCGCTGGCCTGCACGTAGAAATCGTTCTTCTCCGTCCCGTACTGATACCAGGCGTGCGCGCCGTGGCCGGAGAGCTCCTGCCCGTTCCACTCGCCACTCAGGTCCGTGCGATTCGGCGTTTCGGTAGTGCTGTAGAGCACTTGTCCGGTGAACGTGTGGGCATCGCCGAGGCGATACTGAAAGTCGGGACCGAACACGCGATTGTGTGCGCCGCCTTCGGATTCGCGCGCGGTGAAGAGCATGCTGATGAACGAGCGTCCGAAGTTTCTGCGCACGCGGCCGATGCCGGCGAGCGACGAGAAATCCTGCTCGGCGAAGTCGGAACCGAACGCCGAGGGGACAATCACCGAGCCGCCGCCACGATCCTGGGCCACGAGGAATGTGTATTCGTAATCGCCCTGCTTCCCGGTCGTGCGCGCGCCCCAGCGCGGTGAAGTGAGCGTGCGCGTGTAGACGGCCTGGATCGGCGTGCTGAACAATTCAATGCCTTCGAGAAAGAACGGCCGCTTTTCCGGGATGAAGATCGCGAAGCGCTCGTTTGTGGAGATCACCGCGACGTCCGATTCGACTTGTGAGAAATCGGGATTGATGGTGGCGTCGAGGGTCATGTCCGCGCTCGGGCTCCACTTGAAGTCGAGTCCTGTCTCGCCGCCCACCTGATGATTCACGAAGTCGCTGCCCAATCCGTTGCGCGGCTCGCTGAGCTGGCGTGCGGTGGCGTACGGAGCGATCACCATGTGATCGCCGCCCGGCAATCCGCGCAGCCCGGTCACCTTGCCGAAGTTGCAGACGAAACAGTTGGAGTCGCGCGGCAGCTTGTTCGAGAACATCTGGTAGCGCCGGTCGCGCGGGTAATTGCGATAGAGGATGAGTCCCCACTGATCGGGATTGGGGTTGTCGTACCGCAGCGATGAGAACGGGATGCGCGCCTCCGCGGTCCAGCCTTTCTCATGCACCTTGGCCGCGGAGTCCCAGAAGAAATCGGGCGAGTTGTCCTCCCCCGCGCCCGCGTCGTCCGTCACTGCGTCGTACTTCACGCCGCGCGCGGTGAGCAGGAAGAGATAGCCGGTCTTCCCATCGTTGCGCGGATCGACGATCACGCCCGCGTAGTCGTCCGTGTTCCCGCTGATCTGATCGTGATCCGCGTACGGCGCGATGATGTCGGAGGGCTTCGTGTCGCTCGACTCGATGCCGAAGTAGAGGAACTTGCTGTCGTACGTCACGTAGCCGACGGTCTTCTGTTTCGGCTCGATGTTGTCGCCCGGATTCGTTTCGTACCAGGTCTCGTATTTCGTGGCGTTCTGCCACGCCGCATCCGAGAGATCGCCGTCGATGCTGATCGGCGCCTGAGTGGCCCCGATCGTGACCGGCTCGGCAGCAGCCGCTGCCTCCGGGCGAAGTGCGCACAGCAGAAGCAGGGTGAGGCCGGAAACCGCTCGCTTCATAAAAACTCCTCCGTGACTCGTTGTACGAAGCAGTTCGTAAGAGGTTGGCGAGAGTTTCGAGGAATTGTGAACAATCGGTGACGTACGGATTAGTCGGCGGTCGGCCGTCGGCCGTCGGCAGTAAGCCACCGCCCACTACCGCGATGCCGTTTGATTGCTTCATCTACTGCCGACCGCCGACTGCCGACCGCCGACTAATCTGTGTTAATCTCCCGGTTCCACACAGAACGCGTTTTTCGCGGGCTCCCGCTCCGCATCACAAAAAAACGCGAATGATCCAACGAATTTTCTTCCCCCTCATCTCCATCTTTTCTCTCTTCATTGGCATCCAGGCCGAGGCGGCCATGGTGCGTGTCATCGACGTGGCCGACGGACAAACGATCATCATCGACCGCGACGGAGTTGCGCTGCATGTGAAGCTGGCCGGCGTCGACGTCATCGACGAGGAAGGCGCGCGAACGATGCTGAAGTGGACGCTCCGCTCCACATGGGTCCTGCTCGAGAAGCAGCCCGGCGGCGGGCATTTCGTTTATCGGTCGCCGGATGCGATGTTCATCAACCGCGAGCTCGTGACGCGCGGTTTCGCGCGAGCCACGCTGCCCGCCATCGAGCCGGAGACGCACGTCGTGGTCACGTACCTCGGCACGGCGTTCTCTCCTGCCGTGGCCGGAGCGCAGCGGCGAGGCGCCGCGCTGCGCGCAGGTGCCACTAAAAGCCCAGCGGTAACCGGAACCGGCACCGCAGAGTCTTCTCGGGCTCAAGCAAAATCGTCACCGCCACGTCGACGCCGGAAGCCCTGACGCCGGTCGTGCGGTCCTGCATCCGCCTGCGGGTCATCATCGGGATCTCGAACGTGGAGTCGTCGCCTTCAGCAATCAGCGTGCTGAAGTCGCGCGCTCCACGTTCGATCTCATACATCGCGTCGCGCTCCGGCAGCATCGGATCGGCGCGTACGTTCTTGACCGTGATCTCTTCGTCCGAGTTGTTGGCCACGCGCACCAGCAGCGTCAGACGGCTGTCGACCATACGATCGCTGGTCGAGGACTGTCCGTCCCATCCCGCTTCGACACCGATTCGCGATTCGGGACCGCACGCGTCGATCTCTTTCACGAAACCATCGTTCGAAGCGCAGGCGGCGGTAAGGAGCAGAGACAACATGGTGATCGCGGATTTCATGCGCCCGATGCTACACCCGCCGGACGCGCCGGTGTTTCGCGAGAGCCGCCCCTCACCCTAACCCTCTCCCCGCCGTTGCGGGGAGAGGGGACTGAGTTTTAGCGAGGGTTCAAGTCCCCTCTCCCCGCGGCGGCTTCATCGCCGAGGGGAGAGGGTTAGGGTGAGGGGCGGCTCTCGCGAAATCCGAAACACCCTCCTCCCACTCACCGCCACCCCTCCCCGCTCGAACGTCTGTTCCGCGAATACGATCTCGCTTTCGCTGGCGAGGATCACCGTGGATGCGCGTGTGCCGTAGCGTTCACTGGCGATGAAGACTTCGCTCTCGATGCGATGGGTGCCGCGCGGTGTGGTCAGAAACTTCATCAGTGCTTCGAGCATGGACTCCGCGTCATCGAGTTGCAGAACAGCCTCCATCTCCGCGACAGCGATTGACGTTTTCGGCCAATGCTCGCCGAGGGGAGCATTGCTGATCGCGTGGATGCCGGAGGCCAGCGGCATCCATGAATCGCGCGTGACGTGAACGATCTCTCCGCCAGCTTGTCCGGCGAGCAGATGGAATCCCGAGTACTCATCGGCCTCGCTCAGGAGCGATTCCGCAAACGCGCGCGGTTCGTCAGAAGAGGTCACGAAGTCCCGCACGAGCGCTCCTCGCGAACGCGACCTTTGCACCGCGCCGCGGAGATTCGTCACCGCAGCCAGCCGCGCCTGCTTCGTGATGGCCAGCCACGAGCCGCCATGCACCACGTCGCGTCCGCCGAGAACGCCCGGCGCGTCGTCCCACCAATGCGCGTCGCGTGTGGCGCGGTCATAGTCCTCATCCCGATTCGCCGCGAGGACGAGTGGAAAACGCGCACTGACGCGATGAGCGATGACGATGAGGCACATCGGGTGAGAATCGCACAGTCCGAGCCGGGGATTCTCAAAGTCTCAAAGTCGCAAAGTCTCAAAGAGGGCGGCGATCACATCCTTTGCGACTTTGAGACTTTGCGACCTTGAGACTCCGTGATCAAGCATGGGCTCATCCGATTCACCGAAGGAGCGGCATTAGCGCCGAGGTGATAAGTTTCGCGCATGAAAACGCTCCTCGCTCTCACGCTCGCCGTGGCGTTCACGGCCTCCGCGCAACAGGAACCGCTGCCGGAAGGCTACTGGCCTGAGGCGAAGTCGAACGCCATTCTCGAAAAGACCGAGATCATTCGTCTCGAGCCCGATCTCTCCGCGCTCACATCCGTCGAGCAGGCTGCGCTCAAGGATCTCCTCGGCGTCGGCGCGATCATGCAGAAGCTCTACGAGATCTCGCGGCATCACGAGGCCACCAGCGCGCTGGATCAATTGCGCGTGCTCGACGTCCGTCTCGGCCAGCCGAAGGCAACGCAGAATCTGGTGCAGCTCTATCGTCTCTTCCAGGGACCGATCGCATCGACGCTCGACAACAAACGCGAGGCATTCCTCCCCGTCTCGCCGCAACTGCCCGGACGCAACGTCTATCCCCACGACGCGACGCGTGAGGACATCGAGGCGTTTCTCGCCAAATACACGGGCGAGCGCGAACGGCTTCTCGCGGAGCGCACCGTCGTCCGCCGCGTCACGAAGAACAATCTCCAGACGGACATCGGCACGCTGAACGCGTTCTCGCTTCTGCGCCAGCTCCATCCCGGACTGCTCGAGTACCTGAAGAGCCTGCAGCTGACTGCCGACCCGTCGACGTTCTACTCCGTTCCCTATCCCGTGGCCTGGCCGGATGAGCTGACGCCTGCGTATTCGATGCTGATGCGCGCCGGTTCGACGCTGGAGCGATCGGACAGCGAATTCGCGCGCTATCTGCGCAATCGCGCGCGTGACCTCGTCACCAATGACTACGAGAGCGGCGATGCGTCATGGGTCACCGGACGCTTCCAGCGGCTCAACGCGCAGATCGGCGCATATGAAACGTACGACGACGCGCTGTACGGCGTGAAGGCGTTCCACGGCATGAGCATCCTGCTGGTGAACGAGCGCGCCACCGCGGATCTGCGCAAGGCGTTGGGAGGACTGCAAGCCATCGAGGACGCCCTCCCGTACGAAGCGCGCAAGCGCGTGCGCGAAGACATTCCGATCGGCGTGTACGACGTCATCGCCGACTTCGGTCAGGCGCGCGGAACGAACACGGCCACGATCCTTCCGAACGACGCGCTCTTCTCGCGGCGCTACGGGCGCACGATCCTCTTGCGCGAGAACATCATGAAGCACCCCGCCATCTTCGCCGCCGACATGCGCGTCTGGAAGACGGCGGTGAACGACGCGCAGGGCAACGACCTCGCCGCCGAGGGAAACTTCCAGCGCACGCTGTGGCACGAGATCGGTCATTACCTCGGCGTCGATCGCGACAAGCAGGGCCGCACGCTCGACGTCGCGCTCGAGGATTACGCCGATGCCGTCGAAGAGATGAAGGCGGACCTCGTCTCGCTCTTCGCGCATCACCGCACCAAACACCCCTCGCTCCGCGCCATCCAGGCCAGCGGCATTCGACGCACGCTGCAGAACGTGCAGCCGAGAAAAGACCAGCCCTATCAAATGATGCAGCTCGTCCAGTTCAACTGGTTCCTCGACAAAGGCCTGCTCACCGCCGACCCGAAAACCGCCCGCCTCACCGTGCACTACGACAAATACGCCACCACCGTTGAGTCCCTGCTCACCGAGGTCCTGAAACTCCAGCACGACGGCGACAAGGCGGCCACCGTCGCTTTCTTCGACAAATGGACGAAGTGGACTCCGGAGATTCACGACAAACTCGCCGCGCGCATTCGCGACGCGCAGGGTGCGCGGTATCGGATCGTGAGGTACGCGGCGTTGGGGGAGTAATCGCGCTTTAGGCGAGAGCCGCCCCTCACCCTAACCCTCTCCCCGCCGCGATGAACCTGCGTCGGGGAGAGGGGACTGGCCTACGAGCGTTGAGCGTGCGGCTTGCGAAGAACAGTCCCCTCTCCCCGGGCGCGGGGAGAGGGTTAGGGTGAGGGGCGGCTCTCGCGAATTGGTAAAAACCTATACTCACGCGCACATGAAACGCGCAGCCGCCGCCCTTCTCCTCCTCCTCACTGCCTGCACGACCACCGCTCCTTCGCAGACTCCCGCGCCACTGCCTCCGCCCGCGGTCGTCACGACGGTCGAGCACATGGATGGCTTCGTTCCGCTGCGGTGGGATCCGGAGAGCGGGAAGTTGCTGATGGAGATCACACGCTTCGGCGAGGAGTTGATCTGGCAGGTTTCGCTGGCTTCGGGTGTGGGATCGAATCCGATCGGTCTCGATCGATCGCAGCTCGGAGCGACGCACATCATCCGGTTCGAGCGCGTCGGGCCGCGCGTGTTGATGATCGAGCCGAACTACGCTTATCGCGCCATCAGCAGCGATCCCTCGGAGCGGCGCGCCGTCGAGCAATCGTTCGCGCAGTCGATCCTGGCGGGTTTCAAGGTCGAGTCGGCGACGCCGCGCGGCGTGCTGGTCGATGCCACGGAGTTTTTTCTCTCCGATGCGCACGGCGTCTCGCGGCGTTTGCGCGACGCGCAGCAGGGCTCGTACACACTCGATCGCAATCGCAGCGCTCTTTACCTTCCGCGCACGAAAGCGTTTCCGCGCAACACGGAAGTGGAAGCCACGCTGACATTCACCACCAGCGATCGCCCCGGACCGCTCGTGCGCGGTGTGGTCACGACGCCTGAAGTCATCACCGTCCGTCAGCATCATTCGTTCGTGGCGTTGCCCGAACCCGGCTTCACACCGCGGCGCCAGGATCCGCGCGTCGGCGTCTTCGGCATCGAGTTCTACGACTACGCCTCGCCGTTCACCGAGCCGATCACGAAGCGCTGGGTGGCGCGGCACCGCCTGGAGAAGAAGGATCCGAATGCCGCGATCTCCGATCCCGTGCAGCCGATCGTCTACTACGTCGACAACGGCGTGCCGGAGCCGATTCGCTCCGCGCTCGTCGATGGCGCAGCGTGGTGGAACGCGGCGTTCGAGGCGGCCGGCTTTCGCAATGCGTTTCAGGTGAAGGTGCTGCCCGCCGACGCCGATCCGCTCGACATCCGCTACAACGTCATCAACTGGGTGCATCGCTCGACGCGCGGCTGGTCGTACGGCGCGAGCGTCACCGATCCGCGCACCGGCGAGATCATCAAGGGCAACGTGCTCCTCGGCTCATTGCGCATTCGGCAGGATGTTCTCCTGGCGCGCGGACTGATGTCGCAATACGACCAGCTCGATCCGAGCACGAGCCCCTCGATCATGGCGCTTGCGCGCATCCGCCAACTCTCTGCGCACGAGGTCGGCCACACGCTCGGCCTCGATCACAACATGGCCGCGTCGACGAACAATCGCGCCTCGGTCATGGACTATCCGGCGCCCCTGGTGCGCATCACGAACGGCAAGCTCGATCTCTCGCAAGCGTATGCAACCGGCGTTGCCGCGTACGACGTCGCGGCCATCCGCTACACCTACGCGCAGTTCGCTCCCGGCGCGGATGAAAACGCAGAGCTCAATCGCCTCGCCAAAGCCACGCCGCTCTTCGTCTCCGATCCGCACTCGCGTCCCGTCGGCGGCGCGCATCCGCTCGGCTCCGTCTGGGACAACGGCGACGATCCGCTGTCGATGCTCCAGCACGAGATCGAAGTCCGCCGCATCGCGCTCGAGCAGTTCGGCACGCGCAACATCGCCACCGGCCAGCCCTACTCCGCGCTCGAAGAAGCGCTCCTGCCGCTCTATCTCCATCACCGCTATCAACTCGAAGCGGCCGCGAAATCGATCGGCGGCGTGTTCTTCACCTACGCCGTGAAAGAGAACGACGACGCTGCGCCGATCCTGCAGACGATCGTGCCGCGTCAGGTGCAACGCGACGCGCTGAACGCGATCGCATCCACGCTGGAGCCACGCTTTCTCGAGCTCCCCCGCCGCATCATTGATCTCATTCCACCGCCGGCCTACGCACACGGCGACGCCAACACCGAGCTCTTCCCGCGCCGCACCGATCCCATCTTCGATCCCATCGCCGCGGCGATGACCTCCGCCGACATCACGGTGACCGCACTGCTCGACCCCGCGCGCAGCGCACGCCTCACGCAACAAACCGGCAACCTCACCATGCGCGACGTCACCGATGCACTCCTCAACGCAGCACTCCAGCAGGGCGCGATCCCCCGCTCGACGCGCACACTGATCATGACCCGCCTCGCCCAACTCGCCGCCAACCTCGACGCCGCCCCGCAAGTGCGCGCCGAAGCCAGCGACGCCCTACGACGCCTCTCCGCACGCCTCACCGCGACCGTGCCCGATCTCGCCGAAGCCACGCATCGCCGCGCGACGCGCGATGAGATCGAACGATTCCTCGCGCATCCGGAAACGTGGAAGGCGACGGTAATCCCGATGATCCCGCCGGGACCGCCGATCTGATCGCTGCTGCGCTCGCGAACGCTCAAAGTGTAGAATCCCGATCGATGGCCGACGACGAGCTGAAACGCCTACTGCAAGAGAATGCCGCGGAAATACGGCGACACTTCGATGAGACGGCAAACCGGCTCACGACGGAGATACGCCATCACTTCGATGTCGCGATGGAATCGAACCGGCACGAGATCGGACTCATCGCGGAAAAGGTCATGCGGCTTGATGAGAAGCTCGACAAAACATCAACCGATCTCGCGCAACGAATCGAAAGCTCCACGCATTGATCCGAAAACAGTCCCCTCTCCCCGCAACGGCGGGGAGAGGGTTAGGGTCAACGGTCTTAAGATAAGAACTCATCAAAACCGGGTGGAGGTGGGTGATGGGAGTGAGACCGGTTGGTGTGAGCCTTGGGGCGTTGTCTAAGTTCTTTCCGCCGCAACAGATCGAAGAGAT
>JALYJW010000090.1 GCA_030775085.1 Acidobacteriota bacterium | reverse complement strand
TGCGCACCTTTTCCGGGGGTAGCGCGTCTACGCGCGCGACCCCCGGCTACCGTCTCCGTACCGCTAACGCGGTACACCACGCCGTGCGGAAGTGTCCAAACTCCAGTCTCCCACTCATAAAGAGAGGAGAAGGCTACTAATCTCGCGCGGTCCGAAATTGGGTAGCCTTCTCCCCTCCGCAGAGGGGAGAAGGTGCCGAAGGCGGATGAGGGGTCGCCCTCGTGGCAGAACACAGTAGCGCGGCGGCGGTGATGACGCGGATTCGCTGAGCGAGCGACGCGTTTGTCACGCGTTTCTGCGATGATTGCCACTTCCGGTTCAACTTGAAGGAGGTCGAGAATGGTTGCTCTGTCTTTGCTTTGGCTCCCGATCCTCGTTGCCACGGTCCTCGTCTTCATCGCCAGCAGTGTTCTCTGGATGGCACTCCCGTTCTGGCACGCCAAGGATTACGGCAAGGTTCCCAACGAAAAGCCGATCCTCGACGCGCTCTCGGGCGTGAGTAGCGGCCAGTACCTGGTCCCGTCGATGGATTGGGGCAAGATGAGCCCCGAACAGCGTGCCGAAATGGGGCAGCAACCAGTGGCCCTGATGTTCGTTCGCAATCCGTCGATGCTCTCGCTCGGCAAGACGCTGGCGATGTACTTCGTGTTCATGCTGCTCGTGAGCGTCTTCGTGGCCTACGTCACGGGGCGGACGCTTCCCGCCGGAGCGAATTACCTCGAGGTCTACCGGATTGCCGGCACGGTCGCGTTCCTGGCGTATGGTCTCCGAGGGGTGCCTGACTCCATCTGGTACGGCAAACCGTGGAAAGTGACCTTCAAGGAATTGATCGACGGACTCATTTACGGACTGCTGACCGGCGGCGCGTTCGGCTGGCTCTGGCCGCGCTGATCGCAAACCGGCTCTTCGGGTAGCATCCTTTCCCGATGACCCTCAGGCAGCTCAAGCTCTTCGCGACGATCACCCCTGCCGTGGCGATCGTCGCGCTCGAGCTGGCGCGCTACTACATCCTCGGTCCGCTCGCGATCTGGCAACGCGTCGTTCTCGACGCGATCGCCATCGCCACGGTCGTGATTTTCTCGTTCGCGGTCTTTCGGTTCGTCGATCGGATGCATGGCCGTCTGGAGCGCCGCAACCGCGAGCTGCTTGCGCTGCACAGCGCCGGCCTCGACGTGGCCTCCGAGCTCTCTCTGAGCGTCGTTCTCAACAAGGTCGTCGAACAGGCCAAGAACCTGGTCGGCGCAAAGTACGGCGCTCTCTCCGTGATCGATCGCGAAGGCAGGATCAAGGAGTTCATCACTTCGGGTGTGACTCCTGACGAGCGCGCCGCCATAGGGCCGCCTCCAGTAGGCCATGGAGTCCTCGGCGTCGTGTTGCGCGACGGACGGAATCTGCGTCTCGAAAACGTCTCCGCGCATCCACACTCCGCCGGCTTCCCGCCCAATCATCCGGTGATGCGCTCTCTGCTGGCTGTGCCGGTCACGTGCAAGAGCCCGTTCCTTGGCAACATCTATCTGAGCGAAAAGCTGAACGGCGCGCAGTTCAGCGAGGACGATCAGGAAACGCTGGAGCGCTTCGCGGTGCATGCGGCCATGGCCATCGACAATGCGCATCTCCACGCGCAGGCCGCCGAGATCGCCACGGCGCTGGAGCGCTTGCGGATCGCGCACGAGATGCACGACGGACTGGCGCAGGTTCTCGGATACGTGAACACGAAAGTTCAGGCCGCGGACCAATACCTGCGCCGCGGGAAGATCGATGAAGCGAGCGCACAACTGCAGCAGCTCGCCGTGTCGGCGCGTCAGGCATACAGCGACGTGCGGGAGGCCATCGTCGGATTGCGCACGCTTCCCGGAAGCGCACGCGCTCTCGCGGAAGTACTCGCCGAGTTCCTCGAGCATTGGAAAGGGCAAAGCGGCGTCGACACGCGACTGACCATCGACGCGAGCCTGCGCCTGCAGACCTCGGTCGAGCTGCAAGTGGTACGCATCATTCAGGAGTCACTCACCAACGTGCGCAAACATGCGCATGCCACCATGGCTACCGTCGATGTCGCCGCGCAGGGCGGAGAGCTCGCCGTTACGATCAGCGACGATGGCCGCGGCTTCACGCCGGGAGTGGTGGCGCGCGGCGAGTTTCCGCGCTTCGGCCTGACCACCATGAGCGAGCGCGCGAAAAGCATCGGCGGAACGCTGGACATCGACAGCGCGCCGGACAAAGGAACGACGGTGCGTTTCACGATGCCGCTCACTGCGGCCATGGCTTCGCAGTGACGATCGACACACATCCCGCATGAGATGATTCGGACGAGTGGACGCTCGAGATGGCGCTCGAGCGTGCCGCGAACATCGTGGCCTGAGCTCGTTCCGCGCCGCAGCGCTTTGGAGTGCGTGCGGCTTGCCGCTGCTTTCGTAGCGCGGCGCGTGCGCGGCTCGGAATACGTTACCCAAAGCTGCGGCAAGCCGCAGCACTCCAAAGCGCTGCGGCGCGGAGAGAGACGCCCCTCGTGATAGAACTCGTTCCGTGCACGAGCTGAATCTCATCACAACCATCGCCACCAGTCTCGGGATGGCGTTGGTGTTGGGCTTCATCGCTGTGCGGCTGAAGATGCCGCCGCTGGTCGGCTATCTTCTGGCAGGCATCCTCGTTGGCCCGCACACGCGCGGGTTCATGGCCGACGTGGCTCTGGCCAGCCAGCTCGCCGAGATCGGCGTGATGCTGCTGATGTTCGGCGTGGGACTGCACTTCTCGCTCGAGGATCTGGCATCGGTGCGTCGCATCGCGGTTCCGGGCGCGATCGTGCGGATCGTCGTGACGACCGCCCTCGGCACCGTCACTGCGATGTTTTGGGGATGGAGCATCGGCGGCGGCCTGGTGTTCGGACTGGCGTTGTCGGTGGCCAGCACCGTCGTCTTGCTGCGCGCGCTCGAAGCGAAAGGCTCTCTCGAGTCGATGAACGGCCGGATCGCCGTAGGCTGGCTCATCGTCGAGGACCTGGCCATGGTGCTCGTGCTCGTCATCCTGCCGCCGTTAGCTGGCTTGCTGGGCGGACATGCGACCGGAGGCGAGGACCGAAGCATCGCCATCACGCTCCTGATCACGCTCGCGAAGGTCGGAGCGTTCATCGTCCTGATGCTCGTGGTGGGCCGGCGCGTATTTCCGAGCATTCTGTGGCAGGTGGCGAAGACGGGCTCGCGTGAGCTCTTCACGCTGTGCGTCATCGCTGCCGCCGTTGGCGTCGCCTACGGAGCGGCAGCGCTCTTCGGTGTGTCGTTCGCGCTGGGTGCCTTCTTCGCCGGGATGATGTTGCGCGAGTCTGCGCTCAGCCATCGTGCCGCCGAGGAATCGCTGCCGCTGCAAGACGCCTTCGCGGTTCTTTTCTTCGTCTCCGTAGGCATGCTGTTCGACCCGATGGTCGTACTGCGCCAGCCGCTGCAAGTATTGGTCGTCGTCGCGATCATCATCATCGGCAAGACCCTCGTCGCCATGGCCATCGTCGTCGCCTACCGCTACCCGCTGAACACTGCTTTGACGGTCGGCGCCGGCCTCGCGCAGATTGGCGAATTCTCATTCATCCTGGCCGGGCTGGGCGTGCAGCACGGCTTGCTCCCGGTCGAAGGACAGAACCTCATTCTCGCGGGCGCAATCATCTCGATCGCGTTGAATCCTCTCGTCTTCGGAGCCATCGAGCCGGTCCAGCGCTGGATTCGTACGCGCTCCGAGATCGCGCGAAGACTCGACCGCAGCGCGGATCCGCTGGCCACGCTGCCAATGACCGTCAACCAGGAACTGCTCACAGGACACGTCGTGCTGGTCGGCTACGGACGCGTGGGCCGGCGCATCGCCGACGCTCTGATCGAAGGCAGGATCCCGTTCGTCGTCGCCGAACAGAACCGCGAGCTCGTGGAGCGACTGCGCGAGCGCCAGATCCCCGCCGTTTCCGGCGACGCCTCCGATCCGGCGGTATTGATTCAGGCGCACGTGCAACGCGCGAACATGCTCGTGATCGCCACGCCCGACACATTCGGAGTGCGCAAAATGGCTGAGGTCGCGCGCATGCTGCGGCCGGCCATCGAGATCGTCGTCCGCACCCACAGTGACGAAGAAGCGGACCTGCTCCGCAGCGAGAACATCGGCATCATCTTCATGGGCGAGCACGAGCTGGCCATGGGCATGACCGAGCATGTGTTGAAGCGGATGGTTGTCACGTAGGGTCTGTCAAATCTCGCAAACACTGCCGGTTCGCACTTCTCTACGTCCGGGAGAGCTCGCAATCCCCGCTACAATCCCGCTCATGAGCTCTCTTGTTGAAATTCGCGACGTTCACAAAGTCTATAAACGCGACTCGTTCGATGTTCCGGTGCTGAACGGGGTCTCGGTGCACGTGCCGCGCGGAGACTTTCTGGCGTTGATGGGACCTTCGGGCTCCGGCAAGACGACGCTGCTGAATCTCATCGCCGGCATCGACAGGCCGACGCGCGGACAGGTGATCGTCGACGGCAAGGAGATCTCCGCCTTCAGCGAAACGAAGCTGGCCACATGGCGCGCCGCGCACGTGGGGTTCATCTTCCAGATGTACAACCTCATCCCGGTGCTGAATGCGTTCGAGAACGTCGAGCTGCCGCTGTTGCTCACGCACCTCAAGAAGCGCGAGCGCAAGGAACACGTCGAGGCGGCGCTGAGCATCGTCGGCCTGCCCGATCGCATGAGCCACTATCCGCGGCAGCTCTCCGGCGGACAGGAACAGCGTGTGGCCATCGCCCGCGCCATCGCCACCGATCCGACCATTCTCGTGGCCGACGAGCCGACCGGTGACCTCGACGCCAAGAGCGCGCACGAGATCCTCGATCTGTTGCAGCAGCTCAACGCCGATTATCAGAAGACGATCATCATGGTCACGCACGATCCGAAGGCGGCCGACCGCGCCCGGCACACGGTCCATCTCGATAAAGGCGTCCTGGTCGAACAAGGTGCAGCATGAAGTTCGGCAAGCTGATCCTGCGCAACCTGTTTCGCAACAAACTGCGGAGCATCCTGACGCTGTTTCTGATGGCGGCCATCTTCTTCTTCGTGGCCACGATGCTCTCCATCCTGGAGAATTTCGAGGCCGCATCGAACTCGGGTGAAGGGCAGAACCGGCTCGGTGTGCAGTCCGCCATCTCGCTCGCCAATCCACTCCCGTTGTCGCACGAAGCCAAGATCGCCACGGTCCCCGGAATCGTCGATATCGCCAAGCTGCAATGGCTCGGCGCGTATTACAAAGAGCCGAAGAATTTCTTCGCGAACTTCGCCGTCGATCACGAAAAGATGGCCACGGTGTGGGACGACTATGCCGTTCCGAAGGACCAGATGGATGCCTTCAAGGCCGATCGGCGCGGGGCCGTCGTTGGACCGGAGCTGGCCAAACGCTATGGCTGGAAAATCGGCGACCGCGTCACGCTCATCGGCACGATCTATCCGTGGAATCCCGAGGTGACCATCCGCGGGATCTATAAACACAAGTTCGATTCGTCGTCCTTCTTCCTGCATTTCGATTACTTCCATGAAGCGACGAAGGACGCGGTGGGCTCGATGATCGGAACGTACTGGGTTCGCGTGCAGGACCCGAACGACATGACCCGGATCAGTCAGAGCATCGACGACATGTTCCAGAATTCCGACTATCCGACGGAGACGTTCACCGAGAAAGAGTTCCAACTCCAGTTCATGGCCATGATCGGCAACATCAAGCTGCTCTTCACGGTCGTCTCTCTCTGCTCGATCTTCATGGTGATCCTGCTGGCCGCGCTGACGATGAGCATGGCCGCACGCGAGCGGGTCACCGAGATCGCAGTGCTGAAGGCGATCGGGTTCACCAGTGGAACGATCCTGACGCTGATGCTCATCGAGTTCGTGACTCTCGGATTCATCGGCGGAGCGCTCGGTACATTCGCCGCGCACTTCGTCTACAAGGCAGTCAACATGACCGAGGTCACGCAGGGATTTCTCGTGGCGTTCGGCGTCAACGCCAAAACCGTGGCCACGTGCCTGATTACCGCGGTGATCGTTGGCTTCCTGGCCGGCGGATTGCCGGCGCTGCGGTCCGCGCGACTCTCGGTCGTCGACGGCCTGCGAAAGGTGTGGTGAAAACGATGGCCATCCCAATCAAATACAACATCGGCAATCTCATGAGCCGCAAGGCGTCGACCGTCATGACGATTCTGGGGATCGGCA
This sequence comes from Acidobacteriota bacterium, assembly GCA_030775085.1. GTDB lineage: Bacteria > Acidobacteriota > Thermoanaerobaculia > Gp7-AA8 > Gp7-AA8 > QHVT01. Next base: position 17,440 of record JALYJW010000090.1, on the reverse strand, counting down.
TCGTCATCGCCGTCATGGTGGCCATGATGGCGCTCTACAACGGCGTGCAGCAGGCGCTGGTCTCTTCCGGATCCAAAGAGAACCTCATGGTGCTGCGCGAAGGTGCGCAGACGGAGGCCACGAGCTGGGTCACGCGCGAGAAGTTCCGGATCATCAGCTCGCTGCCCGGCATCGAGAAAGGACCCGACGGACGGCCGATGGTCTCTCCCGAGCTCGTGGTGATCTTCAAACTTCCGCGTTACGACAATCCCACCGGCTCGCAGGTGAATGTCCGCGGCGTCACGCCGAAGTCGTTCGAGCTGCGCCCGCACATCCGGATGATCGAAGGCAGGATGTTCAACTCCGGCGTCAAGGAAGTGGTCGTCTCGGACCGGATGCGGCAGCGTTTCGTGAACATGAACATCGGCGAATCGTTCCGATCCGGAACGCACACGTGGACGGTCGTGGGCGTCTACGATGCGGGAGGGACGAGCTTCGACTCCGAGATCTGGGCAGACGTCAACACGCTCGGCGACACGCAGATGCGCCCGGAGTACTCATCGCTGCTGCTCAAACCCGCCGGCGCTGCCGCAGCGCGTCAGGTCGCAGATGCAATCTCCACCGATACGCGCCTGAAGCTGCAGACGAAGACGGAGTACAAATACTACGAGGAGCAAACCTCGGGACTGATGGGCATTCGCATCCTGGTCTCGATCGTCACGTTCTTCATGGTCCTCGGCGCGATCCTCGGCGCGATGAACACCATGTTCTCCGCCGTAGCCTCACGCAAACGCGAGCTGGCCACCATGCGCGCCCTCGGATTCAAACGCCGTGACGTCCTGCTCTCCATCGTCATCGAAGCCATCGTCGTCAGCGGAATCGCTGGTGTCGTCGGCGTCCTACTCGCGCTCCCCGTCAACGGCATCGCCACCGGCACCGCCAACTTCATCACCTTCTCCGAGGTTGCGTTCAACTTCAACATCTCCCCGCAAGTGGCCATGTTCGCGATCGGATTAGCCATCGTGGCCGGAGTCATCGGCGGCCTGCTCCCCGCCATCAGCGCCGCAAGGTTGCCGATCACGAGAGCGCTGCGGGAGATCTGAATCGCGAGAGCAAAAATAAAGGGAGCGCCGAAGCGCTCCCTTTTACAGATCGCGATGTGTGAGTGCTCTACAGCATGCCCTTTTCCTGCAGCTCCTGGCAGTCGATGCAGAACGGGGTCCAGGGAACGGCGTTGAGGCGTTTCTCGCCGATCACGGCGTTGCAGTTCGTGCAGATTGCGTAGGCATCGTTCTTCATGCGGACGAACGCTTCTTCGATCTGCATGAGCAGGTTGCGCTCGGTGTCGGAGAGCGAGAAGTTGAGCTCTTTGGAGTAGGCGCTCGCCGCTTTGTCGGCCAGGTCCTGGATGCCGTCGTCATTGACGTGGCTGGCGGCCTTGTCGCGCTCGAATGAGTCGAGCAGCTCGCGCTGCTTGGCGCGGAGAGCATCTTCCTGCGCCTGGTACGGATTCGTTTTTGTCTTCGCTTTAGCCATTCACGCCTCGTCACTTGTGATACGAAATGTTGCGCATGAGAGTGCAGGCACGGTAGACCTGCTCGAGCAGGACGACGCGTGCAATCTGATGCGGGAGGGTCATCGGCGACAGCGCGAGCAGCTTGGCGGCGCGCGCGCGGACGGTATCGTCAAACCCGACGTCGCCGCCGACGACGAAACTCACGCCGTACGGACTATCGATCGTCAGCCTCTCGACCCAACTGGCAAACTTCAAAGAATCGAACAACTGCCCTCGCTCATCGAGGACTACGACGTACCCGCGATCAGGAATCGCAGCCAGCAGGCGCGCGGATTGAGCGCGCATGATAGCCACATCATTCTGACCTTGTCTACCGCGTTCCGGCGGCACTTCGATCACCTCGATCGGGAAGAAATGCCTGACCCGATTGAGGTAACGCTCCGCGGCCTGAGCCAGCTCGGCGTCGGCATGGGAACCGGCCCAGATGAACCTAAATTTCATACGTTTGGGAGTCTCAAAGTCTCAAAGTCGCAAAGTCTCAAAGAGGTCCTGCCCGCCTCTCCTTTGAGACTTTGCGACTTTGAGACCTTGAGACTATTCAATCCCATACTTCTTCCGCTTTTCCAGCAAGGTCTTGCGATTGATCCCCAGAATCCCGGCGGTGCGCGAGTAATTGGAGCGGGTGGCGCGAAGCACTTCGCGGATGTAGTGCGACTCGAGCTCGTCGAGCGTCCATCGGCCGCGCGCGGCCGTGGTGATGAGGTCGGCGGAAGCGCGGATGGGCAGCGAGGCGGCGGTGATGACGTCGCTCTCCTCGATGAGGCCGGCGCGCTCGATGGCGTTACGCAACTCGCGCGCGTTTCCCGGCCAGCCGTAGTCGCGCATCAGGCGCTCCGCTTCGGCGTCGAACCGCCGGAACTTCGTGCGTCGCACGAATTGCCGCGCCAGCGGCATCAGGTCCTCGGGACGCTCGCGCAGCGGAGGGAGCGTCAACGTCACGACGTTGATGCGGTAGTAGAAGTCCGATCGAATCGCGCCGGACGCGAGCAGCGTTGCCACATCCGCATTCGACGACGTGATCACGCGCGCTTCGAACGGCAAGTTCGCCGCCCCGCCGAGGCGCGAGAAGCGGCGCTCCTGCATCACGCGCAACAGCTTGGCCTGCAACTGCGGCGTGAGCGCGGCCACTTCGTCGAAGTAGACCGTGCCGCGTCCGGCGGCCTCGAGCTTGCCGACCTTGCGAATCTGCGCGTCCGTGAAGGTGCCCCGTTCATGGCCGAACAACTCGCTCTCGAAGAGATCGGCCGGAATGGAGCCGCATTCGATGTGGACGAACGGCTCGGCGCGCCGCGCGCTGCAGGCGTGGACGGATTGTGCGAGGTAATCCTTGCCGGTGCCGGACTCGCCGAGAATCAAGATGCTGACGTCGTGATCGAGAACCTTCCCGGCTGTTTCGAGAAGGTTCCGCATCGCCGCGTTCCGCGTGCGAAAAAAATCGCCGAGGCGCGGCTCACGAAGTTTTTTGGAAGGCACGCTGCTCGGCTTCTCCCGTCAGCTCGGACGTGACGTTCGGCGCGTCGCCCCAAAGGCGCTCCAGTCCATAGAAGCGGCGAACGTCTTCCGTGAAGATGTGGACGATGAAATCACCGAAGTCGAGAAGCACCCATCGTCCCGGCGTCGTCCCTTCCACGAGGAGCGGCTTCACGCCCATCTCCTGCTTGAGACTGTCCAGAACGTTGTCGCCGATGGCCTGCGCCTGACGCTCGTTTCCCGCGGAGCAGATCACGAAGTAGTCGGCGATCGAGGTGAGCTCGCCGACGGCGAGGACGTCCAGGTTCGTTGCTTTCTTGTCGAGCGCCGCGTTGGCCGCGAGGCGGACGCGCGCTTCAATCGAGTTGTTCACGTTGGGCCTTTCGATAGAGTCCGTAATGCTGAATGTAACGCGAGACGGTCGGTGGGACCAGCTCGTCAATGGACTGACCTTCCTGCACTCTCCGGCGAATCTCCGTAGACGACACCGGAACGGTTGAATTCTGCGCAAACACGATCGCGCCATGCGCGGGACGTCCCGCGGCTTCCCGCACTCGCGCATGAAACGGCTGCGGCACTGGATGATCGCCGCGCGTCAGCACGGCGAAGTTGGCCAGCTCGAAGATGCGATCGATCGACTTCCACTCTCCGAGCTGCGGGAGGTTGTCGTCGCCGATGATCCAGTCGAGTGTGGCATCCGGATGCGCGGCACGCAGTTCTTCCAGCGTTTCCACGCTGTACGAAACGCGGCCTCGCTCGAGCTCCATCGTCACGGCATCCATGAAGTCGTAGTCGATGATCGACGTGCTCAGCATGGCAAAGCGATGAAACGGAGACGCCGTAGCGCGGTCCTGCTTGAACGGCTGGACGAACGCCGGCACGTAAAGAACCAGATCCCACTGCATCGTCGCGCGCGCCGCAAGAATGGGCTCGAGATGGCCGCGATGAAACGGATCGAACGTGCCGCCGCAGATGCCGATGTTCATGGTCTGCGATCGACGTCGCCGTGCATCACTTCGCTGCGAACAAGCGGCTGGTCGACATTCTCGCGCACGAAACGGGCGAGCATGCGCACGAGCTCGCGAACGCCGTCTCCGACCACGGCGGAGATCTCGTGATACGCGTAGCCATTTTTGTCCGCGTATGCACGCACTTTCTCGCTGTTGCCCGGCACGAGTGAGTCCAGTTTGGAGCCGCAGACGATGCGCGGTTTGGTCGCCAGCAGCGGCGAGTAGAGTGCGAGCTCACGCGCGATCACTTCGGCATCGGCGGCAGGATCTTCATTCGCCGAGAGATCGACGAGATGCACGAGCACCGAGCAACGCTCGACGTGACGCAGGAACTGATCGCCGAGTCCGTGGCCTTCGTGCGCGCCTTCGATGAGTCCGGGGATGTCGGCCACGACGAAGGTCTGCGAGTCATCGGCGCTGACTACGCCGAGGTTTGGTACGAGTGTGGTGAACGGATAGTCGGCGATCTTCGGCTTGGCGGCGCTGATGACGGAGATGAGCGTCGACTTGCCGGCGTTCGGCAATCCGACCAGTCCGACGTCTGCGATCAGCTTCAGCTCAATGAAGAGCTCGTGCTCATCTCCCTGGTTTCCGTCCTGCGCGAAACGCGGAGCCTGGCGCGTGGCGGTGGCGAAGTGTTGATTGCCCCATCCTCCGCGGCCTCCGCGGGCCACGAGAAAGCGCTGCCCATCCTCGGCGAGGTCGGCAATGATGTCGTCGGTGGCCTTGTCGCGGATGACGGAGCCAACCGGCAGCTCGATGGTGATGTCCTCGCCGTCATGGCCGGAACAGTTCGAGCCCATGCCGTGCTGTCCGCGTCCCGCTTTCCACTCGCGCTGAAACTGCAAGTGATAAAGCGTGTTGAGCCGCTTCGACGCGACGATCCAAATGGAGCCGCCCGTTCCGCCGTCGCCGCCGGATGGGCCTCCCTTGGGAACGAACTTCTCGCGCCGGAAGGCGATGCAGCCGTGTCCGCCGTCGCCGGCTTTGACGCGAATGGTCGCCTGATCGATGAAGTGCATGTCTTTGCCAATACCTATTCAGTGCCAAGAGGAGATCAGAGAGGCCTCCTCAAGCTCAGTCTTTGTGGACTTAGTGGACTTCGTGGACGGAGTGGACTTGGTGGACGTCCACTACGTCCACTACGTCCACCAAGTCCACGAAGCTCAACTGCAAAACGAAAAGCACCGCATCAGCGGTGCTTTGGGGGAAGCAACAACCGCGAGTTTTATTCGGCCGGCGTGACGCTGATGAACCGTCCGCGCTCGCCCTTGTCGTGGAACTGCACGATTCCTTCGATCTTCGCGAAAAGCGTGTGATCGCGGCCGCAGCCGACGTTGACGCCGGGCTGGAACCTCGTGCCGCGCTGGCGAACGAGAATCGTTCCACCGGAGACGAACTGTCCGGCGAAACGCTTGACGCCGAGCATCTTCGGCTGCGAGTCGCGGCCGTTGCGGGAGGAGCCTTGTCCTTTTTTATGAGCCATGGTTGACCTCTAGATGTTGATGCTGTCGATGCGGACTTCGACGACGTCCTGCCGGTGACCGTGCATCCGCTTGGTGTGATTCTTCCGGCGCTTTTTCTTGAAGACGATGATCTTCTCGCCGCGCATTTCGCTGACGATGGTGGCCAGGACGGAAGCGCCCTCGACGGTCGGAATGCCGACCTTCGGCTCATCTCCGCCGATCATCAGAACCTGACTGAACGTGACCTTGTCCTCTTTGGCGCTGCCGAGAACGTCACGCTCGACCTTCAGGCGATCGCCTGCGGCCACGCGATACTGCTTTCCACCCGACTGAATGATGGCGTACACAAAGCCTCCAACAAATTGGAACCGCACGATTTAGCACACGCGACGACCGGCAGTCAAACCATACAGGCCGCGCGGCGCAGAGCTCCCCGAGCAGAAAAGACTCCTCTGGGCGCTCGGCAGGTAACGCGGACCCGGTGGGGGCTATTCCTGTCGAGCACGTAGGTGAGGAACCGGCATCTGCCCTCACAAAAAAGAGGGCGCCCGAAGGCGCCCTCTTCCCACAAAAGCTGTGGATGTCGAGACTAGAACAGGAAGCGAGCGCCCAGGTACAGGCGGCGCGGCTGAGCGGCAAACGCCGCGAGGCCGTCGCCGAACTGGTTGCCAACGCCCGACGCAGCCACCAGATCCTGGTTGCGCGTGTAGGCCTGGTTGTCGAGGACGTTGAAGATGTCGAGGAACAGCTCCAGGCTGGTGGAACGCGGCAGCGGCTGCGTCCAGGCGGCGCGGAGGTCGAGGATGCCAAACGAATCGTTGGTGAGCGAACCGACCGCATCGTCGACCACCCAGTTCTCGGAGACGTTGGCGAAGACGTACGGCGTGACGACCTGCAGCGGCAGGTTACGACCCGACTGAACGGCTGTCAGCGAGGCGTGCGAACCGGAGTTCCAGTTGTAGACGCCACCGATTTCGAGATGGCTCCACAGGCGGTAAGAACCGGCCACCTTGAAGAGATGATCGATCGAGCCCGGCTGCGTACCGTAGACGTTCGGCGCGCGCGGGTCGAGGAACAGCACGTCACCGGCGAAGTCGGCGTTGGAGTCCGAGTTCGTGTTGCCTTCGGCGTCCGTGAACGTGTAGGAGAGGAGGCCCTGCCAGTTGTTCGCGTAGCGCTTGCGGAACACGAGGTCGATACCGTCGGTGTTGCGCTCGCCGCCAGCCAAAGTGGCGATGACGAAGTTCGATCCCGGATTGACGTCATACCCGAAGTAATCCAAACCCAGGTAGAGGTCGCCTGCTGCTTCCGGGTGAGCCGGATCCGCGTACAGACCGAGGTCATAGTCTTCGATGATGTCGCGGGTCTCGCGACGATAGAGGCTGGTCTCGAAGCTCATGTTGCGGCCCAGATCGATCTGGTAGCCGGCCTGCCATTCATCGGTGTACGGGGTCTTGGTGGTGGGGGAGAAAAATGCGTCCTGCTGTACGGCGCCGCCGCGGGTGCGGTACTTGACCCAACGGTCGCCGATGAAGACCTGCTCTTCGAGGACGGTACCGGTGAGTGTACCGGCGAAGTTGGTGAGGTTCAGACGGATCGGATCGTAGTAGCGGCCGTAGTAACCGGACACTTTCTGGCGACCGTTGCCGAACAGGTCATACACGACGCTCAGCCGCGGCGCGTACTCCCAGTCGAACGTGAAGATGTTCTCACCGGTGGTAGCAACGTGCTCCCACTTCTCAGCGCGCACGCCGGCATTGATGGCGAAGCGGCCGAACTGAACCGTGTCCTGCAGGTAGACGGTCTGTCCCTGAGTCTTCGTTTCCTGCGGACCCGAGGCCGTCTCGATGATGCGGCGGTAGTTGATGGCGCCGTTCGGGTTGCCGGCCGTGCTCTGGAAGCGGTAGGCCTGCAGCTCGGCAGTGCTGATCGTGCCGTCTTTATCGGTGTCGAGAATGCCGTAGAAATAGGCCTTGTCGGCGGCGGAAGCGCCGTTGATCGTGGCCAGCAGGCCGGTCCGGTCGCTGGTATTGCCGGGGTTGAAGGTGAACGAGTTGTAGCAGATTACTGCTGGGTTGGTAGCGCTGCAGTTGGTGGCCACTTCGCCTGCGGTCACACCCGAGCCGGTGTAACGCGCGCCGATCGAGTTGTACTGCGCACCACCAACGAACTGGTTGTTACGGAAGTTGATGTGGTCTTCCTGTTCCAGGCCGAGCTTGAGGGTGTGGCTGCCGAAGCCGGTGTCGAAGATACCTTCGAGCGTACCGCGGTAAAACTCCGTGTCGCGCTCGCTGATGTTGTTGGCGCCGGCGCCGCCGAGCTGCTGCTCGGCCAACGAAACGTTGTCCTGGCGGCGGAAGACGACGGTGTTGAGGATCTCCTGGATGGAGGCCACCGTCGACACTTCGCCGTTGTGCTTACCGACGGCCGCGTCGAGAAGGAAGTTCGAATTGAAGACGCGGTTGTACTCGAGCGAGTAACGATCGCCGCCCTGCTCCTGACCGCTGCTGCGGGTGTTGAGCGTCGTGGCAATGGTGGAGCCGGAGATCTCGGTCGGGTCGTTCGTGAACGTGCCGGACACGCGATCCTTCGAAGTGAGCTGCCACGACAGTTTGCCGTAAGCCTGCGTCCCTTCGTTCGTGACCGTGCGCAGGGCCACACCCTGGTTGCTCACGACGTCCGTTTCGGTGTTGAGGATGCGGTAGCTGCCGAAGAACCACGCCTTGTCGCGGACGATCGGACCGCCAAGCGTGATGGCCGAGTCGTAGGTCGAGAACGTCGCACCGGTCGCGCCGACGCTGTTGTCGGAAACCAGCGAGTCGTTCTGCGTGTAGTAGTTCACCGAGCCGGTGAAGTTGTTGCTGCCGGACTTGGTGACGACCGAGGAGAGCAGGCCCGGGGCGCCGGCGAATTCGGCCGGGATGCCGCCCGTCATGACCTTCTGCTCCTGGATGATCTCGGTGTTCAGATTCGCACCGAACGTTCCGGTCAGCGGATCGGTAACGTTGATTCCTTCGACGTAGTAGAAGTTGTCGGTCGACTGACCGATGTTTCCACCGATGTCGCTGTAGTTGACACCCGAGCGCGAAGCGGGGTTGCCGCCAGCGGTGACCGAGGCCGGAAGAACGCCCGGGACGAGCTGCAGGTACGCCTGATACGAGCGGCCGGTCGGCAGCGACTCAGTCAGTTCGAGCGTGAGCTCCTGACCGGTGGTGGCGCTGGTCGTGTCGACGATCGGCGCATCGGCCGTGACGGTGATCGACTCGGAAACCGACGCCATCTGCAGCGTCATGCGAATCGCCGCCTGCTGCGCGGAACGAACGTACACGTTCGTGTTCTGCGCTTTGCCGAACCCTTCCAGGCTCGCCTCGACCACGTACTTCGTGGACGGCTGCAGCGAGACGAGGAGAGCGCCGCCATCAGCACCGGTTACCTCGGTGCGACGGGTGTTGGTGTCAGCGGCTGAAGCCGTGACGGTGACTCCGGGCAGCGGAGCGCCCGACGAGTCGGCAACGACCACATGGATCGTTCCGGTCGTCGACTGTGCGAACGCCGGCCCGGTTACTGCAATCAGTAACACGGACAATAAAATGACAAGCCTTTTCATGCCTGCTCCTTTCGATGAGTGAAACTTCGGACCAAAATGTGCGCGAACCGTAACACAAGAGACTGGAAAAGCAACCTTCCGTGATCCCATCCGTCTAACGCAATCACGTTCGGTCGAATCGTTGGCCGGACACACCGCAACGCATCTGCCACGCTGACTATCGCGCTAAGTCATTGCGTTCTATGAGTTTTTCGCAGATCCCTCCGGCTGCGCCTTCGGCTCGTTGGATCGCACCGTTCGAATCCCTGAAGAAACCGGTTCAGCTCGCAGCTCTCAGCTCGCAGCTCTCAGGAAAACCGAAGCCGATGCCGGAAGTAGACCTGCGAGCCGAGAGCTGCGAGCCGCGAGCTGATCACAGCGGGATGTTGCCGTGCTTCTTCGGCGGGTTGCGATCGCGCTTGTTGCGCAGCATGGCGAAGGTCGTGATCAGCTTGCGGCGCGTGAATCGCGGCTCGATGATCTCGTCGATGTAGCCACGCTCCGCGGCGATGTAGGGGTTGGCGAACTTCTCCTGGTACTCCGCCACTTTCGCGCGGCGGTCATCGGATCCGCGATAGAGAATGTTGACCGCTCCCTCCGCGCCCATCACCGCGATCTCGGCGGTCGGATACGCGAAGTTCATGTCGGCGCGGATGTGCTTCGAGTTCATCACGCAGTACGCGCCGCCATAGGCCTTGCGCGTGATGACCGTGACTTTCGGCACCGTCGCTTCAGCAAGCGCGTACAACAGTTTTGCACCATGAATGATGATGCCGCCGTACTCCTGCGCCGTTCCCGGCAGGAATCCCGGCACGTCTTCGAGCACGAGCAGCGGAATGTTGAACGCATCGCAGAAGCGCGTGAAGCGCGCGCCCTTGCGCGAAGCATCGATGTCGAGCACACCAGCCAGAAACGCAGGCTGATTGGCGACCACGCCGATCGATGCGCCGTTGAGCCGGATGAAGCCGACCACCAGATTGCGCGCGAAGTGTTGATGCACTTCCAGGAAGTGTCCTTCATCCGCAATGGTCTTGATCAGATCGCGCATCTCGTACGGCTGATTCGGATTGGCGGGAACGAACGTATCGAGCTCCGCGTCGACGCGATTCACGTCGTCGCTCGTGGCCACGCGCGGCGGCTCTTCCATGTTGTTCGATGGCATGAAGGAGAGCAGCTCGCGAATGAGCGCGATGCAGTCTTCGTCCGATTCCGCCGCGAAGTGCGCCACTCCGGAGACCTGGTTGTGCGTCTCGGCACCGCCCAGCTTTTCCTTGGTCACCTCTTCATGCGTGACGGTCTTGATGACGTCGGGACCGGTGACGAACATGTAGCTCGTCTTCTTCACCATCAGGATGAAGTCGGTGATGGCGGGCGAATAGACCGCGCCGCCCGCGCACGGCCCCATGATCGCGGAGATCTGCGGGACGACTCCTGAGGCCATCGTGTTGCGGAGAAAGATGTCGGCGTAGCCGCCGAGGGAGACCACACCTTCCTGAATGCGCGCGCCGCCGGAATCATTGAGGCCGACCAGCGGCGCTCCGTTCTTCACGGCCAGATCCATGATCTTCACGATCTTCGCGGCATGCGTCTCGGACAGCGATCCGCCGGCCACGGTGAAGTCCTGCGCAAACGCGTAGATCAGACGCCCCTGCACCGTTCCGTATCCGGTGACGACGCCGTCGCCGGGGACGCGTTGCTTCTCCATGCCGAAGTCGGTGGAGCGATGCATGACGAGCTGGTCGAGCTCCTGAAACGAGCCCGGATCGAACAGCAACGCCACGCGCTCACGCGCCGTCAGTTTGCCGTCGTTGTGCTGGCGGTCGATGCGTGCCTGCCCGCCACCGAGCTCGCTCTGTTGTTTACGGCGCTCCAGCTCTTCGAGCTTCTGTTCGTAAGACATGACGATTAGAGGATGATGCTTCGTTCGGCGGCGATCCTCTGCATCTCGGCTTCCACCTGCTGCTCGGTGGCCCGCTCGCCAAGCTTGTGGCGAGCTTCGCGCTCGAGTGCTTCGATGGCGGCGAAATTCTCTTCGATCGCTTTGGTGACTACGAGGATGCCCGCTTCCGCGTCGAGGAACTCCACCAGCCCGCGGTCCTCCAGACGGTTGACGATGGCCCGGGCCAGGAATTCGACGCGTCTGCCGGTGGCGCTCACTGGCGGCGCATTAGAGCACCATCTCCGCGCCGAAGGAACCGCCTCCGTAGGGATACCACGTTCTCTCATCCGAGACCGCGTCGATGCGCGCCACGCGCAGGGTCGAAGCAAAGGCTCCATCGCGACCATCGATCAACACGCGCAGCACGAGCTCACCATTCATGACGGAGACGGGAGCGAGGAGCGCCACGGCCAGCGCACTGCCGGCATCGATCGTCTTCACGTCGCACTCGATGCGCAACTGGAGCGGAGCGCGCACCGGCCGGATGCGATAGCTCGGCCGGTACCAGTTCGGCCATGCTTCGCTCGCTTCGACTATGGGCTCTCCGCATCCGTCGACGCCGCCCGCGGTTTGCAGAAGACGCACATTGGGCGGCGCAATGCCGATCAGTGACGGCAGCAGCGCGGCCGTGACATTCGGCGCGAGACGCAGGCGTGCGGGAGCTTCACGGTCCATGGCCTCGACGCGCGCCAGCACGCCCGCTACGCGTACGACGTCCGCCAGCTCGAAGGAACCGAGATCGAGAATCGCGCGCGTGTGCGCGCGCACTAAAGAGATGTGCATGCGCCGCGTGTGCTCGATGTGATTTTGGAGTGCGGTAGTTGCGGCTACCGCTTTTGTATGTTCATGCGCAGCGCTGTCGGATACGAAAGCGGCAGTTGCGGCTGCCGCACTCCAAACGTGTTCCGCCACTCCCTCGATGACGATGAGGCGCTCGATCGTCACGCCTGCGGCCGCGGCTACGTCCTGCACCGCACTGGCCGCTTCGATGACCTTCGAATCAACGACTCGCGGAACGTCGCCGCTGACATCCGGACGGCATTCGAAAAGCTCTTCCGTTTCCACGGCCATGCCGCTTTCCGTAACGCGGACCAATGTTCCGTTCTCCCATCGGACCACACTGCCTCGCTTGCGGTAGATCATCGAAACTCCGTGAGCATCAGCGGGGCGTGCGAGCCGACCACGAGCTCCTGTCCTTCGCGCGAGCAGATGACACCGGGATAGCGAAGCGATGCTCCGGAAGCGCCGATGATGGCCTGCACCACATTCGCGCGCGAATCGTGAATCGTGAACGGCGCGAGCGGGCGGATACCGTTGCCGTCGACGAGCTGCGCGGCAGCGATGCGCACGGTCACGAGCTCGGTGAGCGGATCGTACGCGCCGCCGCTGACCAGCGCGATCTCGATGCGACGTTCTGGCAACGCGAACGGCGCGTTCGTCTGTTGCACCACGACACTGGTCATACGCACGAGCGGCACATCTTTGAATGAGGCGCGCCGCAATTGCAGCGGCACATCGACGGTCAGCCACGACGGCAGCTCGGGAGGCGCTTGTCCGTGCTCGAGCGGGTGGCCGATCGCTTCATGCAGCAGGACCGCCGCACTGCCGTGCTTCCAGAGCAGCGGAATGTCTCGCGGAGGTGCGTCGCCATCGATCGGGATCGACGCCGAAGCGTCTCGCAGCAACGCCACATCATGATTAATGTGCTGCGGCGTCGTGACGACGGAGAGTCCGGCCATCGTCACCACGATCGTGGTGGTAAGGCCTTCGCTGCTCGCCTGCGCGACGAGCCGCACCCGCGCATCCGGAACGATGTGCGCGTGAAGCTCGTCCATCGCCGCATCGCATGCAGCATTGAGCGACGGCTCGCCTGCATCGACAGCGCGGATGCCGCGCTCGTCTTCGATCGCTCGCCCGTGTGCGAGACGACGCTCGACGAGACGGCCGTGCAGCCAGAGCTCGTCGCGTGTGGCGATGGCGAATGGAACAGCGGTCAATTCAGCTCGTAGGAGAATTTCTTCGCGGCGGCGTCGTAGCGGACGACAAGGCGGTGTTGCCCGCCGGCCTGGAAACGAACGGCCGGCAAGGTGTGAACTTCCTGGATGTTCTGCGCCGGCACAGTCACCCAGATCTTGAGGTCCGCATTCTTGGCCGGAAACTGATTCGTCACGTTGATGGGCCGAGGAGTCTTCGAAGCGCGGCGAAGGAACCGCGCCGGCTTTTCGTCGTAAAGGCGTTCGTTGACCACGATGTCGCCGCCGGCCCGCACCACGATGTGACCCTCGAGAAAGGGATGCGTGAAGACCGTCGTCAACTGCGAGGCGCTCGACGGCAACGCGCTCGACGCGGTGCTGGTCGTTCCCGGGGTATCGCGCGCGGTGCTCGTATCGGCTGCGGTCTGTGGCTGCTGTGGTTGCGAAGAGCTCCGCCGCGCCGTTCTGGCAGCTAGCCGCTGGTCTTCCTGCTGTTGCGCGAGCTTGATGTACTCGATGGTGTTGGTGTCGCTCGGATCGATGGCCAGCGATTCCTGGAAGAGCGCCAGAGCATCGACGTACTTCTTCTCGTTGTACAGCACCATGCCTTCCTGGAACTTCAACTGCGCCTGCGCGAGCTGCTGTTTGCTCAGCTCTTCCTGCTGACGCATGGCGTTCAGTTGCGCCATCGTCTTGCGCACGTACGGCGACTTCGGCGCCATGCGCTGTAGCTCCTCGAATTTGGCGTAGGCCTGCGGGATGCGGTTCGCAACGAGCAGCGCATTGCCGTCGCGGCGCAACTGCTTCACGCGCATCGGGCCGGCGTCGAGAGTCATCGCCGGCCACTTTGTTTTCGAATCGACGATCTTCCCCGCGGCGACGATCCCGAAGACTCCCGCCACGAACAACACCACGATGCCGATGAAGATCGGCGGCGCGATGCGGCTGCGCCACAACGGCATCGCGCGCACGTTGGTCAGTGTCGTGCGGAACTGCTGCGAAACAGGAACGCGCGGCGCGCGCTTCATGGCAGTCGGAATCGTCGCGTGCGACGCTTGCGATGCGGCCGCGGCTGCAGCGGCTGCGCTCCCCGCGGGACGTGTTCCACCCGTATCGGGTGCCTGCGCTTCGACCGCCTCAGGGAATGGCACTTCGACGGTCGGCATCGGTCCGCTACTCAGCGATGCGCGGTCCGCGGCGGCGCGCGTGACCACAGTTTCTTCGGCCAGCATGGGATCGGGCGGGCGCGTCGGCTTCTCGCCGCGCAGCACTGCACGCAACGAGGTCGTCAGATCGCGGGCGCGCTGGTAACGTTTCGTCGGATCTTTCTGCAGGCAGTTGGCCACGACCTCTTCGTAGCCTTCAGGAATCTGCGGATTGATCTCGTGCAGCGGCGGGAAGGGCTCGTGCACGATCTTGTACGAGATCGACGTCAGCGAATCGCCGCCGAACGGCTTGCGCCGCGTCAGACATTCGTAGAGGCAGATGCCGAGCGCGAAAATATCGGTGCGACCGTCGACGGGCGCGCCTTTGATCTGCTCCGGCGCCATGTAGTTCGGTGTGCCGAGGAACTGGCCGGTGCTGGTGAGATTCGCCGCGCCCGAAGCGATCTTGGCGATGCCGAAGTCGGTGATCTTGGCGCGGTTGCCTTCGAGAAGAATGATGTTTGCCGGCTTCACGTCGCGATGCACGATGCCTTTGGCATGCGCGAAGTCCAGCGCCTCGCCCACCTGCGAAATGATGTCGGCGATCTGCTCGAATGACAGCGCCCGTCCCTGCGACAGCACCTCCTTGAGGTTCTGTCCCTCCACGTACTCCATGGCGATGAACGACGTGTCGGTCTCTTCATCGCGGCCGATGTCATGCACCGTGACGATAGCCGGATGATTGAGGATGCCGGCCGCCTGCGCTTCGCGGATGAAGCGCTGCTGGAACTCCATCATCTCGTCGTCATCGGCGTGAGCGCCGAGGCGGATCGTCTTCAGCGCGACCAGACGGCCGATGAGCGGATCCTTGGCAAGGTAAACGATTCCCATCGCACCTTTGCCGAGCTCGCGCACGACTTCATAGCGCCCCAGTTTCAAGAGAGTCTTATCTCCGGAAGCACTGCGGCGAAGGGTGTCCAGGCCGGGTTCGGGGGGCGTCCCATGAGCCGACAATCATAACTCCTGTGCTGACTGGATGAAGGAGAGTAGCGCGCTGGCCGCCGTCCCGGGAAAATAAAATATGATGACACGCCGATTCGCGAAATCACTTACGGAGTCAACCGCATGAAGGTTTATTCGGGCTCAGAGATCCGCAACGTGGCAGTCGTCGGGCACAACGATACGGGCAAAACCACGCTCGTGTCGCAACTGCTGTTCAACGCCGGCGCGGCCACGCGCATGGGCCGCGTCGAAGACGGAACGACCGTCACCGATTTCGACCAGGATGAGATCGAGCGCAAGCATTCGATCTCCACGGCCGTCGCATTCGCGGAGTGGAAAGACACGAAAATCAACCTCATCGACACGCCGGGTTTCGGCATCTTCATCATGGAAGCGCGCGGAGCGTTGCGCATCGCGGACTCCGCGGCGGTCGTGGTCAGCGGCGTCACGGGCGTCGAAGTGACCACCGAGAAGGTGTGGAAGTTCGCCGAGGAGTACGCGCTTCCGCGCATCATCATCATCAACAAGATGGACCGCGAGCGCTCGTCGTTCGTGCGCACGCTCGACGCGCTGCAGAAGAAGTTCGGCAAGAACGTCGTCCCCATCCAGGTGCCGATGGGCGAGGAAAAAGACTTCAACGGCGTCATCGATCTCGTGTCGATGAAAGCGTGGAAGTACGCGGCCGACGGCTCCGGCAAGTACGAGATCACCGACATTCCGGAAGACTTCAAAGAGGCCGCGGACTCGTGGCGCGAGCAGCTGATCGAGAAAGTCGCCGAGGGCGATGACACGCTGATGGAGCGCTTCTTCGAGCAAGGCGGTCTCTCGCAGGAAGAGCTCATGGACGGTCTTCGGCGTGAGGTCGGTCATCATGAGATCTACCCGGTCTTCTGTTCCTCGGCATCGCACAACATTGGCGGCCATCCCATCCTCGACGCCTTCGTGTCGCTGCTCCCCGCCGCGGACGAAGCGAAGAGCATCGAAGGAAAAGATGGGAAAGGTCAGCCCGTCACCTTCGACCGGCGTCCGCAGGCATTCCCCGCCGCGCTCGTCTTCAAGACCTTCTCCGATCCATTCTCCGGCCGCGTCTCGCTGTTCCGTGTCTACTCCGGGACACTCACTTCCGATCACGCCTACTGGAACACTTCACGCGAGCACGAGGAGCGCGTCGGCAAGCTGCAGGTGCTGCAAGGCAAACAGCAATTGCCGGTGCCGGAGCTGCGCGCCGGCGACATCGGTGCGGTGGCCAAGCTGAAAGACACGTTCACCGGTGACACGATCGCTGCGAAAGACCATCCAATCGCGCTCGAGCACATCCGCTATCCCGAGGCGTCCATCGCATTCGCGGTGGAGCCGAAAGCGCGCGGCGATGAGGACAAACTGGGCGCGGCCATCCACCGCATCATCGAAGAAGATCCCACCATCAAGTTCGCGCGCGACGAGCAGACCAAAGAGTTCCTCATCAGCGGCCAGGGCCAGTTGCACGTCGAGATCGTCGTGGCCAAGCTGAAGAAGAAGTACAACGTCGATGTGGTGCTGCATCCGCCGAAAGTGCCGTACCGCGAAACGATCACCAAAGCCGCGGACGCCCACGGCCGCCACAAGAAACAGTCCGGCGGCCACGGCCAGTTCGCGGACTGCAAGATCACCATGGAGCCGCTGCCGCGCGGCGGCGACTTCGAGTTCGTCGACGAAATCTTCGGCGGCTCCATCCCGCGGCAATACATCCCGGCCGTCGAGAAGGGCATTCAGGACGCGCGCGTGAAAGGCTTCCTGGCCGGCTTCCCGGTGGTCGACTTCCGCGTGCGATTGAAGGACGGCCAGTACCACGACGTTGACTCGTCCGAAATGGCCTTCAAGATCGCCGGCTCGCTTGCTTTCCAGGAAGGAATGGCCGCGGCGCGTCCGACGCTGCTCGAGCCGATCATGCACGTCGACATCTCCGCGCCGTCCGAATACATCGGCGATATCATGGGCGACCTCAACTCACGACGCGGCCGCGTGGAAGGCGTCGATGCGGAAGACGACGCGCAGGTCGTACACGCGCGCGCACCCTTCTCCGAAATGCTCACGTACGGATCGACGCTCCGCTCGCTGACCCAGGGCCGCGGCAGCTTCCACATGGAGTACTCGCACTACGAAGAAGTGCCGAAACAACTCCAGGAGAAGATCGTCACGGAGTCGAAGAAGGCGAAGGAAGCGCACGCCGCGGCGCACTGAATGGAACTTTTTCGCGAGAGCCGCCCCTCACCCTAGCCCTCTCCCCTCGGCGATGAAGCCGCCGTGGGGAGAGG
>JALYJW010000089.1 GCA_030775085.1 Acidobacteriota bacterium | reverse complement strand
GTGGCGTCCCGCCGCCGCGCTCTCGCGCTGAACGCGCGCGCCACGATCGTGAATGGGACATTCGCTTCAATCTGGACACGAAACTGAAACGGCGGCGTAGCATGAGCGCATGCCGGACTGGAGTTATCGGACCGTTCTGCGGCCGGTGATGTTCTCCCTCGGTGCGGAGCGCGCGCGGCGGATGGCGGTGGCTACGCTGTCAACACTTGCGCGGCTTCCATTCGGGCCGGCGGCGATCGATTTTCTCGGGCACATGCGCGCCGATGATCGGTTGCGCACGCGACTCGGGGCGATCGAGCTGGCGGGTCCGATCGCGTTCGGCTCGATGATCGATCCGAGCGGCAAAGCATCAGGAGCGTTTGCCAGGTTCGGCGTCGGGTTGATCGAGATCGGTCCGGTTGCGGAGCGCGGCAATGGGATTGCGCCTGATTGGGATGTCGACTTTTCACGTCGCGCGGTCACGCCGCGCGACACGATCGTCGTTGGCGTCGACGAGGTTGCCTCGAATCTGGAGATCAAGGTCCCCATTTGCGTGCGCATCGCCGCCGGTGATGACGCGCAGATCGCAAACATCGTCGAACGACTTCAGGATCGCGCGGCGATGTTCAGCATCGAGGCGAGCGACGCGGACTCGGCGCGAACGAGTATCGCTGCAGCGCGCGGCGCGAGGCCCGTTCTTCTGTACGTTCGAGCAGCGACGGAGAACGTCGACAGTCTCGCAAGCGCTGCGATGCAGGCCGGCGCAGCCGGAGTCTGGCTGGCCGACATCGAGAACACTCGGGACCGCGCGCAATCGCTCCGTAGCGCGCTTGGGCCCGACGCGCTCATCGTAGCCGGCGGAGTCACGGAACCCGAGGATGCACGTCAGCTTCTCGATGCCGGCGCAGATGTCGCCGCCGTCGATGCGGGACTGATCGTCTCCGGACCGGGATTGGTGAAGCGCTGCAACGAAGCGCTGCTCTCAACTCTACCTTCGCCCGCGGAGCCGGAGCCGCTGAGCATGGACGCCGCGCGGCGGGCGTGGTTCTGGGCGTTGCTGCTCGGCGTGGCGATGTTCGCGGGCGGTCTCTTGGCGCTCGTGATTGCATCGACGCGAGTCGTCCTTCCCTACGACGAGAGCCTGTCCGGGATGACGCGCGCGCAACTCCGCGATCTCAATCCGCGGCTGCTCCCGTTCATGGCGCACGACCGCGCCTCGCTGGCCGGCACGATGCTCAGCATCGGCATCTTCTACGCGGCGCTGGCGTGGGCCGGTATCCGTCGCGGCGCGCATTGGGCGCAGGTGACGGTGATCGCTTCGGCCACGGTCGGCTTCCTCACGTTCTTTTTCTTTCTCGGCTTCGGATATTTCGATCCGTTCCACGCGTTCGTGACGGCGATTCTGACGCAGTTCACGCTGCTTTGCCTCGTCATGCAGCCGTCTCCGCCGCAAGCGCTGACTCCCGAATGGCGTGAGACGGCGGCGTGGCGTCGCGGCCAGTGGGGACAACTGATCTTCATCGCCATCGGCGTGGGGCTGACCGGCGCAGGGATGGTGATCGCGGCCATCGGTTGCACGGCGGTGTTCGTGCAAACCGATCTCGAATTCATGCGCACCACGCGCGAGCAGTTGCACCATTCCTACGAAACGCTCGTCCCGCTCGTCGCTCACGATCGGGCCAGCCTCGGCGGCATGCTCATCGCCAACGGCATCGCAGTGTGGCTCTCGGCGCAGTGGGGATTCCGCGCGGGAGCTCGCTGGCTCTGGCTTGCTCTGGCATGGGGCGGCAACATCGCTTTCGCCTGCGCCATCGTGATTCACGTCGTGGTCGGCTACCACTCGCCGCTCCACCTCGCTCCCGCGATGATCGGATGGGTGGCCTGGAACGTGGCGTTGCTGCTGACGCGTGGATGGATGTCACCGAGTAAGATCGCGTTTCATGGAAGGCGTTGACGATCCGCGAGCTGCGCAGCTCGAGATCCTGAATGACGTGGCGCGCATCGCTACGCTCGATCTGGAGCTACGGCCTACGCTGCAGCGGATCACGGACGCTCTCGCCTCGAAGTTCGGATGGGAGTTTGTCGCGCTGGTGACGATCGACGAGGCGCGCTCTTCGTTCTTGTGCGAGGCCGTGACCTCGGTCGTTCCCACCGAGATTCACGTCGGCTACACCCGGCTCCTCGGCAGCGGTGTCGTGGGGCAGGTCGCGGCCACGGGAGAGGCTGAGCTCATCGACGATGTCCGCACCTACCCGAACTATGTCGAGACATTGCCCGGCGCGCGATCGGAGCTGTGCGTGCCGGTGCGTCATCACGACCGCATCGTAGCCGTGCTGAATCTCGAGAGCAGGCGGCCGGCCGCATTTCACGATGACCTGCCGCTTCTAACGGGCATCGCCAATCAGATCGCCGGCGCGATCGCGAGCGGCCAGCTCTACGCGGAGCTGAAGGAAGTCACTGCGCAGCTCGAACAGAAAACGCGCGCGCTCGAAGAGGCCAATGCACATCTCGGCAGCGCCATCGAAACGCTGCACCGCATTTCCACGCAGGATGGATTGACCGGCCTGTCGAACCGGCGTCATTTCGACGACACGCTCGTTCTCGAATGGCGGCGCGCATTGCGCAACGGCATGCCGCTCTCGCTGCTGATCCTGGACATCGACTTCTTCAAGACCTTCAACGACGAGCAGGGACATCAGGCCGGCGACGACGCGCTGCGCGGTGTCGCCAGTGTGCTGCGCGAGACGGTGCAACGCGCCGCGGACATCGTGGCGCGCTACGGCGGCGAGGAGTTCGTCGTGCTGCTCCCTGAGACCGACGCCAGCCACGCGCAGGTCATCGCAGAATCTCTCCGTCACGGCATCGAGCAGCTCGGAACCGTCACCGCCAGCCTCGGCGTGACGACCCTGGTCCCGTCACGCGAGGGATCGCCTCACGAGCTGGTGGGAAAGGCCGACGAAGCGCTGTACGAGGCAAAACGATTGGGGCGCAATCGCGTCGTGATTGCGTAGCTATCGTTTGCGCCGCGGTTGCGCACCGCTCACTGGACGCTCATTGTTGCGGCGGCTGTCCGGAGTCGACGGACGCTCGCCCGAGGTCACGATCTCGACGCCTTCTTCGCCGCGCCGGCCCGCTGCGCCGCGACGCGCTTTCTCTAGCGTCATCAGAAATCCGAACGCCGGATCCTTGAACTGCAGGTGACGCAGCATGTCCCAGTGCTTGCGCACGTAAGCCTGCAGGAACGTCAAGACCCGGCCGAGGCTGATGATGCGGCAGGGAGGAACCGGGGAACCGGGAGGGAATGAGCCGAAGGCGATGAGACGGACCGAGAAATTCGGCGGGATCTCCGCCATCCCGCGATCGAGCAGCTGTTGTACGACGGCCGCGGCATCGCCCACTTCGCCGAAACGACTGACGACCGTCTTCAGCACATCGGGATCGCGGATGCCGGTATTGATCCCGACGCGTCCTTCCTTCACCTCGCCGATGATCATGTCGATCGAGTCCGTCGGAACACCCAGCCCCGCGTCGAGACCGGAGAGGTCGAGACCAGCGGGCGATTTCTTTCCGGGCTGCGCCATCGGTAGTCCCGTTGGAAATCGAAAGGCCAGGATGTCGATGTCGGTCAGCGTGCGAAACCCGTTGCGCGCCGTACCGGCGATGATCGGATATTCGGCGGAAGTGAAGTAGCCGTTGAGCTGCAGGTACGCCTGAACGAGGGAGACGGCGTGATCCATGGGACGCACATGGTACGCGACGACGCGTATACGCCTGTTACACTGACCGCACACCACATGACAGTGACGACTGCTGCTCCACCGAAGCTTGCGTACGACTGCTCGAAGTGCCCCGCGTACTGCTGCAGTTACGACCGCATCATCGTCGAGAAACGAGACCTCAACAGGCTCGCCAAACACTTCGGTATCGACGTCGAGACCGCCCGCCGCCGCTTCACGAAAATCGCGGCAGGTGAGCAGGTTCTGCGGCATCAGAAGGACAAGATTTACGGCAGCGTCTGCATGTTCCTCGACACGAAGAAGCGCCGTTGCACGATCTACGAAGCCCGCCCCGGCGTCTGCCACGAATATCCCGACACTTCCCGCTGCGGCTACTACGACTTCCTCAAATGGGAGAGGAAGCATCAGGAGGATGAGGATTTCATCCCCCTGCCGAGGGGCTGAAGCTTCAGTTCGTTCCTCTGCGCCTCTGTGCCCGGCATGCGCAGCGGCAACTGAATGTTATTCGCATCGATGAAACGCAGACTCTCGATCATCCTGCTCGTGGCCATTGCCGCGTCCGCCGCGTCCGCTCAGGACTTCACCGAGCAAGTTTCGGTCAGCTACGTCATGGTTCCCTTCAGCGTCCTCGGCTCGAAGGGTGTGCCGATCACGGACCTCTCGGCCAAAGAAGTGTCGCTGCTCGTCGACGGGAAAAAAGTCGCCACCGACCTTTTCGAGCGCTCGATGAACGCGCCGGTGTCCTGGACGATCCTCCTCGACGGCTCTGGCTCGATGGGGCTGGCGGGCAAGATGGAAGCGGCCAAGGCCGCCATCAACGCGCTCACCGCCCGGCGGCGTGAAGGAGATGACTTCGCGCTCTACGTCTTCGATTCCGAGGGACGGGCCAATGAGCTCGTGCCCTTCACGGAAAACCCTGCTGCAATCACGCGTGCAGTCGATGTTGTCAAGCCGTGGGGGAAGACCGCCTTCTTCGACGCGCTGGCGCAGATGCCGGAGCGCAGTGAGCTGGGACGCAATCCTTCGCGCGCCATCATTCTGCTCAGCGATGGCATCGACAACGCCTCGAAGCTGACCCGCGCCGAGATCGAGAAAAGGATGGAAGGCGTCTCCATCCCGGTCTATGCGTTCGGTCTCCGCGAGCCGGCGGAGCAGGACACGACGAAGATCGTTCCGATCAGCGAAGAGATGTCGAACATCGACCTGCTGGAAGAGCTCGCATCGTCATCCGGAGGCAAGCTCTTCGTCGGTAATGACCCGGAAACGCTTGCAGACGCTGTAGTTGGAATCGAGAAGGTCCTTCGGGCCCAATACTTGATAGGGTTCCCCCCGACGGGAAAGGGTGCAGTAAAGTACCGTCGCATTTCGCTCGAGCTCGCAGGGCGCGTCCGTTCCGTCCGAGTCCGTGCCGGCTACCGCGGTACGGAACCACCGGTCCAGAGCGTCTCGTCCCGTACGCGGAAGCGCAACGAAAGGAAGAACAGTTGATGAAGAAGTTGATCGGAGTAGTTTCCTTGACCGCGATGACCGCGCTCCTCGGCGCATGCGCCTCCTCGAAATCGGTGGACGAGAAGATCGCCGCCTCCCAGGCCACGACGAATCAGCGCATCGAATCGGTCTCCTCGCAGGTCGAAGATCTCCAGCAGAAACAACAGCAGACCGACGTGAAGCTCGAACAGCTCAGTCAGTCGGCACAGGAAGCGCTCACGCGGGCGCAGGAAGCAGGCGTGCTGGCCAAGGGCCAGGTGATCTTCGAGCAGTCGTTCTCCGAAGACCGGATCAAGTTCAAGCTCGGCTCATACGCGCTCGACGCCGAAGCGAAGACCGCGCTCGATGAGTTCGCCACGCGCGTGAAGGGACTCAGCGCCCAGTATTTCGTGGAGATCCAGGGCCACACCGACGATACCGGCGGCGAGCGTCACAACGAAGACCTCGGCCAGGATCGCGCGGATGCAGTGCGCCGCTATCTCTCGCGCGAGCACAAACTCCCGCTCGCCCGCATGTCGACGATTTCATACGGCGACACGCTCCCGCTCGAGTCGAACAAGACCCGCGACGGCCGCTCCGCCAACCGCCGCGTGGTGCTGGTGGTTCTCGAGTAGAAAACCGGTTCAAGTCACAGGAAGTAGAGAAAGCCGGCGTAATTCGCCGGCTTTCTGCGTTTTGCGGGGTCGTCGGTAGCGGCCCTGAGAAAAAGGTAATCGCCGAGGTACGATCCGTGCGTGCTTTTGATCGTTGATCTTCTTGCGATTGCGGACGCGAAATTGAACGACGCCAGCGTTCTCTTCATCAATGGACGAACAGCCGGTGCCCAGTACGTCGCCGCACCATGGGCAAGGCACGACCACAGCACGCTTGGCTATATCGCCGACGCGCTCAAAGCCCATCTCGAACCTGTCGAGATGGTCCAGTTGGCGCGGATCGTCATCCTGAATGCCGCAGAGGATCCCGTGCGATCCATCACCGAGAATTACAGCGTCGAGCACGGTCGCGTCGCTCTACGGGATCCGGAACTGTTCAACCTTCCGGTGACTCACGGCTACATCATCACCTCGCGCCGCGCGGCCTGAAACTCACTCGAACACTGCCACCACCGGCGCGTGGTCGCTCGTACCGATCTCGCGGTGTGAGATGCACGAGACGGCCTTCTTCGCCAGCGGCTCGCTGGCCAGGACGTAGTCGAGGCGCCAGCCGATGTTGCGCTCGCGCATGTTGCGCCAGGGGGCCCACCAGGTGAAGTAGCTCTCGTCGTCGGGATAGAGCATCCGCCCGACGTCGACGAGTCCTCCTTCTTCGATGAGCCGCTCCAGAAGCTCGCGCTCCTGCGGCAGTTGTCCGATCGCGCGCGGTTTCCTTTCCTTCGGATGGACGTCGCGCTCGGTGCGGGCGATGTTCATGTCTCCGCAAAGCACGAGCTTCAGGCCGCGCGCTTTCAGATCGGCGGCGTATCCGATCAGGGCATTGATGAAGGCGATCTTGCCTTCGAAGTCCTTGCCGCCGTTCGGAACGTACACGCTGGTGAACACTGTGTCCTCGATTTGCGCCTGGACGATGCGAGTCTCCAGATCGAACGCGGGATGGACGTAGTCGACACTGCCGGCGAATTCACTGCGCACGTGCAGCGCGACTCCCGAGTAACCTCCGGCACCGTGCCAGTAGCACGTATATCCTTCGATCGAACAGGTTTGCGGGATCTGATCGAGCTTGGCTTTGATCTCCTGCAGACAGATGACATCGGGCTGTTCCGACGCGACCCACGCCGCGAATTGATCGCCTCGCGCGCGGATCCCATTCACATTCCAGGTAGCGACTTTCATGGTGCGAGGATTGTATCGGCAGGCCGCGCAGTGCAACCGTTAGTTGCACGCCCCGGAGGATCTATGCGCAAGTTCACGCTTCTTCTGATTCTGCTTCTGATTCCCACCACTCTTTTCGCGCAGGATGACGATTGGCGCCGCCGCCGCGCGGAACGGGATCGTTACACGCCGCGCGCGAGCGCGTTCGAGCTGACGCCTTTCATCGGCTATCGCTGGGGCGGGACGATCTTCGCGGACCAGTCGTTTCTTTTCGGCGAGGATGTTCAGGTCGCCAGCAGTCCCAACCTCGGCGTCAGTTTCGCCTTGCCTCTCGGTGATACCGGCATGAAGCTCGAGCTGCTGGCCAGCCGGCAGTCTTCCGAGCTCGAGACCGAAAGCGGTCTCTTCGAGCCGAACGACGAGATCGCCGACATCGACGTGACCTATCTTCACGCGGGCCTGCAGTTCCCGTTCGCGCGGTCGCGCAATGCCGTGCCGTACGCGGTAGTCAGTGCCGGACTCGCCAATCTCGATCCGCAGATCAGCGGCGTGTCTGCGGAAAATCGCTTTTCGGCGTCCGCGGGCGTGGGCGTGAAGATCCCGATGAGTCAGGTGCTCAGCATCAAGATCGAAGGCCGCGGTTACTTCACGTCGCTCGAAGAGAACGACAACGACTGCACGTTCTGCGACTATCGCTATAACGAGGATTTCTATCAGGGCGAAGTGAACCTGGGATTGATGTTCTCGTTCTAGCCGGCACGGCCGGCTGCGCTGGTTGGCCTAGCCTTGGGCACGTGCGGTCGCGCTGAGGCCGATTTCGCCGCGACGTCACATGGAGCTCATGGTTCAAGCGAGATGCGCCGGTGCCGGCTCTCCCGACTCGGTCGGGAGGGCGGCATCGAGCCAGCCGCTGATTCCGGCGGACATGACGCGGACGTTGGGGTATCCCATGCGCTTCGCGCGAAGCGCGGCATTCGGCGCTTTTCTGCAGAGGAAGTTCGAGCAATAGAAAATCAGGACGGCTTCCTTGTCGCTCGGAAGATCGCTGTCTTTGTAGGCAAGAGGCTCGAGGTTCCGTGCGCCCGGAACGCGCGCCCGGGCCCAGCTCTGCGGAGAGTTGACGTCGATCGTAATTACAGGCTCGCGCTGCATCAGTTGATGCAACGCGGCGGGTGAGACGGTGTCGAGTCCCATCAGTCGCGCGAACATGATCAGGCCACCTTCTGACGCGTCCGGCGCAACCGGACGATCTGGGTGATGATGACCAGCATGCCGGCCATCATCAGCGCTACGGAAACGGGTTTCGCGAGATCCAGCGGCAACGTCAGCCAGGCCAGCGCGTAAGCAAGTCCCGTCAGCACCCACGTCCAGCCGGAAATTCGTTGAAAGGCTTGCATCCGCGCGCCATCACATTGCAGCGACGACAGCGGCGTGAGCGTCTTCGGGATCGCGTTTCCGGTGAAGACGAAAAACGCGCCGAGGATGGCCATCGTCACACGCTTGGAAACCTCGCCGTCATCGATGGCGCCGAACGCTGCAGCGAGCTTCGCGCTCAACGGGATCAGCATGATCAGCCCCGCGAACACGATGGCGTTTCTGATCTCGTCGCTGGCCCGGCGCCGTGCCTCGACATCGGAACGGCGCAGCGAGAACAAATAGGCCAGCGTCATGACGGCAAGGAGCAGCACGACGGAAACAGCGATCCCGAGAGGCGCAGGCCGGACGTACCAATTCATTGCGGCCAGCGCTGCTGTGAGTACCAGCAGTACAGGAGCCAGATAGTAAGAGAGTGGTTTCACGCTTCCTCCGTGCGTGCGCGTTTTTTCCGCGCACCGTTTTCGAGATTGCTCGCTCGTTCCGTCTTCACTTCCCAGCCGAACGTCTGGGCGAATCCGAGCAGCGCGTCTTCCAGCACCGACATCTTCAGTCGGTAGAGGATCGTCCTGCCGCTCTTCTCCGCCTCGATGAGACCCGCTTCCTGCAGCACCGAGAAGTGCGCCGACATGGTCGGTTTCGAGACCGGAAAATGCTCCGACAGCTCGCCGGCCGCCATCGGCCGTTCCCGCAGGAGTTGCAGCACCCGGCGGCGGGTCGGATCCGACAA
This sequence comes from Acidobacteriota bacterium, assembly GCA_030775085.1. Taxonomy (GTDB): domain Bacteria; phylum Acidobacteriota; class Thermoanaerobaculia; order Gp7-AA8; family Gp7-AA8; genus QHVT01. Next base: position 14,675 of record JALYJW010000089.1, on the reverse strand, counting down.
CGCTTTGAACACGCGATTCATCTCTTCTATATTTAGCTAACCATCTAACTATTGTCAAGTGAAGCCTCACGCCGATGACCTGCTGCTATCGTGCGGCGGTGCTCTTCCTCAGCCGCCTGATCATCGCTTCGACCTATTCCGCTGCCGCGTTCCTCTTCGGGATGCTCCTCGGCGAGCGCGGAGAGCTCGGCTTCGTCCAGCACCTCTTCACCGTCGTCATCCCCATGGCTACCGTGGTCATGACCATCGTTGCAGCGCAAGGCCGCATCGCCGTCGTCACGACCGGACTGGCCCTCCTCGGCGGCGTGCTACTGGGTCAACAGCAGTTCACACGCGCATTCGACGATTGCAACCTGCGCGCGCCAATCGTTCGCACCGCGCTCCTCGAGCACCACGCCAGCAACGGCGGATATCCGTCGCGTCTCGAAGAGCTGCCCATCGCGCTCCCCTGCCGCGCAGGCATGCGCAAGACGATCCTCCACTACCTCTCGAACGATCGCGGCTTCCGGCTCTGGTACAGCAACGACCGAGAGCGCAGAGAGGCTACGGAGCGCGTTGGGTTTTCCAAAGCCGGCGTCACTGCCAGCGGAAAATCTTCAACCCCACCACCGCGCTGACGATGGTCCATGCCGCGAGGATCGCCAGTTGCGGCGCGATCTGCGTGAAGCCGTAGCCGTCGTTGATCACGGCGCGCAGCGCGTCGTTGAGTGCGGTGAGCGGGAGCACGCGAATCAGCGGCTTCACGGCATCGGGAAAGCGTTCGTACGAGAAGAACACGCCCGAGCAGATCCACATCGGCATCATCACTACGTTCATCAGACCGCTGATGGCTTCCAGCGTTCGGACGCGCGACGCGATCAGCAGACCGACGCCGGCGAATGCGGCGCCGCCGAGGAGACAGATCGTCGCGAACAGCGCGAGCGAGCCGCGGATGGCCACGTCGAACACCAGCCATGCGAAGACCGCCACGATCGTCACCTCGGCAACGAGGAAGACCAGACGCGAGAGAAATTGCGCGGCAAGGTAATGCGACTTGCGCATCGGTGTGGCGATGAAGCGTTTGAGCAGTTTCTTGAGCCGGGCATTGACGACCGAGAAGCCGATGCTCCACATGCCGGTGCCCATGATGTTCATGCCGAGAAGTCCTGGCACGAGGAAGTCGATGTAGCGCGAGCCCTGCTCGGAGACGTGCTCCACCTTCGCGCCGAAGAGATCGCGCCGGCCAGCGCTCGTCTGCAGCGCATCGTCGACTTCCACGCGAGCTACGCGCGCATCGGGGCGCGTCGGATCGAGGAGGTAGACCGGCTTGTCGTCGCCGCTCACGAGCATTGAGATCCGGCCGCGGCGTAACTCCTCCCGGCCTTCCTTCGCGTCGTACAAGCGGGGCAACAGCGCAGGCGATTTCTTTAGCGCTTCGAGTCGCTCCTGCGCCCGCGGCCCATTCGTCACGCCGACCGGAATGCGGTCCGGCGGCTTCTCTCGGAACGCAAACCCGAGGGCCAGCGTCAGCAGGATTGGAAACGCGAACACCCAGAACACCGCGTCGGGCTCGCGGCCGAACTCCTTGAGACGGGAGATCGTCATCTCCACGAGCGGATGATGCGTCGGCGGCTTCCGCGGCTCAGACATCGCGCAGCTCCCTTCCGGTCAGCGCCACGAACAGATCTTCGAGCGTGGCTGCGTGTGTCGACAACGTCTCCAGCTTTGCGCCGCGACCGTCGACGATGGCCAGGAGCTGCGGCACTGACGCCGCGAGCGAGTCGACGCGCAGTTGCCAGCGGTCGCCGCGCCGCGTCGCGCCGTGAAATCCGGGGAGGTTGTTGAACGCGGCCTCCTCGAGCTCCGGAACGCTCATGAACTCGATGATGTGCGGCGCCTCGAGTTTGGCGATGAGCTCTTGCGGCGTGCCGAGGGCAATGCGCTTGCCGTGATCGATGATGGCGATGCGGTCGCAGAGACGCTCCGCCTCTTCCATGTAGTGCGTCGTGAGCAGTACCGTGCCGCCGCGCCTTCGGTAGCCGGCCACGACCTCCCACAACTGCAGCCGGCTCTGCGGATCGAGACCCGTGGTCGGTTCGTCGAGAAAAAGAATGTCGGGCTCGCCGACGAGTGCGCAAGCCACAGCCAATCGTTGCTTTTGTCCGCCGGAAAGCTTGCCGACGCGGGCGTTGCGTTTTTCGTCGAGCGACAGGCTGTTCAGCAGCTCGTCCGGGTCCGGACCATTGCGATAGAAAGAACGAAACAGCCGCACCGTTTCGTAAACCGTGAGCTTCTCGGCGAGCTGCGTCTCCTGCAGCGAAACGCCGATGCGCTCGCGCAGATCGCGCTCATTCTCGCCCCACGTCATCCCGAGAATGCGCACCTCCCCGCCATCCGGCGAGTTGATGCCTTCGAGAATCTCGATGGTCGTCGTCTTGCCCGCGCCATTCGGCCCGAGCAAACCAAAACACTCCCCGGGCAACACTTCGAGATCGATCCCATCGACCGCCTTGACGTCGGGATAGTGCTTCTTCAGATTGGTGCAGGAGATGACTGGTTCGGTCACGCGGGGGAGAAGATAACATCCGAGGGAAGTCTCAAAGTAAAAGTCGCAGAGTCGCAAAGACTCAGAGAGCTCCGCTACACGCAGGGTTTGCGTTCTACACCTTTGAGACTTTGCGACTTTGCGACTTTGAGACTCCCGGGAGGCACCAATGCGCGCCATCGTCATCAACAACAACCATCTCGAGATCGGAGAAGCGAAACCTCCCACCCTCGGCGCGGATGATTTGCGGATCGCGGTCCGCGCGACGTCGGTGAATCGTGCCGATCTGCTGCAGGCCGCGGGTCGTTATCCGCCTCCTCCCGGCGCTTCCCCAATCCTCGGGTTGGAATGCGCGGGCGTGGTCGCGGAGGTCGGTGCGAATGTGCGCGGGTGGGCGGTTGGTGATCGGGCCATGGCGTTGCTGTCCGGCGGTGGATACGCCGTGGACGTGGTCGTCCATGCAGGCTCCGCGATGCACGTGCCGGATGCGCTCTCGGATGAAGAAGCGGCCGCACTCCCCGAGGTCTTTCTCACAGCGTTCCTCAACCTCTTCCTGCTCGCGGGGGTCAGCGCAGGCGAGTCTGCATTGATTCACGGCGGCGGGAGCGGCGTCGGCACGGCCGCGACGACTCTGTGCAAACTTGCCGGCGTTCGCGTGTTGATCACTGCCGGCTCGCCGGAAAAGTGCGCGCGGTGCATTGAGCACGGCGCCGATGTGGCCATCGACTACCGCATCGAAGACTTCGTGGAAAAGGCGCGCGGCATCAGTGTCATCCTCGATCACATCGGCGCGCGCTATCTCCAGCGCGATCTCGAGGCGGTGGCCGTCGGCGGCCGCATCGTGATCATCGGATCCATGGGCGGGCAGCGCACCGCGGAGATCGACGTCGGACAGCTCCTCATGAAACGCGCGCAGATCCTCGGCTCCACACTTCGCGCGCGTGCCGTCGAAGAGAAAGCCGCCATCGTCGACGCCTTCCTGGAACGCTTCGGCGCCGATCTCGAAGCCGGCCACATCCGCCCCGTCATCCACACCGTTCTTCCGCTCGATCACGCAGAGGAAGCGCATCGCCTGATGGAAGCGAGCGAGCACTTCGGAAAAATCGTACTGAAAGTTTAGTAGGCCGTCACTTCCGCGCGCCGCGTCGTTTCGGCTGCGGCAGCGGTGCGACATGCGGCGTTGCGGCGACTGCGGCGGCTGCGTCGAGACGCGGGAAGTCCAGGCCGTTGCGCGTGTCTTTGATCGGGCGTCCTGTCGTTTTCAGGATCGTTTCGGCCTGATCGGACGTGATGGTGCCGGCGCTGACTTGCTGCATGAGCGCGAGCGCGCCGGCCACGTGAGGCGCGGCCATCGATGTGCCGGACATGGTCGTGAATCCTCCGCCGCGCGCGGTGGCGGTGATGACGGCGCCGGGCGCGACGAGATCGATGTTGCCGCTGCTGTTCGTGAAGCAGGTCATGACGTCGCGGCCGGCCGGCGATTGTTCGCACGACGCCTGCGCGTTGGCCGGTCCGTCATAGGTCGCGCCGATGCCGAGAATATCGTTCATGCAGGCCGGCAAAGTCGTGCCGGTGACCGAGCTCTGGTTGCCGCTCGATGCCACGATCAGCACTCCTCGGCTGCGCAGCTCCGCGACGAGATCGCGCATGCCGATGGCGATGGCAACGGCGTCGCACTCTGCCGGCGTGTACACCGACCACGAGCCGAAGCTCATGTTGATCACTTTGACGTCGGGGCGCTCGTTGGCGATCCACTCCAGTGCGCGATAGATCTGCGTGAAGCTGCGGAACGCGCGATTGAAGTCCAGCACCTTGACGGCCACGATGCGCGCGCCGGGCGCAATGCCGCGCGGCGCCGAGACACCCCCGCCGGCGACGATTCCCGCGACGTGTGTGCCGTGGCCGTTGTCGTCCCGCGCCGCGTCGTATCCGCGCTGCGTGACCTCGCCATTCGGGCAACAACCGCTGCCGTCGAGGTTGTCGCAGAAACAGCGCTGCCCGGAAATGCGGCCGGCGAAATCGGGACTCTTCGCGTCGATGCCCGTGTCGAGCACCGCCACGGTCACTCCGCTGCCGTCGTAGCCCTGCGCGTGAACGAGATCGGCGCCGATGAGCGGCCCGCTGTCCATCAACGCGCCCTGGCCGCCGCGATCGATGGTGACGGCGCGCACGCGCGGATCGCGTGACAGACGATCCAACTCCGCACGATCGACGACCGCGGAAAACGCCGGCCCGCTTCCCCACGGCTCGATCTCGGTTGCGCCTTCCAGCGCATCGACGACTTCCGCGCGCAGAGAACCGATCGCGCCGGCGCTCATCGAACGACTCGACTGCGTGGAAATCTCCGGCAAGCCGACAGCCACGATCACGCGCACGCGATCCGCTGGATCAGCGTGCAACGGGAGTGCGGCGGCGATGACCATCGCCAGCAGGAACCTCGACATGCGGCGCGCAGAATAACTTATCTGCAGCATTTCCGGTGTGACCAAAGTCGCGCGTCCCCGGTTTCCTGTTCCGTCTGCTTTCAGAACAGCGACGCCTGCGCCACCGGCTTCCGGAACGCTGCCGTCGACAACTCGTAGTGCTCTTCGTTCAGACCGACGCGGCGGCAGGTGACGTCGAAGAGCGCGCGGATTTGCTCGGCGAAGACGCCGGTGCCTCGGCCGCGCACGCCCCATTGCGCGTCGTAGAGCTTGCCGCCGCGCAGGTCGCGGATGCGGTTCAGAACTTTGTCCTTCCGGTCGGGGAAGTGCTCCTCGAGCCACTTCTCGAACAGTGGCGCCACTGCCCATGGCAAACGCAGCACGACGATGCCCGCCCACTTCGCGCCGGCGTCTTTCGCCGCGGCGAGAATCGACGGCATCTCATGATCCGTGAGGCCCGGAATCACCGGCGCGACGTTCACGCCCACCGGAACTCCCGCCGCGGCGAGTTTCGCGATGGCGTCGAGGCGCAGTTCGGGCGAGGAAGTGCGCGGCTCCATGATCCGACCCAGCGCCGGGTCGAGCGTGGTGATCGACACGGTCACGCACGACGCCTGATGCTGCGCAAGCTCCGCGAGCAGATCAATGTCGCGCGTCACGAGATGGTTCTTGGTGATGAGACCGATCGGATTCCGAAACTCCGCAAGCACTTCCAGGCAACCGCGCGTGATGCCGAGGCGGCGCTCCACCGGCTGATAGGGATCGGTCACGCCGCTCATGACCAGCACCTTCGGCTGCCACTTCTTCGCGCTCAGCTCCGCACGCAGAAGGACCGGCGCATCTTCCTTGACGAGGATCTTCGTCTCGAAGTCGAGCCCCGCGGAGAAGCCGAGGAACTCGTGCGTGGGGCGCGCGAAACAATAGATGCAACCGTGCTCGCAACCGCGATACGGATTGATGCTGGCCTCAAAACCGACGTCCGGACTGTCGTTCGTAGCGATGATCGTCCGCGTCGGATCGCGCAGATAGATCGTCCCCGGCGATTCATCCTCGGGCGGAGCTTCCTCATCGCGCTCGTACGCCAGCGTCTCGAAACGATTTTGCGGATTCCAGCTCGCGCCGCGTCCTTTCATTCGACTGAGCTTAGCTGGATGTGCGGAGGCTACGCGCGGGAGAGTCGCAAAGTCTCAAAGTCGCAGAGTCTCAAAGGGCTCCGCCGAGTGGCTTCGTGCTCCTCTGAGACTTTGAGACTTTGCGACTTTGCGACTCCCCATCAAATCTCCCGCAGCCTCCGCAACGCTGGCGCTCGCCAGGCGGTGACCGCTACGACCAGTAGGGTCATGCAACCGCCGAAGATCACAGACGGGACGACGCCGAGGAGACGCGCGGCCACGCCGGACTCGAATGCGCCGATCTCGTTGGAGGAGCCGATGAAGATCTGGCTCACGGAGGAGACGCGGCCGAGGAGATGGTCGGGCGTGCGCGTCTGGAGGAGCGTCGAGCGGATGACTACGCTCACGTTGTCGAAGATGCCGCTGGCGAAGAGCAGCGCGAACGACATCCAGAAATGCCGCGAAAGCGCAAAGAGAATCATGCAGACGCCGAAGCCGAAGACCGACGCGAACAGCGCCACACCGGCGCGGCGCATCGGCGCACGGTGCGCGATGATGATGCCGGTCAGAATCGATCCTGCAGCCGGTGCCGCCCGCAGCAGACCGAATCCGAATGGACCGGCGCCGAGCAGTTTCGCGAACGCCGGCAGCAGCGCCACCGCGCCGCCGAACAGCACGGCGAACAGATCGAGCGTCATCGCTGCGAGCAGCATCGGATCGTTCCAGACGAAGCGCAGTCCGATGCGCAGACTCTCGCCGAGGGGAACGACTTCGACAGGCGCCGCCGGCCGCGTGCGGTGCTTCACCGCCAGAAGAGCCATGAGCGAGAGCAACATCGCCGCGATCACGGCCACATACACGGACGTCGGTCCGCGGAATCCACACAGCAGCCCGCCCAGGGCCGGACCGGTCACCGCAGCGAGATGCCAGATCGACGTTCGCCACGCCACCGCGTTCGGATACAGCTCCCGCGGCACGACGTCGGCCGACAGCGCAAAGACCGCCGGCCGCATGAAACTTCTGGCGGTCGCGCCGAGCGCGATGACGACGTACACCGGCCACACGCGCTCGGCGTGAATCGCTCCCGCCTGGAGCGTCAGGAGCAGCAGCGCAATCGACGAAAGGATGACGCCAATCGTCCCCATGATCCCGAGCGTGCGGCGCTCCGCGCGATCGGCCGCATGTCCCGCATAAAGCGCCACGCCGATGTAAGGCAGCGCCTCCGCCAATCCGATCAGCCCCAATGTCAGCGGATCGTGCGTCAGCTCGAACACCTGCCACGCCACGACCGCGATCTGCGCCTCGCGCGCGACGGTCAGCATCCCGTTCGCAAACAGGAGCCGGCGAAAATCGGGGATACGCAGCGAAACGTACGGCGAGGGCGGCACGGCGGCGGAGTTTAACTGTTGCAGGAATGACGTGGCCCGGAAGCCACCAGTTCCGGTTAAGCTGCCGCTCAGATCCGACCATGCAGCGTGAGGAAAAATCAGAGCGAAGCCGCCGTGCGGTTCTCGATGCAGCGCTGTATCTCTTCTCGCATCAGGGTTACCGGGCCACGACGATGCGGCAGATCGCGGATCGGGCCGCGGTGTCGACGGGCAACTGCTATCACCACTTCCCGGACAAGGACACGATCTTCCGCGCGCTGATCGACGAGTATCTCGAGATCATCCAGACCGACCGCTTTCCCTTCCGGCGCGTGCTCTACGGCGACGAACACTTCCCCGACAACATCGAACAGCTCGGCTACGCGGCGCGCGACAGCGTGCGACAGTTCCGCGGTTACCTGGCGCTGGTCTATGTCGACGTGATCGAATTCGAAGGCACGCACATCCAGAAGCTCTACGCCACCATGGCCGAGCGCTACACGCGACTCCTCGAAGAAAAAGACGCGCTCGACGTCGTTCGCGCGCGCCTCCGTCCCGACGTCTCGCCCGTTTCAGCATTGCTCCTCACGGCGCGATTGTTCTTCAACTACTTCTCCCTCGAGATCCTCTTCGGAGTCCCCGAGCCATTCGGCAAAAACGCGAACGAAGTGGTGAAAGAGATTGCGGACATCATCCGCAACGGCGTCTGCGCGCGGTGATGCGCGATCGCGGTTCTAACCGCAGGGTACCCTCACCACAGAGACACAGAGGGCACGGAGGGGACACAGAGGAAAGCAGTGCTTTGATCGCACCTGCCTGACTCCGTCCTCCTCCGTGCCCTCTGTGTCTCTGTGGTGAGGGGTGCCCTTGTCGTTAGAACGTAATCGACCAATGACATACTTCGCGTCATGCGTTTCGCTTTGATCCTTGCTCTCGCCGCCGCAACGAGCGCCTATTCGCAAACCGACGAACCGTACACCGCCGAGATTCGCAAGCACACGACCGAGGCGCGGTTCATGACCGAGTTGGTCGATCACCTTCCTGCTTCCGCGACCGTGCCATCGCCGTTGGCGTTTCATGGCTACATCGCCGGTGCGGAAGGAAAGCTCACGTATGCCGAGGACGTGTATCGGTACATTCGCGCAGTCGAAGCGGCATCGCCGCGCGTGAAAGTGTTCTCGATCGGCAAGAGCGAGGAAGGGCGCGAGTTCATCGTCGTGGCCGTGGCCAACGAGGACACCATCGCCAATCTCGATCACTACCGCGACATCACGCGGCGGCTGTCCGATCCGCGCAAGCTCACGGACGACGAAGCCAGGGGACTGATCGCGCAGGGTAAGCCGATGTACTACTTCACCGGCGCGATGCACTCGCCGGAGACGGCCAGTCCAGAGATGCTGATGGAGCTCGTCTATCGTTTGGCCGTCGAAGAGACGCCCTTCATCCGCAACATCCGCGACAACGTCATCACGCTCATCACACCCGTGCTCGAAGTCGATGGCCGCAATCGGATGGTCGACCTCTGGCGCTATCGCGAGAAGAACCCGGGCGTTCCGACGCCGCCGCTCGCGTACTGGGGCAAGTACGTCGCGCACGACAACAATCGCGATCAGATCGGCATGGCCCTGGCGCTCAGCCACAACGCCATGAAGACGTACAACGACTTCCACCCGCAGGTCATGCACGACCTGCACGAGTCGGTGCCCTTTCTCTACATCTCCACCGGCACGGGCCCGTTCAATCCCGCGCTCGATCCGATGATGATCGACGAGTGGCATCGCATGGGCTTCCACGAAGTCGACGAGCTCTCGCGTCGCGGACTGCCCGGCGTCTGGCTGCACGGATTCTGGGACGGCTGGGCGCCGAACTATCTGTTCTGGCTCGGCGCGGGACGCAACACGATCGCGCGCTTCTACGAAACGTTCGGCAATCGCTGGCCGACGACGGAGAAACGCATCATCCGCGGCGCCAGCGAGCGCGCGTGGTATCGACCGAACCCGCCGCTCCCCGAGGTGCGGTGGTCGCTGCGCAACAACGTCAACTTCCAGCAGTCGGGCGTGCTCTTCGCGCTGCACGACATGGCCCAGAACCGCGAACGATTCCTGGAGCGCTACTGGACGATGGGCAAGCGCGCCATCGCCAAACCGGCCAATGAAGGTCCGGCGGCGTGGGTGCTTGATGCGGGACAGAAGCGCCAGGGTCAGCTCCACGACTTGCTCGACGTGCTGCATCGCCATGGCATCGAGATCCATCGCTCCGACGAAGCCTTCTCGATGATGACCAACTGGCCTCCGCCGAAACCGGTGGACGCAAAGGCAGATACAAAGACTGACGCAAAGGCCGATGCGAAGAAAGGCGACGCGAAGAAAACTCCCGAGAAAAAACCGGAGCCTGTGAAGTTCGCCAAAGGCTCGTACATCATCCGCATGGATCAGCCGTACTCGCGTCTGGCCGACACGCTGCTCGACGTGCAATACGTGCGCGGCGACGAGAAGGTGTACGACGACACCGGCTGGACGCTCGGGCTCCTGAAGAATGTCGATGTGAAGCGCGTCGTCAATCCCGACGTGCTGAAGGTGAAGATGTCGCCGCTCGTCACGCTGACACCGCCAGCCTCGCTCGCGGAGAATCACGCCGAAGCAGCGTATGCGCGCCAACGGTTCGCGGACCCAGCTGCGAAGCTGCCGCGCATCGCCCTCATGCACACCTGGATCTCGACGCAAGAAGAAGGTTGGTGGCGGCTGGCTCTGGAGTCGATGGGCGTGCCATACGACTACATCTCCACGCAGGACGTAGCGGGCATTGCCGATCTGCGCGCGCAATACGACGTGATCCTTTTCCCGCCGCTGGGCGGCACGCGCGGATCTCCGCAGGACATCGTCAATGGTTACGCGGCCGGCGCGCCGCTGCCCTGGAAGAAGACCGACCTCACCCCAAACCTCGGCGTCGATGAGACCGACGACATGCGTCCCGGCCTCGGGCTCGACGGCGTGCAGCGTCTGCTCCGTTTCGTCGAGGACGGCGGGCTGCTCGTCACCGCGCGCGATACCTCGGTGTGGGCGATCGAGTACGGACTGGCGCGCTGGGTTCGCGTGGTCGATACGAGCAAACTCAAAGCGCCCGGCACCATCGTCCAGGGCACGGTCACGGACAAGAAGCATCCCATCGCGCGCGGCTACGACGACACGCTGCCGCTCTACTTCGCCGGCTCGCCCGTCTTCTCCGTCGGCTTCCGCGAAGACCGCACGCCGCCGGACTCGCGCCCTACCGGCCGGGGAGGCAAAGACGATCCCGATGTCCCGCAGGGCCGGCCCTTCATCGCCACGCCCGAGCGTCCCAAACCCGAGCCCGGCGAAGCCGGCTTCCAGTTGCCGGAAGACTCGCCGTGGAACGTCGAGGCGTACATGCCCGGCGTCGAGGAACGCCCGCGCGTGGTGATCTCATTCGCAGAGAAAGACCTGCTCCTCTCCGGCATGCTCGAAGGCGCCGACGAGATCGCCGGCAAGCCCGCCGTCATCGACGTTCCGCGCGGCAAGGGCCACATCATTCTCATGTCGACGAATCCGATGTGGCGCATGAACACATCAGGGTTGTACGCGCTGGTGATGAACGCGGTGATGGAGATGGCACCGGCACCGCAATGAGCTGTAACGTTCGCCTATGACCTGGTCTCCTGAGCAGTACGAGCGTTTCAAGTCCGAACGGAAGCAGCCCTTTCTCGATCTGCTCGCGCTGGTCGAGAAGCGGCCGCGGATGCGTGTGCTCGATCTCGGGTGCGGCACCGGCGAGCTGACGCGCGAGCTTCATGAAGTGCTCGGCGCGGAGGAGACGCTCGGCATCGACAACTCCGAGACGATGCTGCTCAAGGCCGGAAGCTTCGGCGGCGAGATGCTTCATTTCGAGAACGGTGACATCGAAGCGTTCGTCACCGACAAGCCGTACGATCTGATCTTCTCCAACGCCGCGTTGCATTGGGTACCGGATCACGAGCAGCTCTTCACGCGGCTGACGCGCTTTCTTTCCGTCGACGGTCAACTGGCCATCCAGATGCCCGACAACGACGACCATCCATCACACGCCGTCGCCGCGAAGGTGGCGTCGCGTCATGGCATTGAGCCACGACCCGGACACGTGTTGCCCGTCGCGCGTTACGCAGAGTTGCTGCACCGCCTCGGGTTCAAGAACCAGAACGTGCGTCTGCAGGTCTACGGTCACCTGCTTCCGTCTTCGGACGACGTCGTGGAATGGGTGCGCGGCGCGCTCCTCACGCACTACGAAGCACTCCTCCCCGCCGATCAGTACGAAAAGTTCCTGAACGACTACCGCGAAGAGCTCCGCGCCGTTCTCGGGGATGTCACGCCGTACTTTTACACGTACAAGCGGGTGCTGATCTGGGGAAGCTTTTGAGCTGTGGACGGTGGACGTGGTGGACAACAGTGGACGTGGTGGACGTGGTTGACTTTGGCGGTTCGTCCACCAAGTCCACCATGTCCACTAAGTCCACCACGTCCACCGTCCACAGCTATTCTTCGGCCAGAATCGTGTGCAGCGCCAGCATCACCGTCATCGACGCAAGCACAAACACCATCGCGAAGAAGGACATCGACAGCGACCCGGCCGTTGAGGCGGCGGTCGTGACCAGGCCGGACGGGGTGAAGCTGCGCAGCCATGCTTCGACCGCGCTCCAGCGCCACGTCAGCAATCCGGCCCAGCCGCCTGCGATGACGATGTAGGCCAGCATCTGGGCCATGTCGAGCGGCCGAGAGACACGGCCGGCATCGACCGTTCCCTGCAGCAGCTTCGCCTTCAACCAGACCACGGACGGATCGGGAAGGATGTGCTCGCGATCGCTGATGCGGGCGAAGCGGCTCATCCAGGGCGCCGCAGCGGCGGTGGCGATGCACTCGTCGCATTCCGTGATGTGCCGGCGGAGCGAATCCGTCCAGCGATCTTCGGCGGCGGCGCGAAGAACGTCCCGTTCGAAGCGGCAAGCTCCCGTCATCGCGTCACCTCGGGGGCCAGGCCTTTCTTCGTCAACAGCTCGCCCAGGCGCTTACGCGCGCGAAACAGCAGCACCTTGACGCTCTTCGGCTTCACGCCGAGGGCCTCGCTGATGTCCTCGTGATCGGCCTCTTCCACGTGCGCGAGCCAGAGCAGAGCGCGCTCGCGCGGTTTGAGCTCGGCGAATGTCTTCATCATGTCGTGGCGCAACACCTCGCGCGGCTCCGTGGCCGGACCGGCTTCGCTGCGCCAATTGTTCTCGTCGCGTGTCCGCTCGCGCTTCGTCTCGCGGAAGTGATCGAAGGCCAGATTGGTCGCCGTGCGAAAGATCCAGCGCCGTGTGTGCTCTTCGCTCGCCAGCACCGGATTGGCGCGCAGAAAACGAAAGAACGATTTCTGCAGCAGGTCATCCGCCACCGCCGCGTCGCCCGTCAGACGGAAGAGATACGACCAGAGGCTCCCCGCCATGCGGCGATAGAGAATCTCGAATCGCGCCTCGTCCATCGGAGCGGGCTTACCGGTGCGGCTCCGCGCGTCGGCCGGAACCGGCGACGACGGCACAGGAAGCGTCAAAGCGGCGAACATGACGGACATGACTGGACCAATCTCTCAGACGGCTCACGAGTTCCCGATGTCACCGGATGACGACGGCTCCAGCTCACCGGCCCGCACTTTCGCCGAAAGCTTGTAGGAGATCAGCGTGGCCAGGAAGTAGCCGACGCCGAGCGCGAACACGATCGAGGCGGGGACCGCCCAGTCTTCGTTGGAGTAGAAGGTCAGGAACAGGAACGCCAGGCCGAGGGACGAGAGCACGACGGCTCGGGTGAACCCGCTCAGAATCCGCTCCCGCGTCAACGTTTCCGGCGCGCTCTGCACACCCGAGATGAACTGCCGGCCGGCCGGCGAGTGCAGGAAGCTGATCAGCTCCGGCGCCGACCCGAATCGATCGATGAGCTTGCCCTGCATTTCCACCTGAGCCTCGGCGCGCCGCTGCCGCGCCCGCGTCACAAAAAACACCACCAGAATCACCATCGTCGACGACGACAAAATGGCGATGATCGGAATCCAAACCAAGTTTTCTTCCAAAGCAACCTCCGTTTCCTGGGGCTACTACGGAGGAAGTGGGTGTTGGGTTAACAATTCAGTCGGCAGTGGGCAGTCGGCGGTCGGCCGTAGATGAGGCAGATGCATCGTGGGGCGGGGTCTACTGCCGACCGCCGACTGCCGACTGGTTGCTACTAGACTCTCCCCATGCGCTTCTCCGTATCCGAGTACGTCCGCTGGGAAGACATCGACGCGGCGGGGATCATCAACTATCAGGCTTATCTCCGTTTCTTCGGCTTGGCGGAGGTGGAGCTGTTCCGCTCGTGCGGGCTCTCGTACAAGACGCTGATGGACGAGATCGGGCTGTGGCTGCCGCGCGTCCACGTGGAGTGTGACTTCTTCCATCCGGTCACGCTGGACGAGCTTCTCGTAGTCGGCGCGTATTTCGGCCGCATCGGGACGAGCTCGATCCAATTGCAGTTTGAGGTGACGCGCGCGGAGGTGCCGGGAGTGGTCGTGGCCAAGGGGCAGTACATCCTGGTCTGCGTACGCCGCGGGGAGTTCAAGCCGGTTCCGGTGCCTGACGCCGTGCGCGAGAAACTCGCGCCTTACGTCGAAAATCAGTAGAATTCGGGCATTCCCGCTTCAGGCACTTCCACTATGACAATTGAAATCATCGAGCTCCGCAAGGGCGACCGCTTTCTCGCGACTGAACAAATCCCCGGTACTTTCGGACCGGCAGAGGTGATCCTCATCGATCTCAGCCTCGGCGGCGCGAAGTTGTCCCATCCTCAACCGCTGCGCATCGGCACACGCGGCAAACTCGCCTTCAAACGCGGCGACATCGCGGCCTCCGCGCAGGGTGTCGTCGTCTGGAGTCACATCTCCCGCGCCGGCGGCAGCAGCATGTCGTATGTCTCGGGCATCAAGCTCGAAGCCGTCGAGCCGCAATACGCGATGGCCTTGAACACGATGCTGCGCGCGGGCGTGCTGCGCAAGGAAACCGACTCGCTCGACAAGAAACGCGAGCGCATGATCGAGCGCGAGCAACTGCGCAACTCGCAGAAGCGCGTCATCCCGACCAGCGGCGGCATGGAGTAGGGCATCCTCGTCCTCCCCCCGTCAGCTTCGCCGACTGATTCATCGCGAGAGCGCTCCCCTCATCCGCCTTCGGCACCTTCTCCCCTCATGGAGGGGAGAAGGC
>JALYJW010000088.1 GCA_030775085.1 Acidobacteriota bacterium | reverse complement strand
CTCTCCGAGTCCGGGCTACAATCCGCGCCGGATGCCGCGTGTGACCTTCGCTGACGCCGGGAAGAGCGGCGAATTTCCCGCGGGAGAGACCCTTCTTGCGATCGCCGGGGAGCTGGGTGTGCGCGTCAGCCAGGTCTGCGGCGGCGATGGTGCGTGCGGGACTTGCAGAATCGAAGTCGTGGAAGGAGCGGATCAGTTGACGCCGCCGACGCCCGATGAGACATATAAAGAGCTCGAACCGCCGTATCGGCTCAGCTGCCAGACGAAGTTGATGGGCGACGTCGTTTTGAAAGTCGCCAGGATCGAATAGTGAATCAGGAGCAATGATGACCGCAGTAGCAGACCCAACCCGTGCCGGCCTCGCATCGCAAGAACTGGCCATGCTGTTCCAGTACACCGTCGAGGCCTACAAAGTCTTCGAGAAACTGGCCGAGAACCTTCCTAACCCGATGACGCGCGCGATGTTCGCGCAGTTCGCTGTCGACGAGCGCGCGGATCGCGACCTCATCGACATGAAGGCCGCTTCGGTCGGAAGCCGCGGCGTGCGCGTCACCCTCGGCTCGGACATGATCTTCAGCGACATCCTCGAAGGCGAGATGTCGTACCGCGAGTCGGCGGAGTTTCTGATCTCTCGCGAGCGGACGTTGCAGCGCAAGCTGCGCGAGATGATCGCCGCGGCGGCCACGTCCGATCGCAACTTCCTCATCTACCTCGAAGCCGTGAAGCGCGCACACATCGCCGAACTGGAGCGCGAGCTGGAGCTCATCCGCGGCGATCACGACTGGTGGAAACGCGAAGACGCCGAATGGCGCATCGTCCACGGCAACCCCTCCGTATGAACATCGCCCTCTCCCCCGACGCCGCCGCGCATCTCCACGAAGATGCCGGCGGCCGCCTCCTCCGCATCGCCTTCACCACCGGCTGCGGCGGCTCCGGCTACCGCCTCAGCTACGCCGACGAACCGGTCGCCGAGGATGAGGTCGTGCAGGTCGAAGGCATCGCCATCGCCCTCGACACCATGGCCGCCTCCCGCCTCGACGGCGCCGTCATTCGCTACGACCCCGAAGAGGATGGGTTCTTGCTGGATCATCCCGACGCGGTAAGCGCGGTTTGGTGCGGGTGAGGTTGTGGACTCTGTGGACTGAGTGGACGTAGTGGACTTGGTGGACCGTCCACTAAGTCCACAAAGTCCACTCAGTCCACAAAGTCCACTCCAGAGGCCGCGCCCTTGGCTCGCCCCTGCTCCATCCGCACGATCCGGTCGCAGAATGCGGCCGCCTGCGCGGCGTCGTGCGTGATCAAGAGCACGGCCAGGCCGTGCTCCTTGCGGAGGGCGTCGAGGCGCTCGAGCCAGGCCCATTTCACCGGCGCGTCGAGCATGGACGTTGGCTCGTCCGCGACGATCAGCTTCGGCTGCGCGATCAATGCGCGGGCCAGGGCGACGCGTTGGCGCTCGCCGCCGGAAAGACTGTCGACGTTGCGCTCCATGTAGCTCTCCGGCGGCGTGAGTCCGGCCTCGGCTAGAGCCGTCGCAATCGCAGGTGTGCGTTCGTCGCGTGCAACACCGGCAAGTCGCAGCGGCTCGCCGACGATGACTCTCACGCGCTGGTGCCATGGCAATGCGGAGAATGGGTCCTGAAAGATGAGATGCGCTTGACGAAGGTGCGCTCGCAGTTCACTGCCGTGCAATGCAGCCAGATCCTGACCGAGCAATTGCACGGTTCCGCGCGCCGGTTGCAATAAGCGCAGTGCCAGCCGCGCGACGGTGGTTTTTCCCGCACCGCTCGGACCCAGCAGTCCGACTGATTCTCCGGCGCGCACCTGCAGCGAGAGGTCTCGAATGCCCGCGCCGGTGGAGTAGGAGAAATCGACGCCTGTCATTTCCAGGATCGCGGTTTCATTCTCCGGCTGTTCGAACAAGTGTCGCGGTCTCGGAAGCGCGGCCGCCGTCAGCGTCTGTCCTGCCGCGCTCGCGGGCGCTGCCAGAATCGCAGCCGTCGGTCCGCTCTCCACAATGCGCCCGCCGTCGAGAATGGCCAGGCGATCGCAATGACGTTCGAGCAACGCCAGGTCGTGGGAGATCAACAGCAGCGCCATGCGACGCTCGCGGCAGAGGCGCGTGAGGAGGACCAGGATTTCCTGCGTGCGTTCACTGTCCAGTCCCGATGTCGGTTCATCCGCCAGCAAGACCTTCGGCTGCCGGCAAAGCACCATCGCAATGACGACCCGCTGGCGCATGCCTCCGGACAATTGATGCGGGTACGCGTGCTTCAACTCGCTCGACAAACCAACCTGTTCGAGCGCGTCGGAGATCTTCGCCTCGAGGTTCCGGCGATCACCATCCATCCCGGCCACTTCCCGTAGCTGCGAGCCAATGGTCCGCACGGGGTTGAGCGACTGCATGGCCGCCTGCGAGACCCATGCGATTTCTTTTCCGCGTTGTGGACGTCGCAAGCGCTCAGGCATCCGCAGCAATTCTTCCCCCGCGAGCCATACCGCACCACTGTGGATCTCCGCGCGCGGGAGCAGGCCAAGAATCGTTTGTACGAGCGTGGTTTTCCCCGCGCCCGAAACGCCCACAAGCCCGAGCAGTTCTCCCTCGGACAAATGGACGTTGACTCCTCGCAAGACCTGCGCTCCGCCGAACGAGACCTCGAGATCGCTGACTTGCAGCAGATATTGCGGATCGGGCTCAGGACAGCGACCGTGCGGAATCATGGCCGCACGCAATGCAGCGCCGCGCGGCTGGCCGACGCCGGCCAGGGCGAAACCTGTAATGAGGGAGGCGATGCCGAGACCGGGCGGCAATACCCACCAGAGCCAGGCGTTGCCGAGGAACGCCGCGCGCGCGTTTGCGTAATAAAGCGTGCCGCCCCAGCTCACCCATTGCGCGTCGCCAAGGCCGAGGAAACTGAGTGTGCTTTCCAGCAGCACGGCGTGGTGCGCCAGCCGTGCGAATTGCGCGAGGATCATCGGCGCGAGCACCGGGATGACATGGCGCACCAGGATGCTTCCCTCGGTCGCACCCATGGCGCGCTCCGCCACGACGAAATCGGCGTCGCGCAAGGCAGCCGCCTGAGGATGGAGCTCGCGCGCACACCGCGCCCACGAGCTGAAAATCAACACAGCGATCAGGAGCGCCGCATTCGCGCCGGCGTAAAACGCGATGACGAGGACCAACGGCAACGTCGGCAGAGCCAGGAAGAAATCAACGACGCGCATGGCGATGAAACCCCACCGCCCTCGCACATACCCCGCACCGGTTCCGATCAGCGTGCCCAGGATGGTGGCGCCGATTGCCGCGACCAGTGCAATGCCGACGGAATGCGCGGCACCGTGCAGCCACGCGCTCCACAAATCCTGCCCCATGTCGTCCGTGCCGAGCCAGTGAGCGCGTGACGGCGGCTGGAACGGTGCGGAAACCCACGCCAACGGGTCATACGGCGCGAGCATTGGACCGAACACGGCCAATGCCAGCATGCCGGCCACCAGCACGAGGCCGATCTGACGCGGACCTCGCCCCCTGCTCGAGCGAGTATTCAAGTGCTGGTCCCCAATCCACCGCGCACTCTCGGATCGAGCCTGGCCTGCGCAAAATCCGCCGCGACATTGGCCAGCACCATCGAGAACACCAGCAGCAGAAAGACGCCCTGTACGAGCGGGAAGTCGAGCGCGAGGATGCCTTCGTACAACAAAGACCCCATTCCCGGATAGGCGAATACGGTCTCGACGACGACCGTCCCTCCCAACAGCACGCCGAAGCTCATTGCGAACTGATTGACGAGCGGCAGTACTGCAATCGGCGCGGCCTGTCGCAGCAGCACGCGCAACGGACTCGCTCCATGCGATCGCGCCAGCGCGACGTAGCCTTCTCCGAGCGCATCCTCCAGACCGGCTCGTGCCACCAGAAAGACGCTCGGCAGATATCCCAGCGTCAGCGTAATGACAGGAAGGATTGCATGCCGGAGCACGTCGACGAAGGACAGTCCGCGCTCCACAGAAGCGGCGCCGTAACTGGGGAGCCAACCCAGCGTCACTGCGAACAGCGCGATGGCGATCATTCCCAGCCAGAAGGAAGGTAGCGATCCGAGAAAGACGACGCCGCCGATCAAGAACGACGACGTGCGTGTGCTGCGAACCCAATGGAACAGGCAGGCCAGCGCAAATCCAAAGATAAACGCCAGCAGGATGGCGCTGCCAACCAGAAGCAGCGTCCACGGCAGCCGGCGGCCGACGACCTCGAGTACGGGCGCTCCCTGCGCGACGGAGCTCCCGAGGTCCAGCCGCGCCAGACTGCTCAGATAATGCCCGTATTGCACGAGCAGCTGCTCGTCGAGATCGAATTGCGCCAGTACTTCGTTACGCTGTTGCGCGGTGAGCCGGTTCGCCTCCTCGCCGATGAGAAATTCCACGGGATCGCCCGGCAAGAGGCGCGGCAGTAGAAAATTCGCCGTAGCGGCCAGCCACACCACGATCACATAGCCAATCACCCGAGTGATGCGCTTCATGGCTGCCCCGGCACCGGAAAACCGCTGTAGAAATCGACCAGCGACCATTTGTGAAAAATGCCCATTCCGGCCACAAACCGCCAATGACCGTGTGCTTTTGGCCGGTAAGCATAGTGAGAGCGGAGGTAGTACAACATCACCGACACAGGCGCCGTACTGTGCATCTCCTGAAATGCGAAACCGGCCTGAATCCTCGCTTCAGGCGTGGCCGCAGCACGCCAATCCTCGATCAGCGCGTCCAGTTCCGGAAACGTCTTGCCGTGCCGGAACAAGTAACCCGCCATGACGGACTGCATGAACTGATCGGGATCCCCGAGAGTGTGCGGCGTCACGTCGCCGATCAACAGGTCGAACTGCCGTGAGCCGTACAGCGCACGCATTCGCGCCGGATCGACGAGATCGATGCGCGTGCGGAGACCAACTGCTTTCAATTGACGCGCGACCACTTGTGCGGCGCGCTGATGCAGCGGCTCGGTGGTGGTGACTTTCAGGTTGAATCTCAACGGCGAGCCATCCGCGTTCTCGCGAAAACCATCGCCGTCCCGATCGCGAAACCCTTTCGCATCTAGGATAGCCTTCGCTGCCACTGGATCATCGCTCAGCTGCCGCAAACCGGGCTTGGTCCAGGGACTGGAGGGAGCGGGAAAGCTGCCCAATGCGCCATGCCCAAGAGCCACGCGCTGCAGGACCTCCTTCGGGCTGATTGCGAAGGCCATCGCGCGGCGAAACTCGGGATCGGAGAATGGCCGCCGATCAAAATTGAGCCGTATTTCGACAGCGTTCACCGACTTGTCTCCTCCCTGATGCAAAGCCAGGCCGGGACGGCGCGCCATCGAATCGATGAGTTCCGGCGGCACCGGCGCCGCGACGAGATCCAATTCGTTCGCGCTCAATGCGGCCAGCGCGGTGGCTGTATTGCGAATGATCGAGACGACGATGCTCTTGACGCGCGGCGTTCCCGCGAAATAGTCCGGATTCGCCTCGAGACGCAGAAAGCGGCCCGGTTTCAATTCCAGCATTCGATAGGGGCCGGTGCCGATCACCGCGCCGCGATAGAGATGAGGATGGTGGACGGACTTCCAATGATGAGCAGGCAGGATGACCAAATCCGCCGCCGTCACCCTGTCGAACAGAGGACACGGCAGCTCGCACTGGACGCGCAACGACCGACGGTCGATCTGTTCAATGGTCGTCAGCTTGGGCGTATCGCTGGTGTGGTGGGTCCAGCGGTTGGCAACTCCGTCGCGGTAGTAGCGCAGCGTAAAGGCCACGTCGCCGGCCGTGAAGGGCTTGCCGTCATGCCAGCGAATCCCCTCCCGCACTTCGATGCGCCAGCTGCGTCCTTCCTTTCCCTCGGGGACGATTGCCGTGGCCAGCCACGGTCTGGCATCGCCCAGATAAGGGCTGGGCGACGCCAATCTGTCGTACACCAGATCCAACAGCGTCTCCGGCAATCCGGGGCTGTAGGGTGTCAGATTGACGGCGTCCTGTCCGATGGCAACACGGAGCGGACCCGGCAGAGCGGGCAACGCCAGAAAAGCGAACAGCCCGATGCCGAGTCCCCGTAGAAGACGCACTATGTTCTCAAAACCCCGCCGTGAGGTTGATGCTCAGCGAGCGGCCGGGCTCGAGCACGGGATTGGTGGGGCTGACCGGGAATCCGATCAGCTCGCGGGTCACAGAATTCCGATACGCCTCATCGGTGAGATTGTCGATGCCGACAGTGAGGCGATAGGACTTTAGCATCGGCGAAAAGCGAGCGAGATCGGTCCCTCCATAGAGACTCAACGTCTGGTAGCCATCCGAACGCCGTTCCTGCGTCGGGTCGATGCGGGTCTTGTCGGTGGCCCAGCGTCCGGCCAGCTCGAGCCAGTAGCTATCACCCGGCCAGGTATGGCGCAAGGCCACGAGCCCATTCAATGGCGGCACGTTGGCCAGCGGCCGGTCGTTCAGCTTGTTGGTTCCGCGCGCGTAGGCGGCGTTGAAGCGCCACGCCAGCGACTCCGTCATGGAGTAAGCGCCGTCGATCTCGTATCCTTCCACGGTCGCTTTCCCGACGTTGATGCGCTGCCGCGTGGTGGGATTGAGAAACACGAAACCCAGCAGATCCTCGTAATTGCTGCGCCACGTGGTCACATTGAGATTCAGCTTCTGCAGTCGCGTTCGCACGCCGGCTTCGTAGCTCACGCTCGACTCGGGTTTCAGGCTCGCATCCGGAATGGTGATGAGCGCGCCGACCGTACCGGAGCCCGATTTGTCTCCCGTGGTGGGATGCCGGAACGCGCTGCTGATGCTGCCGACGAAGTGCAATGAAGAGAGAGGACGAAAGATCACGCCCAGACTGCCGGTGAGCGCATTGTCCCTGGCCGAGAGATTCTGAGCGAAGGCGGCGGTGAGCGCCGGATCCTCTTTCGGCGCCGGGGTCGCTTCGATCTCCGTCCGAACGTTGTCATAGCGGCCCCCCATCGACACGGTCCAGCGCGAGGACGGATCCCAATCGTAATGAGCCAGAACTCCTACATCGGTCTGTTTGGCGTCGCGAACGCGCTTGATGCGCGGATCGTAAAGCACCGTGCCGCCATTGCGATTGATGATGTGGACGTCGTCCTCGAAGCTCTGCGCGTCCTCGTGATAGAAGTCGACGCCGTACGAAAGCACGTTGTTTCCGATGACGGAGCGGGCCAGCAGCTTGCCGCCCATTTCCAGCGGACCGATGACAAAGGAGTTGCGATACTCGACGTTGCCGTTCGCGGCGGTCCGCGTGACGCTGCGCAGAATGGACGACAGTTTCCTGACGTACAGTGAAGACTCGATGTCCTGCAGCCAGCTCGCCACCTGGCTCTGCGTGAAGCCGAAGCGGAGGTGGCGCTCTCTCAGAGGATCCTGGCGCGTCGTGACGAGCGGCGCTCCCGGAGCGTTGGCCCGTCCGTTATCGATGGACATGGTCTTGGCGATGATCTCGAAGCGCCGGTCCGCTCCGGGCGAATAGCCCATGCGAACGTTGAACGAGCGCGTGGTGAAGTCGCTGTTCGGGATCTCCCCTTCCGGAGTTTCGTAGTTCTCAGCATGGCGGTAGTTCGCGCCGATAAGCATGTCGAATCCGTTGCCGAGACCCTGAAGCTCCAGCCTTCCCGCGCCGAGGCTGTTCGCGCTGGAGAAACCGATCGCGTACAGACTCGGCTTCAGCGAGAAGGGCTGCGTGACGTCGCCCTCCGCGCGCCGCGTGATGACGTTCACCACGCCGTTCATCGCGTCCGAGCCATAGAGAGCGGCGGCCGGGCCGCGGATGATCTCCATCCGCTCGACTTCATTGGGATCGAGCAAACTGTATTCGAGGAAATTGCGGCCGCGGAAGCGATCGCCGTCGATGAAGAGCACGATGCGTGAGTCGTTCGAGCTGAGGCCGCGCACGACGAGCTGTGAGTCCAGTCCGCCGGCACGCTGGATGGACACGCCCGGTGCGTCCTCGAGGATCGCCTGCACGTTCCACATGGGCCGCGAGTGGACTTCCTCGGAATTGATGACCGACACGGACTTCGGGGTCAGATCGATGGCGCGCTCGAAGCGCGTGGCCGTGACCGTGATCTCCTCTTCGGCCTTGGGCACCACCGGCTTTTCTTCAGGCTCGGACTTCTCTTCCTGCGGCTCCGTCGTCACCGTTGTTTCCGGAGTTTGCGCTCCGGCCGCCTCGGCATAGCCGCCCGTGAAGAGAACGAGGACCAGAGTTGCGAGATACCTCTTTTGCAGACGAATCGACATGGCTAAGCCTCCGGTTGACGTTGCCGAACAGCGGCTGGCGCCCCGCCGTGAGGGCGGGAACACCTGAATTGAGAACTGAGCGGACCCTGACTGGAGCGTAACACTGTTGCCGAAGGTGTCAAGAAGGAGATCCGCAGCCGCGCTCGGTTCATTGCTGCCTTCATGAACGCACGTGATCTCGCCGGCTGCTCTCCGCAAAAGTGCGCGCAAGTTCCCAGGCCAGCAGGTTGGCTGCGGATGGCATCACGTAAAGCGGAGGAGCGGTCAAGACCCACGAAGAACGCGCAATGGGAATCGAGCGGAACGCTCGTAATGGTGTGCAGAGAAAACACCTGCGCGGCGGCTTCAGGCGAATCGCTCGACGTCATGGCATTCACGCAGAAGCCGCCCGCCCTGAAAACCAGAGCGGACGGCGCTCGAGCGAATTGATCGGGCGCGACCGTTCAGGCCTTGACGGCCTTGGCGGCTTTACCGCGCTCCATCGGCTTGTAAACGCGTTTCGTCGATGCCGGGTATTTGAGCAAGTACTTGACGGCACGGCGCGGACGGGCCACGAGCTCGCCTCCGCAGCCCGGACATTTACCGCCGAGGTGCTTGTCCGCGCAGGATGCGCAGAACGTACGCTCGAACGAACAAATCCGCGCCTTGGACGATCCCGGCGGAAGGCCCGCATCGCAAGCCTGACAATTGGGTCTCATCTGAAGCATAGTCATCCCCTTTTCGATTGCGTTATTTCGCGGATCCTCTTCCGGACGTCGTCGTTCGGTTGCGCTCGACTTTCGTCATCGCTCCGCTGGCGGTCTGCAACGCCGGGATCTCGGGCAGTTTCACGCGGCCCTTCGCAAGAATGACGCTGAAGTCGCCGGGTTGCGGGTTTCCATTGCCTGCGAGGCGGTTCTGTCCCTGGCTGCCGTGGCATCCCATGCAACCGCCCTGATTGTGGAAGATGCCGCCGTAATACGTATTCTTGTGCGGTGTGCCATCGGCGTTCCAATCGGTGCAGATGTTCGGCGACAGACCGCCGCTGAAGAGCTGCAGGGCCCGGTTCGTCTCGACCACGATATTCGCCATGTAGTAGCTGGACGGGGACGGATTCTGCGCCGTGTACGGCGCCTGCGACGTATAGAGCGAGCCGTTCGGCGTCTGCGTGGTGATGACCTTGTCGTAGGGGTAGTACTGCACGTTGATCAGCTTGTAATAGAGCCACGGCGCCGATGGGATGTTGTTGGCCTGCAGATACTGGGCGATGGCCGCGTGTGCCTGTTGATTGGCGGAGATGATGTAGTCGGGAATGTCATTGTCGCGGCGATTGACACAGATATTGCCGAGGCTCGGGGCCTGGGCGGTATCGTTGTGATAGTAAAGCTGCGAACCGGGAGTGTCACAATAGACCGCGGTTGGCAGAGGTGTACACGTCGTTGGATCCGCGGTGAAGATGACTTCGCCGAGTGCACTGGTGCCGCTGCCGGTACCGGAGGGCGGCTGCGGATCGTTGAGACAGACCTGCGGCGTGGTGGCCGTAGACGGCGCCGGCTGTACGATGTTGCCGTCGGCATCTTCGACCGGCGTGCCGTTCGCGGTCAGGATGTTGTCGGCCTGCTCGAACGTCGCGTAGATGAAATACGGCGCCGAGGGCGTCTTCTGGATGATGTGCAGCGCCACGAGACCCCACACCGCATCGCGATAGCACGGCGCGGCTGAGGTTCCTTCGTAAAAGCGGACCATCTGCATGTGGAAGCGCCCGCCGGAAGCCTCATTGGGGTTGAGCGCGCGCCAGCCCGCCTTGATCTCGATGGTGTTGTCCGGATTGCTGACCATCGTCGAGCTGCCCGCCGGCGGGCTGGTCTTGTTCGTGGCCAGATAATTGGCCGTGGCCTGCGCGATCGGAAGTGGAATCGCGCTCCACCACTGTGCGCTCGTGTTGTTCGGATCGCTGTTGCTCGTCACGTACACGTACTGCGCACGATTCGACTTCGCCAGGAAGCGGATGAGCTGCGGATCGCTGTTGTTCGGCGAGCTCGCGTCCTGCACGACGCCTGCGTACATGCTGGCCAGACCGATTTCGTCCGTTTCGTCCAGGTTGACCCACGGCACGGCATCCCCGCTCTGCGACGGATCGCACGCCGGGACGCTCATGTTGTAGGTGTACTGCGGCAGCGCGTCATATCCATAAGACACTGCGGCATCGTTGACGTAACCGGGAGGATTGCCGGCGCCCGGGAACGTCTCCGCCTTGTGCCGGAACGTCTCCCACACCGTCGGGCCCGTGCAATTCGGATCGCCGAACTTGCAGGTGCTGGAGGGTGTATCGCGTTGATTGTTCTGCCCTGCCTGCGGACCGGCGGGCCAATTCAGTGCAATGAACTCATTCCACGCGAATGCCGCGGCTTGCGCGGGTGTGGCATTCGGCGCGCCGCCTGTGATCGGCGGACCGGCATTGAAGGGCCCATTGAGCTCGGCCGGAACCGCCGACGAAACCACGATCGACGGCGATGGCGGTGCGACGGCCAGCTCTTCCTGCGGTTTGGCCGTTTCTGTTTTCGGCTTGCATGCGGGGAGAGTGGCGATGAGAGAGAGGGCCACGAGAACGACGAGGAGCTTCTTCATTTCGATGTCTCCTGCAAACTGCGTTTGTTGTTTCACTCTGCCTGGTGGTGGCTGATCGGAGTTTTCCCGTCGATGACCCGGACCAACTGCATCATGCCGCGATGTAGCCCGGAATACTCGCTTTGTTGCCGGGTCTGTTCGAGTTGATGCGCTTGATCTTGATGAGAGCCATTTCCACTCCTTTCGTTGCGGGCCACCCATGCAGAAAGCACGAACTACGAGGGCAGGCGTAGCCACGGAAAGGTTCCGTGACGGCGGCCACGAATGCTCACTTGCTGCGTTGACTTGGCGAAGACTGTTGGGGGATTGGTTGCGATCAATATCGCACGCCACCCTCTCGAATTGCAATGGGTGTCGAGACGCATTGGTGCACAAACGATGAAGAAAGATGTGCGGATGAAACACCGCCGCGCGCGAGAGGTGATTCAGCGCCGCACGCCACCCACCCACCAGAGGATTCCCGTCACGAGGAGCACGCCGCCGAAGATCAGCGCGTGATTCGCAGCCGTCTCCACGTGCGCTCCTGCCCAGGCATAGACGGCCGCCGGCACCAGCGATCCCGCCGCAGCCGCGAGCGCCGCTTCGCGCCATCCGAGCCGCGAGCTTCCCGCAAGGATGGCCACGGTCTCCGCCAGAATCGGCACCGGCCGTGTCACCGCGATGGCCACGACTCCCCACCGCGCCAGCATCGCGGACGCGCGGTCATGCTCGCGCTCACTCACGAAACGGCGTACCGCTCCCGACCCAGCCCGTCCCACCGCGAAACCCACCAGCGCCGAGGCCACCGAACCGGTCAGCGACAACATCGTTCCGCCCAGCACCCCGAACAGAGTCCCATGCGCGACCATCACGAGACTCGACGGCACCGGCAGAAAGACATCCGCGACGAGCAGCGCAACACCGATCAATGCAGCGGTCGTCCGAGCGCCGCGGAACAGCGGAGCCGGATCGTCCAGAAGCGCGATCCCCACAGCTGAGGCCGCGAAGAACATCAGCAGCAGCAACAGCGCGATCGACGCGGCCAGGGACCACCAGCGGAGCATTCGCGCGATCTTACAGGTTTCCCGCGCTAGGCGATTCTGCTGGCCCAGGTGTCGACCGACGTGAGCTCCGTTCGTGTAGGGAGCCGCCTTGAACCTCTGTCTGATCGCCTGGTTGAATCGGGATGGGACCGTTCGTGACGATAGACCAAGCTCCAGTGTTCACTCGCCCGGCGGAGCCGCAGGCGTTCCGAACATCGTCAAGAATCCTGTGCTGTTGTCAAAGACCGCCGTCACTGATTCGGAAAGATAGGGTGGAGTTGGGGTCGACGAATCGCATCTCAAGGAAACCGCGACGAACAGATCGACGTTCTTTGCGATCAGTTGCATAACCGCCGACGTCGCGCAGTACATCCACCGCGATGCGGAGCCGTTGAGCACGACCCTCTTGGCTCGTGCTCGAACACTTCAGGGCGCTACCCTCTGCAGACAAATACTGAAGATGTCCTCGAACGCGAACGACGTTCACCGTCAGCAATTCTTCGGATTCCAATTCGGTGCTTTCAAAGACATGGATCACGACCGCATGCGGCGCCGCACCGAGCTCGAATCGATCGACATCGATTTTCAGCGCTGCTCTGTCAATGTTGAGCGGCGACAAATACAGCCTTCTCGTGAGGTCTTCGGCAACCGCCAGAATGTCCGAATTCTCACAGTGGACAGGCCGGGCGACACAAAGAAGTAGAACAACAAGCGAGACGAGGAAGAGTTTCATGGCGCTAAGGCTCCTCAGCAAATCGAACGCATCAGTCCCCTTCCAACACAATTCGCTCTCTATATCTTGGATGTCTCCGCGCACGTCGTATTCACTTACGCCTCGTCCGCATCGTCAGCGTGCGGAGACGAAAGAGAGTCTGTCGTCAGCGCTGACGACCGGTGTCAGGTTCGAGACTTTGCGTCGATCCGCGATTTTGATTGTGTGTGCATGGAGATCGATTTTCAGGACAACCTGTTGCTGTTTCTCTGAAGCAGAGACAGGCACGATCAGGTCCGGCCAGTCGTCGCCAGAAAAATAGAGCGCCCGTACGGATCGGGACATCGGCGTTAGCGGCGATCGAACGATGCCTCGTTCCCCCTTCTCGTTCACCATTCGGTTGAAGCCAAAGAACAGTGTCAGCTCACTTGCGCGCGGGCCGAACATCTCGCGAACCGTGCTTCCCGCAAGGATCACGACCGATGAATGGCCGAGATGAATGAACTCCGCCTGCTTCGCGACAACGTAACGGCAGCCGCCCGCTTTGCGGCCGGCGAAGTAGCCGGCGGCGGCCGCGATCACCGCCGCGAGCAAAACGACAGATAGTCTGCGGATCACCGCGAATCCTCAGGAAGAACTGTAAGCAGTTCTTTCATATATCGGATCCACCGATATCGGATCCACCGAGGCTCGGTCGGATGATCGGCATGGAAGCCTTGCTCCACCATATTTGCTCCCCACTCCGTCCGCGAGCTGAAGCCGAGATCGAGCGCATGAGCTTCCTCAAAAGCGCTCCTGCGATCGTTCTCGCTTGTTGTCGCGGTGTTCCGCCTTCCTCCATCCGATCTGCGCTATGATCCCTACACTGATCGAGACGAGGCGGGCGGCATGCCATAAGACGCGTCTACGATAAATTGCAGTGCTTCGGTTGCGGGTTCGCTCTTACCCGATGCGAAGATCCTCCAATCGTGCAATCGATAGCGGTCAATCGCTTCGTCGATTCCCATGCACTTTGCAGTGGGCTCGCCGGGGCACAGATCAACTTTCGTTAGAATTGCAGCGTACGGCCGCCCTTGCAAGTACGGGTCGATCTGATCGCGAGCACTCTTCATTTCGATCTCGCGAGCACGTTGCAAATCGAATGTAGCCACGAGGCCGTTTGCAGCAGAAAGGAGCGGATTCCAGTCACTCGTGTTCCAAGGTGATCCCGGTATCGTAGCGAGTTCAATATCCGAGTCACCGATCGCCAGCCGGACGAAGTAAATGACCGGAGCCGTATCGTGATCACCACCTTCTCGGTGTGCAACCACAGAGCCTTTCTGTTCCGCAAACGCCCGCAACAATGTTGTCTTTCCACTGAGGGGCGGGCCAAATATGACGATCGTCATCATGCTCTATCTGGCTCGTGCTATATCCGCCAGTCGCTGTGTCAGCCGTTCCCATTCCTCGGGCGTGAAGTACTTCTGGCGTGGGTTGATGTCGCGGTATTTCTTTCCAAGCGCTTTTAGATTGCCGCGGAGTGTTGGATCGAAAATCTTTGTGCCGTCGCGGGTCCGTGCTGCCCAGTGGTTGTAATTGGCCGCGCGGATGGGTGTTGCTCCAGCATTCTCTGCGATGAACGTTTGGGCGCATTGAACGCACCTGCCTGCGGTCGTGCCAGCCGTTGCGCCGACGGCCGCCGCTCGGCCCTCGAGAACCCCCGCCGCTGCACCACCAAGCGTCACGAATGCTTCGCTCGCGATTGCGACGTCGGAAGAAATCGCCATCGCGAGGCCGATGCCGTCTTTGTTGCTGCCTAAGGCGGCGCCCGTCGCGTCGCCCAGCCGCATCGTTCGCTCAACTGTGCCTAGTAGGCTTGCAGCAAGCCGTAGTCCTTCGCCATTCGGCAGCGCGCTCATGTGCTCTGCCGCGTTTCTCGCGATTCCTGCATATGTCGCGATGGCCTCATAGGGCTCGATTGCGCGACCGTCAGGATCGACGTTGCGGATTGGATTGTTCGATGCGTAGTTGTAACGATTCCACTGCTGCGGGCCCGCAACGGCGTTTTTTATGTCCAACACCGGATCGACGGATAGGAACCGCCCGTCTTTGTCGTAGAACCGTGCGTGCATGTAGTCCGGCAAATTGAACGTGCCGGCGCCAATGTTGGCCTGGTCGCGTTCGTGGCCGGTGAACTGGAGGGCGCCGCTGCCGAAGAGTCCGCCGCCGCCGAAGGGGTCGAAGTTCTGCTCGTCGAGAACATCGCCTGAGCTGTCGGTGATCAGGCGTGAGGAGCGGAGATGATCGAGCGCGTAGTTCATTACCGGATTTCCGGCGGCCCAAGCACTGCCGGCCAGCTGAACTGCCAGCGCTGACCATCCCACGTCCCGATCATTATCAGGTCTTCGTCGCCCACGCGCCCATTCTTTAACAATGGCGCCATAAAGAACGCCATTTCAGTCGGTGCAGTTCTCGTCCACCGTACGACTCTTAGGCACTGCAGGGCGTAAGTCACTGGTTTCTGCCCTGACGTATAAGGATTCTCAAGACCAGCGCGGTCAAGCGCCGGATCATGCGGATCGCACAATGCTAATGCAGTCAACACTCGTCTAAGTGCCTGATGAAGTTCTGAAGCGGGCGGGACATCTCCAAGCTCAGCGTCCGTCGGAACGTCAACTATGCAGCGCTCACACCCCACACTCGCAGAACGGCAGCCACAAATCACAAACATCACGAGCAACAACAGCGCCAGCTTCATGGCTGGGGGATCCTCCAATAGAAAGAACCATTGCTATAGATCTGCCCGGGAGAGTAGCCTTGGCGCTGCCAAGCTTGGCTAACAACATTCAGCTTTCCTTGATAGCCAGGATAGCCGTTCTGGCTCAGAAACCGCGCCTTGTCATTGGCGTTACTATAGTCCCGCAGATTCCCCGTAAAAAAATCGTTGTCGGTGGCTTGTCGAAGTTGCGCGTTCCAAGCTTCGACCTCGTCATGAACGTCCCCAAACATCGCTACCCACGAGCCTGAAGCGGATTTACCAAAACCAATCATTCCTCGGTCGACCTGAACGCCATGCTGGATTTCATGGGCCATGCGGCTCTGCATGCTTGCGTCTTGGTTCGGACCACCCGAATCGAGGTTCAGGAATACTTTGGTACCGTCGAACGTAACCTCGCCTTCCTTTTTGCCTTTGAGTCCCGTCACTTGTATGACGTAGGTGATGTCGGACCCTTCCAGTTGCTTCGCGTTTCGATAGTCTTCAGACTCGGGGTCGAGTTCGGATAGATACAGTTCGTAATATTCTCTCGCGTTCGCGTTGGCAAACTCGACGATCGCGCCTGAGGGATCGACAAACAAGAGGGGGTTGTTCGAGACATAACTATAGCGATTCCACGTCTGTGGGTATGCCAGATTGACACTCTGCGGTGCCGGATCTGGCGACAAGAAGCGCCCAGCTTTGTCGTAATACCTTGCATGCATGTAGTCCGGCAAATCATACGTGCCGCCGCCGATGTTGGCCTGATCGCGTTCGTGGCCGGTGAACTGTAGAGCGCCGCTGCCGAACAGGCCGCCGCCGCCGAAGGGGTCGAAGTTCTGTTCGTCGATCACTGTGCCAGCGCCGTCCGTGATCAGCCGCGGTGATCCGAGGTGGTCGGGCGTGTAATTCATGGTGTCGGTGCCGACGGCACTTGCCAGCACCTGCGAACCTCGCCAGATCGTATCCTCTTTTCGCGTGAACACGCTGCTTCCGCTGACCCAGTCGTCGGTCCAGGTGCTGAGAAGCTGGTTGCCGTCGCCTCGGAGTGTGAAGGTGGTGCGGTTGCGTCGCGTCGCGCCGACGGGGACGCGCTCGACCGCGGCGATGCGTTCGTTGTTTGCATCGTAGAGGAAACGGAACGGGCGGCCGTTGACGGTGGCGCCGGTCATCATGCCCAGCGGGTCCCAGGTGTAGGAGCGCTGCGCGTTGTCGAGGACGACGTTGCCGGCGGCGTCGTAGGTCGTGTCGGCGTAGTGGTTGGTCGTTCCCTCGATCTCCCGTGCCAGGACGGAGTTCGAGTAGCAAACCGGATTCGGCATCGGGCCGCATCCGCTTTCCGACGAGTAGAGGTGGTTGCCGAAGGCGTCGTATTCGCGGCTGGTCGTGGAGTGGCCGCTGTTCGGGCCCGAGGGGTTTGCGATGGACCACGCGTTCAGACGGCCGAAGGCGTCATAGAGGTAGCTCGTATTGCCGATCTTCTTGATATTGCCCGAGCCGTCGAACTCGTAGCTGCCGCTCGACCACAGCTCCTCCGTTCCGGTCGCGTTCGTCGAGTAGATGCGTCGCGGACGTGCCATGCCGTTCGGGTCTGCCTCCCACTTCTCGAGCGTAGCGGAGGAGGCGGTGCCATGAGTCACCGTGTCGATCGTTCCATTCGGGCGGTAGGTGATGTTGCTGGCCCAGGTGCCGGCGGACTTCAGCGCTCCGTTGGTGTAGCCGTGCTGGATCGCGCGTCCTGGATCGCTGCTCAGGCAAAGGCCTGATACGGAGCGGCAGGGATAGGTCATCGCGTCAGGCAGGCCGAGGTCGTTGTGGCTTTGCGTGAAGAAGAAGTCTTCTCCTGTGAAGCGGGTTTCGCTGCCCACTGTGCCGTTTCCTACTGCGAGATCCCGGCGCGCGAGGCGGCCGCTGACCGCATCGTATTGATTGGCTTGGGTCACAGCGATCGTTCCGAGTGTGGAGTCGTAATTGAAACGGGCGCTCGCCGCGAGTTGGCCAGGATGAGTGACGGTGGTGCATGGATCGGTGACTTCGAATCGGATGCAGTCCCAGGAGAAGAGCTGAAGCGCGCGATCGGACTGCTTGCCGTCTTTGGTCTGAATCAAGCGTCCGGCCGAATCGTAGTCGAACCGCAGGTCGATGGTCGTGCCGATCACCTTCTTCCCGGCCAGACCGCGCGCATCGTGTTCCGAGTATGTGGTCGTCCCGTTTCCGCTCGGGCCAGTTTCAGGGTGTTGTTCCTGCAGCAGAAGTCCGCGCTTGTCGTACGTAAACGTGCGCGTCTGCGTTCCTGCTGCTCCCGGCATCGAGACGCTGGCCAGACGTCCTCCGATGTCGTAGGTGTAGTTGGTGGTGAGCTCGCCATTGATACCGTCATTCGGGTTGAGATCGACGTTTTCGGTGACCGCGATCAGGCGGCCGAGCGCGTCCGATTCTTCGCGCTTGCCGACCGTGGTTTCGGACGCACCGCCTGCGGCAATCGCGAACGTCCGCGTTGTTGTCCGCGAGCCTTGATAGGAGACGAAGCTCGATGTTCCGTCCGGTAGCGTCACCTGTGTCGGGCGACCGAGACTGTCGTACAGAAAACTCGTCTTGTGCGGAGGCGTGAACGTCAGTTCGTTCGGTACTCCTTGCAGCGATGCTGCCTCCGAGGCCGACGCTCGTCGCTCGAGTTTGTCGTAGAGCGTCTCGCGCAGATTCCACTGTCCGTCCGGCATGAGCTCTTTCTGTCGCCACATGCGTCCGAATGCGTCGAACTGATATTCGCGCTGCACCGTTCCCGCGGTCGCCGATTGAGTGGTCTCGACGACCTTGGCCGGCTGTGTGAGCGTGGTGCCGCTGCCGGAGGCGTTCGTGTAGGTGTAGGTCGTCGTTGCCAGTCCGGGCGGCGTGACCGAGAACAGCCGCCACTTCGAGTCGTAGCTATACGTCGTCTGCAGTCCGTTCAGGTCGCGTGAGGCCGTGACCAGCCCGTGAAGGTCGACGGACAGATCGCGCGAGAAGAACGGCATTCCCTCGTATTGCGACTTTACGGGCAGCCCGTGCTGCCACTCATGGTTGATCTGGTACTCAGGCGTGGTCCCTTCGAGCGCGTCGAGTGCGGAACAGAGAACGGACTGATTGGTGGACAGAGGACTGACATTGCCGCCGTAAAACTTCTCGGCCGAGGTGTTGCCGTTCAGATTCTCGTTCTCGTACATCACGAGAAGGTCCGTCGATGCGGGCGCCGATCCAACCAGCGTCCTCCGTCCTCGCAGAAAGCCGTCCGTGAGATCGAAGCAAGCCTGTTCGATCGACGTGACGCCGTTCTCGGTATTTGTGACCGACTCGTATGTATTCGGCAGCCACGGATCGTTCTTCGTGATGATCCGCGTAGCACCGGCCACTTTGTTCCAGGCCGTGGTCACGGTCCGGACTTCCTCATCATCGTCGAACTGCACGGTCGTCGAGGCTTCGCGGTGATGACCGTAACCATCCCAGTCATCGTAATCGGTCGAGGTTCGTCCGCACGTAATCCCGGTACCTTCTCCGACGCACCCGGCCGGATCATCGTGAAAGACCGTGCGCTGCGAGACCATTCGGTTCGGAAGCGGCACGTCACCGATCAGCGATTCCTGAAGTTCGTGGCGTACCCAGATCGATCGCCTCAGCGCGCAGGATCCAGTGCAGTCGAAGATCTCCTGCGACAAATAGCGGTCCTGCGCCGAGTCGTAGCGGCCATATGGATAGCTGTAGTGCATCCGCTTGAAGCCGTTGGGCGATGTATCGGGATCGGGCGTCCGGCCGTCGTCCTGGCCTGGCCAGACGCTGAAGTGGCTGGCTGTCTTGTGGCCGAGGGGATCGGTGATCGTGACCACCAGCTCGTCGAACATTTCAGCCTGCATGAGCACCGGTGGACTTCCGGGGGTGATGTTCACTTCGCACGGAGTGACCGACATGTATCCGGGGATCGTCGATCCCGGTCTCAGTTCGCGTGCGTATTGCCAGGTGGGCTCACGGGCGTCTGGCCGGCCGGCACGGCCGGCGTGAAGGTCCGCTGCTTCACGCCGTGCGTGTATCCCGCGAAACCGTAGCCGAGGCCATACGTGTCGTTACAGAACTGAGTGGAGGGAACGCGCCATCCTTCGTATTGATACTCGATCTTTCCCAGAGTGGGCAGCGTCATCGAGCCGAGGACATCGGTCCCCAGTGCGAACCGATACGTCGATCCGTCGGGCAGCGTGAGCGTGTCGAGCAGTTGCACGTCATGCGTCTGCCGCCAGAACTCGGTACCGTCTGTGTCCTCATTGGGCTTGAGCAATTCCGCAGCGACATAGGTGAACTGATAGATCGCCGGTGTTCCCGGCGTGGCGAATACGACCCGGTTCACCATCGGACGATCCACTGAATTGACGGGCAGGTTCGTGAAACAGACCGTGTGTGTTCTGCTGCCTGAATCCGTGATGGTCCAATACGAGTCCGTGCCGGACGCACACAGGGCGGTACTGCCCAGGACGGGCGTGATGGTCACCGTATCGCTGCTCCGGGCGTTGCGGATCTCGCGCAGTTCCCAATCGCCGGCGGCGTTCTTGATGAACTTCTTCGTGATGCCATCCGGGAAGTCGACCTCGCGAATCGTGGACGACGGCCTGCGCAATCGGAGGTTCGAGCCGTCGCTGGTGTAGGACGGACACAATGACGCACAGGTCGTGTCCGGCGAGACGCCGTCGAAGCGATGGTCGCCGCCGTCGGGCGCCTCATAGAGATCGGTGAACGAAGTGTTGAAGGGATCCTCAGAGCCGATGAAGCGACCCATCCCCAGAATCCAGCCCATGCCGGCCGCGGATCGGCGCGAAGGCCACGCGTGAACGTATTCACCTTCCTTCACGAGATCCCACGGCTTGCTGTTGTAGCTCAGCCGAAGTCCATACGAGACGCCGCCGTCGAGTGCGTAGGTCGGACCGATGGGCAGATTGATCATCAGCGTGCCATTGAAGACGTTCACGCTGTCCACACCGCCGAACTGATACAGCTTCTCCGGCTGGAATCCCTTTTCCAATGTCGGGAACTGCTGCTGGCCCGACATCTCCAACGCGAGTGCTGCAGCGACCATCAATGTTCCGAGCCGCGGCCTCACTTCCCCACCTCCAAGATGCCGAACTGCATCTCGCGCCGGTCGAAGATGGCTACAATGTCGCCGTTGCGAAACGTGCGCGGTCCCTTGGCGGTGTCGCCGATGCGGATCATTTCTGCAATGTCGATCCGCAACGAGCGATTGCCGTTGTCGCGGTTCTCATCCACTGCGCTGGCCTTCGAAGCATAGAAGCGCCATGCTCCTTCACCGGGGCGAACCACGAACAGGTCAATCTCTCCGAACGGCCACTCCAACTTCCGCAACTGACCGGCATTGTCGTTGCGAAGCAGGTCGGGGACAAGCGCAATCAGGCGCGGCTCGAACCCCGGAGTGGGAAACGCCGCATGCGCTCCGCTCGTCAGGTCCGCCGCAGCCCACATCCCGAAACGAGGCACCGGCACATCGAGCTCGAAACGAACGACGCCGTCGCCATCGGTATCCGCGAGAATCTCCGCGCGCACCACGATCGCGGGAATGATGGGGACCGTATTCAGCGGCTCACGCGCAACGCCAAACACCACGAGCCTCCCGCCGGGCGTGACTCCGCTGAACGCAACTGAACGATCGGTGAACGTGACCGTGAGTTTCTGTTCAGCTCTGGCGGAGAACGCGCAAAGGAGGAGCGCACCAATGAATGACCCTCGGGTGATCGCGCGTAGACATTTCATGACCGGCTCACTTTCTGGACAGGGAGTCGCGGCGAATCCTGCCGGCGGGCTGAAATTTGACGCGCGTCGATTGTACGCGGTTCTGATGAGCCTTAGCATTTCGCCCGCGGGGTAGGGAAACGCCATCCGTGCGACTCTCCTCATATGAATGTTCGAGAAGAACGCTGCGCATCAGAGCTTTCTCGAGTCGCTACTCGATCGCCTCGGCGGTGTGGCCGGGACC
Organism: Acidobacteriota bacterium; assembly: GCA_030775085.1. Lineage (GTDB taxonomy): Bacteria > Acidobacteriota > Thermoanaerobaculia > Gp7-AA8 > Gp7-AA8 > QHVT01. The sequence goes on along the minus strand of JALYJW010000088.1, from coordinate 2,677 downwards.
ATCCACGAGCAGCGCGGCGATGATCTCTATCTCACTGCGGCGCAGAACATTCCGCCGCCCGTCATCGCCATCGTCGCGCATGTGACGCACGGCAAGGGCATGGCCGGCGCGGCGCAGGTGAAGAAGCAGCCGGTGCAGACCTGCAACCTGCAGACGGATGACAGCGGAACGATCAAGCCGGGCGCGAAAGCGGTCGGCGCGCAGGCCGCGATCGCGTTGCCTGTGCTGCGCGATGACGGCGAGGTACGCGCCATCATCGGGCTGGCCTGGAATCATGAAGGCGAGCTCGGGCCGGAGATCGAGCAGTCGATGATGCAACTCGCCGCGGCGTTGCCGTAGATTCCGCGCCAATCATTCAGCCGAACGGAGGAGCGAACATGAGCGTCCTTTCTTTTCCCCGCGTCTATTTCAAAGGCTTCCTGAGTTGGGATCCGTGTACGTTCAACAACAATGACTGGCAGGCCTTCCAGACGTTCGACGGCGTCAACGCCGCGCTGAACTGGCCCTTTCTCGCCACGCAGGGGATCACGCAGGAGAACTTCTTCACGACGTTCCGCCCGTGGGCCATCAAGCTCCAGCCCGACAACGTCGACAATCCGACCGGAGTGCGCGTGCCGGCGGAGTGGAACATGTTCGGCGGGCACGGGGTCTCGTTCGTCCAGTACAACGACTTCACGACGACGGTCACCGGCGGCGCGCTGGGCTACAACGATCCGGTGACGAGCGATCCGCTCCTCGGCGGGCCCGTAGCGATCAACGGCGATGGCGGCGGCGGTCCCGGACGTCTCGTCGACACGAACCCGGCCTCGTTCTGGTCGAGCCAGATCTATTTCGGCCAGATGTCGTTCGGAGGTGCGAACTGCAAGATCAGCGGCCCGCGCAATTTCAGATTGCACTCGCGCTGGCTCGATCTCAATCGCATCTACAGCACCGATCAGGAGCTGACGCAGCCGGCGGCCAGCGTCGGAGCCTGCTTCCAGACCTGCATCCCCTACGATCAGGTGACGTGGCCCGCGGCCAGCGCGAACTCGGCACTCGCGGCCAACTTGCAGCAAGCGGCGTCGCAGGCCGAGGGAATCATGGTCCGCTTCACCGCCTACGTGAACCTCTACTTCAAGAACGGCATCTTCAACGGAATCGCGCAGCAGCCGAAGAACTACACCGAGCTTGCGTCCGTGCTCGAAGCGGCGTGGAACGCGTGGAACGCGAACGGCAGCACCGATCTTTTCTTCTCGAATCCCTGCTACAGCCACGTCGTCGGCACGCTCGGCGTCTGGAATCCCGGCGAAGTGGCCAGCGCGCCGGTGGGACGCTATCTCGCCGCGAACAGCCAGGTCGCGGCAGTCGCATCGACACCCGCTGCCGCGCCTGCAGCGCCGAGGCCGATGGGACATCACGTAATGACGATGGCGGCCAATGCGGCGCCTGCCGCGTCCGCTGCCGCAACCCCGCCGCCACAGGTGACGCTCGGTCCGGTCGTCGCGAATGTCGACTACGACGCGCAGCTCATCTCGCTCGATCTCAACAGCACCATTCCGGAGAACGGCACGCCCGGCGAGTGGCCGTCCGATCTGTCGAAGGCAAACTTCGGCACGCTGACGCTCGGCGTCGCGAACGGCAGCAGTTTCTCGCCCGTGGTCGACATCCCGTACGAGCAGTACGCGCAGGCGGCCTACGAGGCCAGCGCCGGCATCATCGACATCCCCTTCCCGAATTCCGGAACCGGCGCGCTCCTGCAAAGCGGAACGATGGCCATTCAGGTGCAGGGACAGGTGGCGCTGCTCGAAGAACAGTTGTCGGCGCAGACCGACAGCCGCGGCATCTACGTCGATCAGGGAGGTCAGGCGGATTTCCCGATCTCGGTTTACAACTTCGGCGCGATCAGTCCGAACACGAACGTGATGGTGGCGCAGTACGACCACAATCTCTCGCTGATTCCGACGAACGGCGCGCCGCTGGTGGCGTTCACGAGCGGCAACCTGCAAACCGCGATGTCGGGCGGCATTACGACCGCGGTCACGATCGTCACGAGCGACCAGACCGGCGTGGCCAGCGCCTCGATCGAGTGGGTGGCGCCGGGTTTCGCGGTGCTGGCGTTCTTCCCCTACTCCGGCACGATGCTTCCCGGACCTCCGATCTCGCTCCTCGGGCGGTGTCAGACGACGAACGGATCGATCACGTACGCGTTCTACGCCACCGTGCGCGCGCTGCCGGCCGACAACGCCGTGCCGCAGCAGTTCGTCGATCTCTGGAACTCGAACGGCGGCAATCAGACGCAGGCCTGGACCTTCATCTACAACGACATCCTCTACGTCTACGACATGATCTTCAACGTGATGCTGGAGTTCGTGAACCTCGGCAACCAGACCGCGTTCGCACAGAACATCTCCTCGATCTGGCAGGCCATCGACGCCGGCGTAGCGGTCGAGAGCAGCCACGCCATGCCCATCACCCGCGACCTCTCCGCGGGCAAGCGCCTCACGCTGCAACTCTGGATCTACCTCATCGCCAACAACTACGACGTACCGAACTTCAACGTGAATTCGATTCCCGACGGCTGGACTCCGCCGGACTGAGGAAGGACGATGGGCTCAGCTGACCCGGAACGTATCGCGAGAGCCGCCCCTCACCCTAACCCTCTCCCCATTGCGGTGAGGCTGCAATGGGGAGAGGGGAC